>CAZVWR010000004.1:76625-107708 GCA_964630905.1 uncultured Spirochaetales bacterium | reverse complement strand
TTTGTTATGTAGATTCTGACTTTCGAGGGCGGCAGCTTCTGTTTTACGAGTTCTTTCATTTTACAAGGAAATGTTCAGTGAAGTAACCAAATTGCCAAAAAAATATTTCCTGATATAGTTGAATGTATTTTTTAACGGAGGAACCATGAGCATCAACCTCGTAACTGAGATAGTTTCTACAAGATCTCTAAATCACGACACTTTTCTTCTTGAAGTTGCATTTGGCGAAAAGCCGGCTCCGGGTCAGTTTGTCATGCTGAGTATGGTGGATGGAAGGACTGATCCTTATCTTCCTCGTCCGATTTCGGTTTTTGACTGGAATGACGGCGTTTTATCTCTTCTGATAAAAATTGTCGGGCGTGGAACTGAGCTTCTTTCAAAGATGAGCGTTGGAGAAAAGCTGAGAGTTGTCGGTCACTTAGGCAACAGCTTTCCTGATTCGGAAGGGACTGTTTATTATGTCGGAGGCGGGATCGGTGTTGCACCTTTGCTTTATGCGGCAAAGAACTCAAAAGCAAAAAACAAAGTGTTCTTTTTAGGTTTTAAGAACGATGAGGCGGTTATTGCTTTAGAGTTTTTTGAAAAATTCGGCAAAGTGATTCTCTGCACCGATGACGGAAGTTGCGGAATAAAAGGATATCCCCATCAGGCACTTGAGAACATGCTGAATAATGAAAAAACTCCCGATCTGATATGCACCTGCGGACCGGAAATAATGATGGAGAGCGTTCACAGGACTGCTTCAATTCATAAAGAGATAAAAATTTATCATTCACTCGAAGCAAGAATGGGCTGCGGAATCGGCGCCTGTCTTGGATGCAGAGTTGAAACAAAAGGGGGAAATTATCTTGTCTGTAAAGACGGACCGGTGTTTAACGGATACGATATTTTTTAATCTATGACAAATAAGAAAAAAAGATTTTCACTCACAAATCAGATATTTTTTGCACTTATTGCCGGAGCACTTACAGGGGTCATTCTCAATATTGTTTCAGCAGGACAACATAGCGGATTTATTAACAATTGGCTCATTTCCGGTCTTTTTGAAATTGTCGGAAAAATGTTCATTTCAGCGATACGGATGCTTGTTGTTCCGCTTGTTCTGACGAGCTTAATCTGCGGAGCGGCAGGGATAAATGACATAAAGAAACTTGGCCGGGTCGGTGGAAAAACTCTCATATTTTATCTTTCAACAACTGCAATTGCCGTTACCATTGCTTTGATCGTTTCATACATCATCGACCCCGGAATCGGCTTTCACACAGAGATTCAGGTTGCTGAAAAGATTGAAACACCGGCTCTTTCAATTGCCCAGACGATATATTCAATTGTTCCTGTCAACCCTTTTGCCGCTTTTTCAGAAGGAAACATGCTTCAGGTGATATTTTTTGCCCTTGTTTTCGGTTTTTCGATGGCTGCTCTGGGTGAAAAAGTTCAGAATGTGAGAACTCTGATCGAGCAGTTAAATGAGATAGTTATGAAAATGATCATGGTCGTGATGGCAACTGCCCCTTTCGGAGTTTTCGCCCTTGTCGCCAATGTTTTTGCAAAGGAGGGCTTTTCAGCTTTCACTCCGCTGATGAAATATATAATCTGTGTGACTGTGGCACTTTTGATCCAGTTTTCAGTTACTTACGGACTTGCATTGAAAATATTCGCCCGTCTTTCACTAATTACTTTTATAAAAAAATTCTATTCCACAATGCTTGTCGCTTTTTCAACTGCTTCAAGCAATGCAACCCTTCCTGTCACAATGGAAACTGCTGAAAAGGAAATGGGAGTTTCAAATAAGATCGCATCATTCACTCTGCCGCTTGGAGCAACTGTCAATATGGATGGAACTGCAATAATGCAGGGTTGTGCCGTTGTTTTCATTTCTCAGGTTTACGGCATTGACCTCTCTTTCACAGCTCTTTTAACCGTTGTTCTCACCGCAACGATCGCAAGCATCGGGACAGCGGGCGTTCCAAGTGTCGGGCTTATCACCCTTTCGATGGTCCTCACTCAGGCCGGACTGCCGGTTGAAGGAATCGCCCTCATAATGGGAATCGACAGAATACTCGACATGATGAGAACCGCCGTAAACATCTCAGGTGACACCGTCGTAACGCTCATCGTCGCCAAAAGTGAAGGGGAACTCGACGAATCGGTCTTTAATCAGTAAAACAGCTGAATCACGCAAAAAGTGTCGGATTTTAACACTTTTATCATGTAAAAAGTGCTTAATTTTACATTTTTATCTTGCAAAAAGTGTGGTTTTGACACATTATTTACATGCAAAAAGTGTAAAAGAGGTTAAAAATGAAAAGATTTATTTTACAGAAACTGATCGAATGGAAAGAGCGGAACGGAAGAAAACCGCTGTTGCTAAGAGGCGCCAGACAGGTTGGAAAAACATGGATATTGCAACATTTCGGTGAAAATTATTTTCCCGGAGTTCATTACCTGAACTTTGAAAAAGATAAAAACCTCAACTCACTTTTTTCAAACTCGCTTGATCCTGAAACAATTTTAAATAATTATGAGCTGGTTTATAACACTACTGTCAATGAGAGTGATCTGATAATTTTTGATGAAGTTCAGGAATCACCCAACGCCCTGACTTCTTTAAAATATTTTGCTGAACTTAAACCCAGCCAGCCCGTTTGCGCCGCCGGATCAAATATCGGGATTGTTTCTTCAACAGCAGGATTTCCGGTTGGGAAAGTTGAAGATATCATTATGTATCCCATGAATTTTTCTGAGTTCCTGCAAGCCATACAACCTGAGCTTGCTCAATTCATAAAAGAAAAAAAGGATTTTTTGCCAATTCCTGAAATTCTTCACAAAAAACTTATTGATCTTTTTCTTCATTTTTATGTAACAGGAGGACTTCCTGAAGCTGTATCAGAGTTTGTCAACAACAGGGAAAACACAAAAACCGCATTTGAAAAGACCCGTATGATCCATGAACGGCTCATTTTTAATTTCGTGTCTGATTTTGCCAAACATGCCGGAGCAGTAAATGCAGGTCACATCCATTCTGTTTTTGATCATGTTCCGCAGTATTTAAGCACCGCTGTTGATAATTCCATTCAGCGGTTCAAGTTCAAGGATGTCATTCCGGGAAAATCGAGATACGCAGATCTTGAAGGCCCGATTGACTGGCTTATAAATTCAGGTCTTCTGTACCGGATCAATATTGTCGAAAAATCGGAGACACCTCTTATAAGCTACCGCAAACACAACATATTTAAGCTCGCATTGTTTGACACAGGAATCCTTCACACAATGCTGAACATTTCGTTTTCACAGATCATTCAGCAGAATTATGGCTCTTTTAAAGGATATATCGCTGAAAATTTTGTCGCAGGTTCACTTGTTTCAAACCGGTTCTCGCCACTTTTTTCATGGCAGCGCCGCCAGTCTGAAATTGAATTTCTAATTCAGCACGAAGGGAACATCATTCCGGTTGAAGTTAAGTCCGGCTCAAGAACAAAAGCAAAAAGCTTGTCAGTTTATTCAGAAATGTATTCACCGGAAATTAAAGTGATCGTAAGTTTAAAAAACATCGAACTTACTAACGGAAAAACCCTTCACATTCCACTTTATCTCATTGATAATCTGCCGGATTATTTGGAAAATGCATGAATTGACATTTTATATGGAGAGATCATGAGAGTGTTTATCAGTTTTTTCGTTTTTTTATTACTTTTAAGTTGCAGTGACGGCAAATCGAATACAAACGATGAAGACCAATTTGTGAATGATGATGCAGAAATTGACGAAACTGAGAATGATTCTGATGCTGATGATGCTGAAGATGCCGACACCTGCGAACACGGTGCTGTAAAAAACTGTGTTGATTTTGAATCATTTGAACGATGTGTTGACGGTTCGTGGACAACAATTTCACTCAAACATAAAGGTTTAGAGTGGTCGTGTGTAAAGTCATATTGCAAAGAAAGTTCAGGCGAAAGAATGCCAAACATACAGGAGCTCAGAGCTCTTATTCAGAACTGCCCACAGACTGAATATCCGAAACCTTCAGGGCAGAACATTTGGTGTGAATTAGAAGATCCTGATCATTTAGATTCAGGGATCTCGTGTGATGGATGTCCTGTGGACAGCAGCGGAAAATACAGTGTATTCGGGGGCACAGATTTACTCAGGTCTTCTTCAGAATTGCAGTACTATGACATTATATGGTATGTAAATTTCTACACAGCCAGTATTGATAGACACTACAGGACGGAAAATTATTCTGACACCAGATGTGTGAGGTAGAGACGGGATGTTCCGAGAAAGGATGTTGACAACCTGCCGGATTATTTGGGGAAGTTGGTTAATTAACAGTTTTTTTTAAGGAGATATTATGCGGTTGATTATCAGTTTTTTTGTTTTTTTATTACTTTTAAGTTGCAGTGACGGAAAATCAAAGGTAAGCGACGAAGATCATTTTGTGAATGATGAGGCGGAGATTGACGAATCTGTGAATGATTCTGATGCTGATGATCTTGGTCAGGATAATGAAAATGATGAAAATGATGAAGATGCCGACAATGAGGAGCTGTTTCCCGATTTTGAAGAGAATTGCGGTTATTTCAAGGCGGAATGCGGTGTGGTCGCTTCTTCAAAAGGTGAACTTGACTGCGGAAAATGCTCTGAAGAGATGACCTGCGGACTTAAAAACATAAAAAATCAATGCGTAAAAGAAGTGTGCAAATACGGTTACTGCTGGGTGAACCCCTACCCCACAGGTGATCCGGTCGTTGCATCAGATTTCATTGAAAACGGTGATATGTTCTTTGTGACAGAAGCTAATGTCTATTACAAATTAGGATCTCTATTTGACATAATTCCTCATCAGTTAAGAAGCGGCGGAACTTTTTCTTCTATTGCGGCTTTTGATGAAAATAACATCTGGGCATCGGCAACAGACGGATCACTACTCAAATATGACAAAGGTTTCATAAGCTGTTTAGATGATGGTGGTGAATATTATTCTCCAGTTAAATCAGGAATATATTCATTGTCAGGAAAGAGTGCATCAGATATTTATGCGGCAGGAAGAGCCGGGATACTCCATTATGACGGAACTGTGTGGACAGTAGAATTTGAAACGGCAACAAAAATGATGTCGGTAATGGTTTCAGAAAACAGAGTTTTTGCCGGCGGGGAAAATCTTCTTGCGGTAAAAAAAGATATCTGGAAAACCCTTTCTATTTCAGGAAATGTTGAATCTATTGCTGTAATTGACGACACATCAGCCGCTGCACTTGTAAAAAAAGAGGGTAGCCCTTCAAAGATCGTCATTTTTGATGAAAACCCTGCAATAATATCGGAAACTGAACTTGATGTTTCTGGTTACACATCTTTATCGTATTATAAAAACAGCATCATCGCAGGCGGAAAAAACGGTGTAATGAATGTTGATGGAACTGTGATGAATTTTGATCTGCCGTGGGATATTAAAGGACTAAAGGTTCATAACAATGTTCTTCAAATATTTGGCACTTCAGGATTTCTGGCATCGTGGGATGGAGAGAAGCTCTCTTCAAACAAAGGATTTTTTAAAAACAAGGCGACAGCCGTTTTTGCGGCATCACCGGCAAGTATATTTATTTCAGCAGGAAAGATGTTGATCCAGATACTTCCCAACTCTGTGAATTATTTTCCGGTTTCAGCTCAAATAGAAGATGTTTTCGGAAAGAGCGAAAACGAAATATATGTCAGAACCAAAAATGATCTTTTTAAATATAACGGTTTTGCAATAAGAAAAGTCAAAGATCCCGACTCTGTTGATACAACCGGAATGATGTCGGAAAGGAATAAATTTATGACTAAGACAGATGATTCAGTCAAATGGAAATTTAACGATCAACTCACTTTTGAATACAGCTGCAATAAGGAGAACTGTTTTGTGACACTCGCAGACAAAAATGAAATTTTAAACAGGATCAGGACATTTCCAAATGATGGTATTTCCGGCATTCCAGTCGGGTCCCGCTTTGCCAAAGACCGTTTCATTGCGGCAGGGGGAGATTCTGTCTATACAATTAAGGATGGTATGACGGATTCTAAATATTACGATTTTGAGATAACTTCAATTGATGCAGGCAACTCGTCTATTATCCTTGGAACAAGTGACGGATCAGTCCATGTTGTTAAAAATGACAATATTGAAAACAGTTTCGACCTCGGGACGGGTTCACCCGTGACAAGCGTCTCGATCAATGATTCAGGACATATTGCCGCATTGACCGGCGGATTTATTTACTTAAAAACTGATAGCGATTTTATAAACATACCTGTTCTTTCGGGTAAAAAGATCAATTCTGTATGGCTTTTTGATGACGACTCATTTATTGCATCGGGAGAAGATATCGTTTTGGAGTATGACGGGAACATGATGGTCGCAAATCTTCCTAAGGACCTGATCGACCGCGGACTACCGACAGGAGAAACACAAGTGAACATGCACAGGATTTTTGCACTTGACCCTGACAACATCTGGATACTCGGCAGTTCACCGGATGGTAAAACCGCCTATATTTTCAGCTATGACGGAACAAAATGGATAAATGACGCAAGAAGTTCGCTTTATGATGAATACAGCTTCACAGATGTCTGGGCTTGCAGTCAGGATAAGGTTCTTATCTCTATGAGCAGTGAAGGATGGATCTATCATTATAAGAACATGACAACTCAGGGTTTCATCGAAAGCGTTGACAATCCTCTCGGTGAGCCCATCTATTCAATTGCGGCAGATCCAGAGAGCGATCTTTACATTTTCGGTGAAAACGGAATAGTTTTGAGAGCGGATAGTCCCTGTATTTAACATCTCCTTGATATTTCATCAACTCTTTATATAATTCCATTCAGCAGTGTGTGTTTTTACATATTTTTTCCGGAGGACATAATGAAAAAGCTTTTAATTCTTCTTGCTGTATCGGTTTCATTTGTTTTATTTTCTTCCTGTACTGTTAAAGATGAAGAAGAAACAGATAACGAAAATGTTGCGGGTGATGAAAACAACTCGAAAGATGACAGCAATACAAAAAATGATTCAGACACAACTGAAAACAATGATGGGTCAGAAACTGAATCAGACAATGAAAAAACAGACGAGGGTGGTATTTTTGTTCAATGTACACCCGGAGACACAAAGGAATGCTATGAAGGACCAAGCAATTCAAAAGGGGTCGGAGTATGTAAAGCCGGTATAGCAACCTGTGTTGTTGACGGAACAGACTGGAGCGAATGTGTCGGAGCGATAACTCCCGGTCCTGAGATTTGCGGAGACGGAATTGATCAGGATTGCGACGGAGACGATATGACTGCTGAAAATGCTGTTGATAAAGATGGTGACGGTTACACATATTGTGACGGTGACTGCTGTGAAACTTCATGGGACTGCCTTGGAGACCCCGAAAGGATCAATCCGGGAGCATACGAGTTTGACGACAATATGATTGATGACAACTGCAACGGCGAAGTTGACGAGAAAACAATATGTGATGAAGGACTTGCTCTTGCTGTCGATGATTACCCCGGGAACGCACTGAAACTTGCAAAAGGGATGGGAATGTGCGCAGGGCTTGTTTCTGCGGAACTGTCGCTTACAGGACCGGCAGCTACAGAAACTATTGATGACAACAAGGCTGCGTGCGGAAATAGTGAATACAGTTATTCAAAAAAGAGCAGATTGAGTCAACCGATGCCTTATTATGATGACAAATATAAAACCTTTGCTGTGGAACCTAAATTTGGCAATGCTATGGTTCCTTTGGAGGGCGTTGCTCTTTCTATCCTCTCAACAGGTGATTGGGATAGACCTACAGCAGATGCAAGTTGTGCAACTCTCGATACCGGTGACATGAAAACTGCAAGTGTAATACCTGAAGACTGGATTAATATGATGCCTGATTGTGAAGTTCCCAAAGCACCATCATGCGGAGGACAGGCACCTCAGAGCGGTCTCACAAATCAATGTGCCGGAAAAACACTCCCCTATGTTATGGATCCAGTAATGCTGACAGCAAAACTGAAAGTTCCTACCAATGCAAGGGCTTTTGAGTTCAACCTGTTTTTTATGTCGACAGAATTTCCTACAAATGTCTGCAGTGACAGCAACTACAACGACTTTTTCATAACTCTTCTTGATTCGACATATAATGATAAAAATCCCGGTGCTGAATTTATGAACCCTACAGACAAAAATCTCGCAAAAGATGCAAATGGAAATCCTGTAGGAGTTGATCTTGCACCTGCCGGACTTTTTACTGCCTGTAATCCAAATTGCACAGGATTTACCGGAATACCTAAGGATCTTATAAAATATTGCAAAGGTGACCAGCTGTTAGAAGGAACCGGATTTGAATCTCAAATAGTATTTGGAAATTGTACTGCAAGCGGTGGAACCGGATGGCTTAAAACAACAGGAAATGTTGAACCCGGTGAAGAAATAACATTGAGGTTTGCTATCTGGGAAGTAGGGTCTGTTTTTTACGGTGATGACCACTCATGGGATTCAACAGTAGTTCTTGACGGTTTCAAATGGCTTCCAAGACCCGGCAAACCGGGAACTCAGGAAAAATAATTTAAGAAAATCTTCGCCCCTCTATTTTTGAAAGAGAGGGGTCAGGGGGTGAGTTATTTGGAATTCTATTCTGTCAATGATGAAATAACCTGAACTTTTTTCCTTAATATCAAGCGGCTGAATTTTTATGATGTTCATCCCTTTATTAAAATCCATTTCAAACTCTGTTTCTGACAGTGTATTCTCAACATCTGAAAAATTCACATCATTAGAAGATCCGCCTGCCGACACTCTGAACTTAGCTCCGAAAGGGGTTTTGATATGGTGTATTTTAACAGTATATCTTCCTTCTTTTTCAAAATACTGTCCGAATGAGTAATGTTGCGAATTATCAAGAAATCTGCAGAAAAAATATTTCCTTCCGGCAGTAAGTCCCTGTTCAAGTTCAAACCCTGCATATTGATCAATATATTTCCATGCCGGATAGGCATTGCAGTAATCAGGACTTCCGCTTAACGGCCATTCCTTGTCCTCAAGTTCGACACTCATTATGTCAGGTAGTTCCTCTTTTTTCAGTTCAATAATATCAGGAAGCCTTTCTTCAAACCACTGCTTATTAAAATTTGCCAGATATGCCGACCTGTCAGAATAGTAATTCATAAGTCTGCGGTTCTGGAATGGACCCAGATCGCGGGCAAAGATCAGATCGTTTTTATCAATTTTATGAAGGTTCATCGTTGCTGTACCTGAACTGTAAAAACTGTGCGGATTTATGAAAACCACCCCTTTTTTTATATTTTTCTCTTCCAGTGCTTTATAAAGAAGAGGGTCGGCCCCCCAGAAAGCAAGACGGTGCGGCTTGAAAAATGCCGGTGCGGCAATCACAAACTGAAATATCACTCCGGCAATAAAAAACACTGAAAAAAGATTGACCGGACGCAAAAGGGGGTTTTTTGTTTGTGTGTTAAATTTGATCACAGAAAGCATTATCCCCCTTGATGCAAGGATCGTGAGGAAAAATGCCGCTTCATAATAGTATCTCGGTCCATAGACATTTCCATCGAAATAGAAAAAGAAATATGTGAAAAAGATGATGAGAAAACATGAAAGAATGAAAATATCTTTTCTGAACTTATCAGAATCTGTTCTGAAAAGAAAAAGAATGACGATGAAAATGAACATCAGCGGATGAAAGAACATCCCATAGACAAGCTGATTAAGCCGCAGATATGTCGTATAAACCGCATGGATGAATGTGAGTCCTTCATCCGGCATATCAATCAGTGTGGCATGACGGCATCCGTTACCGAGTCCAAGCCGCATACAATCATCAACAGGTTCTGAAATATTCCAGTAAACCGAATGTTTACCGGTAAGGACTTCTCCTGAAAAGATATAGTGCGTGTAGTTAAAAAGAAGGAAAAAAAGAAAAATTATAGACCCGGAAATTATCATACTTTTAATAAAATTTCTGCCGCCGGCAAAAAACGCATAGAAAAGAACGACAGAAAACAACACAAAAAGGGCATTCTGCGGTCTTGAGAACATCAGTGCCGATATTAAAAGTGCCGATATTATCGTGTTCCTGACAAAATCTTTTTTTAAACTTTTTATTGCAAAAAGAACCGATCCAAGTGTCAGAAAAGCACAGAGAGAGTGGCTCATCCATGTTCCGCCCATTGATGAAAGGAAAAGAGAAAAAGATGCAAGCATCATTGAAAGTGATGCAGTGCGTCGGTCATAAAGCTCCTGTGCTATCCGTCCTAAAAAATATATTGAAAACGATGAAAGAAGAGGATTTAACAGAAACGGAACTTTGAAATAGAGAAACGGGGCGAGAACTATCGGATAACCGATGTCATAAATTGAGTAAGTTCCTGATTCTGATGGAATTATATAGAGGAACCTGAAAAACTCGTAGTGAGGATGAAGAGGCGAAGTGAGAGAGCCGTCAAGTATTGCTGTTGCAAGGTATTTGAAATTTATTTCATCCTGAACATGCGGAATCCCTGAAAACACATCATGCCACACATACTGGGTGAAAATAAAAATGAATGATGGAAAAATAACAAATGAATATTTTTCCAACGCTGAGAGGCTCTTAAAAAACTTTTCAGAAAACCCCGGAATGGAAAAAGGGACAAGCACCGCAAAAAAACATATCGGAAGATAAGGAAAATAAAAATTGATCAGAGCACCGTAACTGCCGTTAAAGCTCCAGACAAAAAAGATGATAAAAATAAATATGGATGTGAAAACCTGAACCGTTCTCATTTTTTTATAAAATCTTTTTCGATCAGAATTCCGCTAATGAACGCCGTAAAATAGAAAAAAAGTCCGGTAAAAAAAGTCGCTGAAATTCCGTAAAATAAAGAAATTGAAACTGCCGCAACCGAACTTACAACACTTGCCGCACCGTTCACTCCCCATAGCCACGGAGCCCGTTCTTTCATTTTTTCATTCAGCAGTGACATTCCGGTGGGAAAAGGCATTCCAAGGACAAATCCTGTAACGGCCATAACAGAAAAACCATAAATAATTCTCGGCATGATTGTCCATGAAGAGAGATACGGCAGAATGAACATGTTCGTTGACCCGGTGAAAATAACTGTCAGAATTATTATCGCAAAAAGCCCTTTCATTCCTGTTTTTTTATATATTGCACCGCTGAAAAAACTCCCTATTCCACTGAAAAGGAGCACTGTGAAAAGGACAACAAGTATGCTGTATGTCGGATGACCGAGAAATATTGCAAACTTCTGAATAAGCGCGATCTCAATCAGCATGAACCCTGTTCCGATCGAAACAAAATATCCGGAATGTCTGTTGAAAAGTGCTTCTTTTGTTTTAAGCTTCATTTTTGCGATAAGGGGGACAATTATGAGAAAAATTGAGAGAATGACAACAATTGCAATGAGCGAAAGAAGATTTTTTACCGCCATCAGATTGGTCGAGAGCGGACCTTCCGACTCAATGTTGTCCCCTTTTAAGACCGAAAGGGGTCTGAGCATGTTGAAAAAGAAAGGGTTGTCATCAGTCGGAGGGGTAATATCAAGTGAATATCCTGCAACGAAGCTGTCCCTTTTCCCGGGTGTCACAAGTTCTTTAAAAACAGAATCTTCCTCTTTCCCTGCGGCAAGAAGTTTTTCAAAACCGTATGTATCACAGATCGTTATGAACCGGTCTACAATGTTTTCTTTAAACGGTTTTTTTGAAACGACTATGGTTCCTGATCCATATTGTTCATCAATTGGAGATGCTGGATCAAAAAAATTCAGACCGGCAAGAACGATGTGTTTATGAGGCTCTTTAACTCCTGATCTAAGAAGTGCTTCATATGCAAGATTAACTAGCCTCAGAAGTTCTCCAGGTCTTTTCGGATAGTACCATCTGCTCATTGTCACAGCACCGTTATCTGACAGTTTTGACAGGAATGCCACCCATGCTTCAACTGTATAGAGCGAGTTCTCTGTCAGAACAAAGGCACCGGATGCCGTCGCCGCCCATGAATCGATAAGACTTGCCTGAATTATGTCGAACTTTATGTCATTCTTTTCAAAAAAATTCCTTGCCTCATCTTCAACAAGGTGAACATTCGGAAGTTTTTTTATGTCGTAAGTGTAATCTGAATAATGTTCCGTCACTGCCTCAAGTATCCTGCCGTTTATCTCTATGCCCCACACTTCTTTCTGATTAAAATGAAGTGACGAAAGAATATCCCTGCCGCCGCCTACTCCTATAACACCAACCCTGGAATTCGGAAAAAGAGGATGAACGATGTTTGTTATGTCATATTTAAGATGAATGAGTCCTTCGACAGGCATCTGGTTTTTTGTTATTACTGTCGCTGCTGCTGAATCGATGGTCAGTGCCTTCTGCTCGATCCTGTAATCGGGATAATGACCCATCATTCTTCTTGAAATTCCCCATCCGAAACCGAGATTGTCCTCCATCGGAGAGACCGTAATCCTTGAAAACGGGGTCCATTTTTCCCACTCTACATTGTTTTCAACTGTTGCAGTAAGAACTCCTTTTTCAACCTTCGCCCACTCTATTTTAAATATCTTTTCAGAATGGTTCAATACCCCTAAAAAAATTACCGCAAGGAAAAGAAGTATGTCCACCCTTTTCCTTGAAATGAAGAAAGATGCCAGAAATCCTGAGCTTGCCAGAATTATTACGAATGTGACTGCATCGGTAATTGAAAGCATAAGGAAAAAAAGGACCGACCCGACCGCCGCACCCGCAAGATCAAAAGCATAGAGCCTGTTCACATTTTCAATATATTTTGTCGTTATTATCAAAGCAACGGCAACTCCGGCAAAATAGAAAGGGGCTGCAGCTATTGAATAAATGAACCATGTCGTGAACATCCCTACTCCGGTCGGTCTGGGAATGAACGGAATTGAAAGAAGTGCAAAAAGCGAAATGATCGTAAAAAGGGCGAACATCCTGCTGTAATTACAAACTGCCTCCTCTATTTTCTCCTTTGAAAGAGAACCCATCTGTGACACATAGACTTTCACGGCGCCCGTACTCATTCCAAGCATCGCAACAGATATTGCCATAAAAGCATAATGATACCACATTGTTATGCTGAAAATCCTCGTCAGGGCGTTTTCAAGCGCAAGACCCGTGAGAGACAAAAGAAAAATCGCAGAATAAATAGACTTTTTCATAAAACAACCTCAATAAACTTAAAATCGAGCGATGATACTTTAAACTCTATTTTGAGTCAATAAGTTGTCTGAATACATAAAATATGAACTTTTTTATTCCGTCGTGATGCCGATATATTTTATCAGTGCACCTTTGCCAACAGGCTCGGTGAAGGATGAAGAGATCTGTTTGATGAGAGTGCCTGTTCCTCTGAGGTCAACGGCTGCTGTGCCGTTATAATATTTCCTGTTGAGGTTGAATCCTGTTTCACTTTTGAATCCGAATCTGCCTGAAGCATCCTTCAGAAACAGTGCAAGACGGAAATCGGTGTAGAAATCACTGAAATTATACCCTTCTCCCGCATATTTTCTTATTGCTTTCTCAATACAGCGGTAATCATTAATTGGATCGGTCACTATTTCTTTAAACATTTCAGTTTTGTTGTCTCCCTGAATTCTAAGATACTGAAAGAAAAGATATGAAAGAGCATAGTTGCCGTAAACATCGTTTGAATCAGAATCATTCCAGTAAGTAAGCGCCTGCCCTGAAGAGATCGAGCCCGACTGATTATAGGCCGTTATCCAGTCTGACTGTATCCCGTTGTAAAGATGCATCGCTGTCATCGACATCCCTTCATTGATCCAGATATTTTCGTTGCTGTTGATCCCCATTGCATCGCCTTCAACGATCGCATTCTGATTGTTATAGCAGAGGTGCTGGAACTCGTGTGCGATAACTGCATATGCACTCTTTTCGGTCAGAGCGTTCCTTGTACTGACAAATATCATGTCCCTTTCATTTGACTGAGGATACATCGACTTTGCATAAAGATCCCCGGGGCTGAAATAGCCCGCAATTGAAAGACCGAGATCTGTAAAAAGCAGCGTTATGGTTTCATCATCATTTACATCTGAAGGCATTGCAAAATTCGTTGTCACAAGCGGATAGATAACATCATCAAACTCATCGGCTATATCATTTATCTCTTCAGTCGTTGCGAAATCAGCTTCATCAGACCAGATCTGGACATGAGTCCCGATCTTTAAAAGTGTTGCCGTGACTTGATCATACGAGGTTCCTGATGAATTGACAACATAAAACACCTGTGTGTCCCCTACTTTGGGAAGAAGAAGAATTCTCGGCTCATAAAGATCATCATTGGTCAACCCTTCAGGAATTTTGAAATGGGGATTTATAAAAAGATCATTAAGCCCTGTTCCCGAAGATTCCGGTGTAACTGAAATGTTCTTAAGCACCGCAGGAGGCATTGCACCACTGTTTGAAATATTGCCGCTTAACGGAGAAACATTTAATATCATTAAAGAATCACCTGTGTATTCAGGTCCTTCAAGATCAAACCTGTCATCATATTCAAATCTGCAGAATTCATCACAGCCATCCCCGTTATCAAGATTTCCGTCTTCGCACTGTTCGAGCGATTCTATTACACCGTTGTTACAGGTTCCTGCCGTTTCCACTTTGCATTCATCTGAACATCCGTCCATATTTGAAAGATTTCCGTCATCACACTCTTCACTCCCTTCAACAAATCCGTTACTGCACTGAATTCCCGGATCGTTACGGCATGCCCTGTATGCAGTATTGCAGCTTTCTCTAAGACAATTCGTATCTGAAACTCCTGAACAATTAGCTTCACCGCACTCAAGAAGAGGATCAAAGAAATTCTGTGCCGCCTCTGTTCCGCTTGCCTCACATTCATCCTGACAATCGGAATCCCCTTCACAAATGTTATAACAGGCAAGGACTACGGCACAACTGTTGTCTTCACCGAGCTCTCTACATTCATAAACACGCTGATATCCTGATGATTCGGGCTGTTGCAGACATAAAAGATCTTTGTCGGAACAATCTTCTTTATCACTCCATGTTCTTTCTGAACATTCCTGAAGAACATTGACAAGACATCTTGTTGAGCCGTCGGTACAGCTTCTCACACAGGTTGATGTGTCATATTCCGTGCAGTCAGATGAACATGCGGCGGTTCCGCTGATATATCTTTCTGCATCCAGCTCAACGCAACTCTTTTCATCTTTGTCGCAGGCCTCTGTTCCTTCAATTACACCGTTTCCGCAGAGAAGTTCGGCATCATCAATGATCTCATCGGAATCAAACGGATCATCGACATTTTCAGTATCAGTAACAGCTTCATCAGATATCTCGTCACTGTCACCTGAAACATTAAGATCATCATTGTCTTTTATCGTTTTCTTACCATCACACGAAACGATCAGCGACAAAATAACAACAAAAAATAAAAACCTTCTCATTTTAACCCCCGCAAAAATGTGAATTATCAATTTAAGCTTAGATAAAATATCACTGTCGGGGTTTTTTACAAGGAATAAGTTATTTCTTCTTGCAGACAGTTTTTGGAAGTTCGGGCATTAATGCAAGAACAAATCCGGGAATTTCGGCACAAGTGTAATCAGCAGGACATGTTGAATCATCTCCGACAATACAATCTTTTTTTGCACATGTAAGCTTTGTAAGCCCTGCATAACTGACATTATCGTCATCAATTACGCACCAGCTCGCTTCACATGGACAATCGGCATCAACCGCACAAGGATTAGCCAGACAGGAATAAGGATTTTCATTGTTTTCATCTGCGATCTCAGTTTCATCAACTGTTTCATCATCATTCTGCTCTAAATCGATATTATTTTCATCAATTTCTTCAATAATTTCATCGACAGTCTGACTCTCATCAACTGTACTTTCTGATTCATCTGCTGTTTCATCATCCTGTTTTTGAACATCATCTGTTTTTACATCGTCATTTTTTTCTTCGTCAACTGTTTCCCCGGCATCATCATTTACCTTTTCCGTTTCTTCATTTTCTCCGCATGAAACAAAGAAAATCATTAAAAATATTACCAGAAGAACAAGCATTGTTTTTTTCATTTTTGACTCCTACTAATCTTAATTATCTTTTTAAATAAAGTTTGTCGGCATTTTTATAAAGCAGTTTTTCAATTTCCTCTTTTGAAAAACCAACTTTCTTGATCCCTTTTATGAAAGTGGACAAATAGGACTTGAGCATTCCTGAATACTGCGGTCCGTCAGTTGCAAAAAAAGCTCTGTCAATCAGATTTCTGTCTTTAATTTCCTGAAGAACAAATGGGATCTGTCCAAGTTCCTTGTCATAACCTTCGACACTTTCTTCTTCACCCTCCGGAACTTCATTTCCATTTTCATCAATTTGGAAAGGTCTTTTCAATGCACTTAGATCCAGATAGATGTTTCCATATTTTTCAGCCATGGAAAGTGCTGACAATACTGATCTTTTATCTCCCTGACCTGCATGAGCGAACACAAATTTAACAACTTTTTCATCATTTGCATCGCCATTCTCATCTACACCGTCATAGGATGAAATTACATCCTCAAGATAAGACGGATCGTAGTATTCCGGAGTGTCCTTTGAACCGGGGAAAGGCGAAAAACCTGTATGAAGAAGCACTGGAACAGAATATTTTGCCGCAATTTCAAAAACATCGTAATATCTTGAATCGTTGAATGCAACACCCTGATGAGCATGAGCAAGTTTCAATCCGATAAAAATATCAGGTCTCTGTTTAAAATAAGACTCCAGTGCTTCAAGGCGGGCTGAATGGATCTCTTCATTATCATAATCTTCAAAATTCATGCTCGCCATTCCCCAGAATATCCTGTTCCCTGAAACATCCGTATTTCTGTCATCAACCAGATATCCCTCAACCTCACTATTTGTTGCATAACCAGTTGTATCCATTGAATATACTGCAAGAATAACTGCTCTGTCTATTCCACCGATCTCCATATTTCCCTTAATACCGATATGGTCCTCATAAGGATTTGTCACTTTTCCGATTATTGCAGGAATATACGGAACTCCCATAAAAAGGAATTCTGTAAAAAACTTTTTTGCATTAAGCGGAACAGCACCCACTTCACCAACATGAAGATGTGGATCGAAAACTTCATAAGTTTCGCCATCAATCTCAACTTTTGCATACAATGATGTTGTAACAAAAAGAGCAATGAAAACAATACTTTCAAATATTTTATTCATTTTTATTCTCCTACTCTTTCGAAGTTTTGCAATTGATCATTTCAGGCGGAGAATATGAAAGCTTATATGGCGGAAAAACTCCGATCAGAACCGAAATATTATTTTCATACTGGACTGAAAAACCTTCCGGATAAAAAACATAATCGCCTGTATCTTCTTTTTCTCCTGTAAACACTTTTTCTATTTCATCTCTTGTCATTCCGGGAATGATCTTTCCTGAAAAAACGCCACCGTCTTTTGCACCTATTGCAATAAGGACAGCGTCATCTTTTAACATAGCAAGATCAGGTGATGTAAAAACCAGTTCAAGAGAAAGCGTTTTATAATCGGCCGTAACAAGACGGTTGAATCCCATTTCTGAATCAGGAGCACCTATCAGATCCTTTATCCGGCTGTATTTCATTCCTATTTCAACACTACCGACACCAACACCTGGAATTATAGCAACATACTCAACACTGTCCTCATCAGTTTTAGAAGATTCATCTACCGCGTCATCTGTTGTTTCATCTGACATCTCATCTACTGCGTCATCTGTTGTTTCATCTACCGCT
Organism: uncultured Spirochaetales bacterium; assembly: GCA_964630905.1. Lineage (GTDB taxonomy): Bacteria > UBP6 > UBA1177 > UBA1177 > UBA1177 > JAGOEX01. The sequence goes on along the minus strand of CAZVWR010000004.1, from coordinate 89,899 downwards.
TCATCTGTCGATTCATCATTGTTTTCGGAATCCTGACTTTTTTGATCTTTGTCACCGCAGGACAACAAGAACAATGAAATAAACAGTAATATTAAGAACTTTTTCATTCAGACCTCTAAAATAATAAAAAATGAAAATGCCTGGAAATTACTTCTGAACAGTATAAATAACCAGCTTATTTCCTTCATAATAAGTAACTATCAGCTCGTTCTGTCCATCATCATCAAGATCAACTATCTTCATTCCGCCTGCCTGTCCGAACTGGGAATTCGGAGCTTCGGGCTGCGATCCTACTGGCTCGCCGCCAATTACATGCTGAGTGAACTCACCTGCCGAAGTCTGCTGATACCAGAAAACTCTTGCATCACCGTCACCTGAAAGAGCGATGTCCATCAAACCGTTACCTGTCAGATCGCCTATACCGAAAACACCGGGAGCCGCCATCGGTGCCATACTGCTTCCCTTTCTTGACTTTATGCCGTCAGAAATAAGCTTTTTTGTCCACGGCTGAGTCGGATCTTCAGGAATATCAAACACAAAAAGCCCTTCCATCGCACTGGATGGATTTGCAGCAGTATTGGTATGATTTGTTCCTACTGCACGGCGGACACCGTCACCGTAAAGATCGTCAACTATATTTATCTGAAAACCTTCACCGCTGTCGTTGTTGATAGCATGCGGAGTCCAGTTGTCAATTGCAACTCTTTCAAGCCAGACAAACGACGGCTGTGCTGCAGGATCAATAAAATATTGAGCCGTTACTATATCCAGGTCTCCATCTTCATCAATATCTATAACTCTTGAAAAAGGGCCACCATGATTTTCTGAAATGAATCTTTTGGTTGTTTCGAATCTTATTCCTGAATCAGTTCCTTTAAACCACAGAAGTTTTTCTTCGCGGGCCGTAACAGAACCCATCATGTTCTTTGTGAACTTCTCTGCTGTTGTAACAATATCTTTGATTCCGTCACCGTCAAAATCGACATATTCTATTCCGAAATAAAACGAAGGATCTCCCATAGGGACAACATCATGCCTTTCCCATGTTTCGCCCTTGTTCTCCATCCAGAAAATCGTTCCGCAGGGACCGCCAAGAGGATTTGCTTCACATGCAAGAAATCCTCCCGGAATTATAAGGTCAAGATCTGTGTCGCCGTCAACATCTGCAACAACAGGGGGATGCGGAAATTTGACAGCGGAGCCTGTGTCAAGCTGCTGCTTATTCCAAGTCGCAATATTTCCTGTTCCGTAATATATCTGGATCTTTCCTTCCATACTTGTGTTTGAAAAACCGGATGGACCATATTCGCAAGATATAATGTCAAGATTTCCGTCAAGATCAAGATCAGCAACAGTTACGAATGCAGGATTATAAGGGTTGTCATCAATTACATTTTCAACAAGAGTTATTTCTATTGCCGTATCTCCGGTATCTCCGGTATTGCCAGTGTTTCCTGTGTTTCCTGTGTTTCCGGTATTGCCAGTGTCACCTGTATTTCCTGTATTACCGGTATCTCCCGAATTACCTGTATCTCCTGAGTCGCCCGAATTACCGCTGTCGCCGGTATTGCCGGAATTGCCGGTATCACCGGTATCGCCGGTATTTCCTGTATCACCTGTGTTTCCGGTATTTCCGGTATCACCTGTTTCCTTTTTCTCTTCACCGCATGAAACCAAAATCACAGCAAAAAAAATCACTACAAGTAAAATCATGAATTTTTTCATAAAAAACCTCCGGAAAAAGTTTAAATAAAAGCACTTTGCAGTCATTAAATTAAATAAATAGAAATGAATTTCGTCCTTATTTACAAAAATGTCCTTTAAAAAAAGCTTTTTGTGGTTCGCCTTTTGAAAGATGTGCGAAAAACTACAATTTCGCTAATAACAGTTTTTTAACCGGGGAAAGAATCAGATCTTTAATTTCTTCAGACATTTCAAGGGTTTTTTGATATCCGAGCTCAATAAGCTCATGCGGATTTGAAAAATCATTGTTGGGCCTGTCGTCAGTTGCAATTATTTCAACATCGGGCTTGTCCATCCCTTCTCTTTTTCTTATTCTGCTCGAAATAAACATTGCTTCGACCATCACTTCCGCACCTGTTTGAATTTTATTAATGTCAACAGAATTATAAGTATTCAGATTAACTGCAACTATCCGTTTTATTCCTTTTTGTCTCGGAATAAAAACCGGCATATTCTCATAGATACCGCCATCAACAAGAAGTCCGTTCCCGACTTTGCAGGGAGCAAAAAATCCCGGAACAGCACACGATGCTCTGACTGCATCTGCAATTTTTCCGGAATCATGAATAATGTGTCTGTGATTAATTATGTCCACGGAATTGCAACAAAACGGTATTGCCTCTTCCCCGAAGTTTTTTTCTTTAGTAAGTTCAAGCACTTTTCGATATATTTTACCTCCCGAATCAATCCCGGTCCTTGAAAAAAGATTTTTCAGACTTTCTCCAAACTGCAAAGCCCTTGTAATAGTCATTTCAGGGAGATGGAGAGTCCTGATGTCTAAATAATCCTTGTAATCGAAATCATTAAGAATAAAGTCCTCTATTTCAAGAGCTGTCATGCCGCAGCAGTAAAAACTGCCGATAATTGCACCGGCAGAAGTACCCGCAACCATATCAGGTTTCAACCCGTTTTCATCAAGAAATTTCAAAACCCCGATGTGGGCGATCCCTTTTGCCCCTCCTCCCGAAAGAACAAGAGCCCATTTTCTGTTCTTAAAAAGCATTTTTTCTCCTTAAAACTAAAAAACATGCTGATTTTATACTTATTCCAATTATTTCGCAAACTTTAACTCGAACCGCAAAACCTCAACAATATCAGAGTGATAGCCGTCCTGATTTATCAATCAGCACCCGTACTTATTTTTTTTATGTTCTACTTTAACGAAATGGACGAATCTTTTTTCTGATTAAATTACTATCAACCTGTAAAACGGTTTTTTCTAAGATGAAGATAAAGTCCTCACACACACTACGCTTTCCCGCTATTCAAAAAGCGGAGGGCGGATTAACTTGCGAAAAAACGGGGGCACTGCGAAATCCCTCCCGACACACAATCAAGCAGTGCCCCTTTCGCTTTTTTACTGAATCTTTTGCGGATATTTTTTAATGAATTATCTTAAACTGAGTTCTTTTCTGTATTTTATTATATCAGATATTCCTGTGTATGTTCTGTATGCACCGCCTTCTTCAACAACAACCGCAGGAACAGATCTGATGCCGTATTTTCTTGTGATATCAAAATTTTCCTCTGCATCAATGACCTGAAGGTTGAGCGTTCCCTGCATCTCCTCTTTTGCTTTTGGACAGTTAGGACAGTGCTTCGTTGTAAAAAGCATCACTTTCTGCTGGAACCTGATCTCAGGATCAACACCGCTGCCAAGCCCGGGAGTGATCAGTGAACTGTGAGAAACACTTGATCTTGATATCTCATCGCTCAATTTTCCGCTTCCTGACGGGAAAAGGGATTCCTGTGCTGTTTCTAATCTCTCTCCTCTTTTAAACACATGGTTTCCTGAATCAGGCACTTTTTTCATTTTTTCAAATTCAGGAACATATTCCTTCCTCTTTTCGAATTCCTGTTTTTTACCTTCATTCCAATGCTCGATAGGTCTGTAATATCCTGTGATTCTGCTGTAAACTTCGACTTTGTCACCACATTTAGGACACATATCGTGTTCGCCTGCAAAATACCCGCATTTATTACAGATGGTATATGTAGGTGAAATCGTAAAGTAAGGCAGCTTGAAAGTATATGCTATTTTTCTTACAAGTTTCGAAGCCGCTTCCCACGAAGGAAGTTTTTCGCCCAGGAATGTGTGAAAAACAGTTCCGCCTGTAAATCTTGTCTGAAGCTGATCCTGAATCTCAAGGGCTTCAAACGGATCTGTTGTGTAGTCAACAGGAAGGTGACAGCTGTTTGTATAGAACGGTTTTTCCTTTCCGTTCGAAGCTGTCTTTATTTCAGGCCATCTTTCTCTATCCATCTTGGCAAGACGGTATGTCGTTGATTCCGCCGGAGTTGCCTCAAGATTGTAAAGATTGCCGGTATCTTCCTGATATCTCTTAAGCTCCTCTCTCATAAAATCAAGGACATCCTGAGAGAACTTCAATCCCTTCGGAGCAGCAATATTCTGCTTTATCCATGATGCGTTAAGACACATTTCATTCATTCCGATAAGACCTATCGTAGAGAAATGGGCATTAAAATTGCCGAGATATCTTTTTGTGTAAGGATAAAAATTCTGTTCGAGAAGTTTTGTACACACTGTTCTTTTGACCTCAAGACTTCTTTTCGCAGCAGCCATGAGATACTGAAGTCTGCTGTAAAAATCGGCTTCGTTCTTTGCGTTGTATGCAATTCTTGGGAGGTTTATCGTTACAACACCCACACTTCCTGTCTTCTCGCCGCTTCCGAAAAGCCCGCCTGTCTTTTTGAGAAGTTCTCTTTTGTCAAGCTGAAGCCTGCAGCACATACTTCTTACATCGCCCGGCTTCATGTCACTGTTTATGAAATTCTGGAAATAAGGAGTGCCGTACTTTGCTGTCATTTCGAAAAGGAGCTTTGCGTTGTCGCTTTCCCAGTCAAATTCGCTTGTGATGTTGTATGTCGGTATCGGATACTGGAACCCTCTCCCTTCAGCATCACCTTCTATCATTATTTCGATGAATGCTTTGTTTATCATATCCATTTCCTTCTGACAGTCACCGTATGTGAACTTCTGTTCCCTGCCGCCGACTATCGCAGGAAGATTTTTAAGGTCATCAGGACATATCCAGTCAAGGGTTATGTTGCTGAAAGGAGACTGCGTCCCCCATCTTGAAGGAATATTCACGCCGAAAACAAAAGCCTGTATCGCCTGCTTTACTTCCTTATAATTAAGTCCGTCAACTCTGGCAAAAGGGGCAAGATATGTATCAAAACTTGAAAAAGCCTGTGCTCCGGCCCATTCATTCTGCATAATCCCTAAAAAATTGACCATCTGGTTTGCAATTGTATAAAGATGGCTTGCAGGGGCTGAAGTTATCTTCCCCGTAACACCGCCAAGGCCTGTTTCTATAAGCTGTTTCAGCGACCAGCCTGCACAATATGCGGTAAGCATTGAAAGATCATGAAGATGAAAATCGCCGTTCTTGTGAAGCCTTGCTATTTCTTCATCGTATATTTCGCTCAGCCAGTAATTAGCTGTGACGGCACCGCTGTTATGAAGAATGAGCCCGCCAACGCTGAAAGTAACCGTTGAGTTCTCTTTTACTCTCCAGTCCTCGTTGTTCACATAACTGTTAATTATGTTTTTATAGTCAACCATCGTTGACTTCATATTTCTAAGCTTTTCTCTCTGTTTTCTGTAGAGAATATAAGCTTTTGCGACTTCGGTATAGCCGGTCTGCTCAAGTGTTCTCTCAACACAATCCTGAACATCTTCCAGCATAATCACATCATCTTTGATCTTTGACTGGAAGTTTGCTGTAACCCTTAGTGAGAGAATATCAAGGATATCCTCGTTGTAGATCATTTCTGTTGCATCAAATGCTTTTTTGATGGCTTCCTTGATCCTGACAAGATCAAAAGCAACAAGCGAACCGTCTCTCTTTTTTAGACTGAACATCAGTAAATCTCCGCCAGATAAATAGTTTTATAATTCCGACGAGGAGTAAATTACACTATCCCTTGTGGGTTGTCAACAAAAAACACACAAGATATTGTATTATTTTGCAAGTTATTAAAATCAGTGGCGTTTATTTGAATTTATCTCAAAAAGAGGCATCTGTGAACATTGTTCTGTTGTAATATTGAACCGCTTCAGCAATGTGCGAAGCCTCTATCTTTTCCTTGTCAGCAAGATCTGCTATGGTTCTGCCAACCTTCAGAATTCTTGAATATCCGCGTGTACTTATTCCCATTTTTTCCATCGCATTCTTCAACAGTTTTTCTGCATTTTCATCAAGCACACAATATTTGTCAATGTCTGATGCCTGCATTCTTGCATTGGTATAAAAAGACATTCCCTCAAATCTTTTCTTCTGAATAGATCTCGCCTTGACAACCCTCGACCTTATTTCATCACTGTTCTCTCCAGTCCCTTTAGCCCGCAGGTCCTGATATGGAACTGAGTTGACAACTATTGAAATATCTATCCTGTCAAGGAGAGGCCCTGATATTTTCTGCTGATACTTGTATACCGCTGATGAACTGCATGTGCATGCTTTCTTTATGTCAAAAAGGTATCCGCATGGGCAGGGATTCATTGATGCCACAAGCATGAAGCTTGAAGGATATTTTATTGTATGTACCGCTCTTGAAATGGTCACTTCTCCGTCTTCCATCGGCTGCCTGAGAACTTCGAGTGCATTTCTGTTGAATTCAGGAAGTTCATCAAGAAAAAGAACACCGTTATGCGCAAGACTCACCTCGCCGGGCTTAGGCGGACTTCCACCACCCACAAGAGCTATATGGGAACAGGATGAGTGAGGACTTCTGAACGGTCGTTCATTTATGAGCCCTTTTCCCTGAAGAAGATTCGAAACACTGAAAAGTTTTGTGGTTTCAATGCTTTCCTCTCTTTCAAGCTCAGGCAATATTGTCGGAATCCTTCTTGCAAGCATTGTCTTTCCGCTTCCCGGTGACCCTACCATAAGAATATTATGCCCGCCCGCCGCGGCTATCTCTATGGCTCTTTTAGCCTGTTCGTGCCCTCTGACCTCGGAAAAATCATATATGTGTTTTTTTTCAACTCTGGCATCTGCTGTCCGGTGGAAGGAAGCAGGCCCGTCCTTAAGCAGTTCAAGGACATCGGCAAGATTTTTAACAGTTATCACATTTATTTCAGTTATTGCGGCGGCTTCATCCCCGTTCTCAACCGGAACGATCACACCGGCAAGACCCGATTCTTTAGCCGTTATTGCAAGAGGAAGAACACCTCTGACAGGTTTTATGTCTCCATTTAAAGCGAGTTCCCCTACGATCATATATCTGTTTATCTTTTCAGGCTCCATTGAATAAATTGAAGATATTATTGCCGCGGCTATCGGAAGATCGAATCCCGCCCCCTCCTTTCTGATTCCTGCAGGAGCCAGATTTATAGTGATCCTGTTCTGAGGAAATTTGTGTCCGCTGTTCATTATTGCTGTTCGCACCCTTTCCCTGGACTCTTTGACCGCACTGTCGGGAAGACCTACAATTGAAAAACCGGGCAATCCTTTTGAAATATCGACTTCGACATCTATCACGCTTCCGTCAATCCCCGATATCGAACCGCTTTTAAGTATTGTGAACATTAACGCCTCTCTTAGACAGACTTGCATCATTATATCCGTTAATTTTACATGTCAAACTTTTATTTTAATTATTTTAGCATCAGCAATGAGTTGCTTTTATTAATTTTTATATGTATTTATATATAAAATTATAATTCAGTAACAATAAAGTTGATTTTTGTGTAACCTAGGGATAAATTCGGCAGTCATAATGACGACCGGAGAGCTCAGATCCGGTGGTTTTTGATAAACGGCTAAGGCAAAAAATGAATATAATTAATCTGTTAAGGGTTTTTTACAGAGCTGTCCTGATATTATTATGGACTCTTGTTATGCAGAATCTGTTTATTGATGTTCCCCGTCTGTTCTCCAAAAAAAGGAGATTCCCCTATACTGTCCACATCTGGGGGAAAGGTCTTGCCTGGCTTATGGGAATAAACGTACACAGGAGAAACGACCTACCGCAACCGATGGGCGAAGTAATAATATCCAATCATCTCGGATTTCTTGATGTCCCTGTAATGTCAAGTGTTTTTCCCGCTGTCTACATGATAAAAGCTGAGGCAAAAAAACCGTTCTATTTCGGACCGGCGCTTACAAGAGAAGGACATTTTTTTGTTGATCGTGAAGACGGTTCTTCGATGAGAAAGGCCGCAAAAGACCTTCTCAATTTCTCAAAAGACTTCTGCAGAATAATTATTTTCCCTGAAGGCAAGGCAAGCCCTGATGCAACAAGACTTCCTTTCAAACCCGGAGCGTTTGCCATGGCAAAAAAGCTCGACAAGACCATACAGCCCTGTGTGATCGACTATCTTCCTGAAAGATCTGTTCACAAGTGGGATACAAAGAAAAAAGGGCTTCCTCAGCTTATAAATTACCTCGGCAAAAAAAGGATAGATGTCAGCATAGAATTCTTTCCGGCAGTCAAAATTGAAGGGGATACTAAAGAATTTGCAGACAGATGGCATGATATTATTGAGAACAGATTAAAGCATTATGACAGTGAGAAGGATGGGAATAACATATAACGGAAAAGATGTTCAGGCTGTTGTGTTCGATCTCGACGGCACTTTTTACAAGATCGGTCTTTTTACAAAGATCGCCTTCCTTTTTCACAACATCAGACATATTTCTCTTTTTTCTGCACACAGGAAGGTGATGAAAGAACTAAGGAAGATCGATATGGGGTCGGGAGAAAAATATTTTGAAACACTTTTTTGCCGCATATCCGGCCTGACCGGAACTGAGAGAATGTTTGTGAAAAAATGGTATACTTCCGATTTCAGAAAAGATTTCATAAAGGCTCTCTCAAAAAACTGCATTAAGAACAGAACAATAGAAAGAGTTGCATCCATGCTTAAAGAGCTGAATTTCAAAACAGCTATTTTATCAGATTTCGGGTTTATTGAAGAAAGACTTGATGCACTTAACATAGACAGGACTCTTTTCAACATCCTGGTATCAGGAGAAGAGGAAGGTGCTCTTAAACCGCAGACAAGGCCGCTCATGAAGATTTCAAAAGTGCTCGGAGTTCTGCCTGAGAACACTGTTCTGATTGGCGACCGGGCGGATACTGACGGGGCTGTGGCGGAGAATGCAGGAATGATCTTCATTGATGTAAAAGATATCGGCTTTTTTGAGAAAAATTTAAAAATTAACATATCGGGAGTCAATTAATGAAAAGGTATGACATTGCGATCATTGGAATGGGTGGCGTTTTCCCCGGTTCTAAAAATGTTGAAGAGTACTGGAAAAATGTTCTGAGCGGAAAAACTTTTATTAAGGACATGCCGAAAAAATACTGGCGCTGGGAAAGCTACTACGATGGAAACAAAGATCTTAATGACAAATCTTATACCACAAAAGGATCGTTCATTGATGATTTTGAGTTCCCTTTCAACAAGTATAAATTTCCTCCGAATACAATGAAAGGTGTTGACCCTGCACAGCTTGTCGCTCTTGAATCGGCAAGGGAAGCTCTTGAAGATGCGGGGATTGAGCCCCACAGTTCGGCTCTTGATGAAGCAGTGACCATTCTCGGAGTGAGCGGTGTCGATGACTATGCTCATGCCTGTGCATTTTTAAGAAGGCACAACTATTTTGACAAACTCAGAAAACAGCTTAAAGAGAACGGAGTTTCAGAAAATGAGATTAACGAACTTTCAAAACAGTTTGATGACGAAGTTTTAAAAAGACATTCTGTAAAAATGTCCCTTCTTGCGGTAGGTGTGATTCCTTCAGCTCTTTCCAATCGCGTAGCTCAGGTTTTCGGAGCGAAGGGCTACAATATGACAGTTGACGCCGCATGTGCATCTTCTTTCGGAGCTCTTGAAACCGCATGTCACGCTTTAATGGCAGGTGATGCAAAAGTGGCAATAACAGGCGGAATCGATCTTGGCGTAAATCCTGCTATTTACATAGGTTTCTGCAGAGTTGACGGAATAAGTTTTTCAGGAATATCAAATCCTTTTGACCACAAAGCTGACGGTCTTGTCATCGGTGAAGGTGGTGGTGTTATAATTCTGAAAAAACTTGAAGACGCCCTCGCTGACGGGAACAAGATCCACGCTGTTATCCGGGGGATGGGAAGTTCAAGTGACGGTGCGGGTCAGGCCATTTACAGTCCCTCAGTTGAAGGTCGTGCAAGAGCTTTCAGAATGGCTCTTCAGAGGGCTGAACTTGCTTCACACGATGTTCAGTTCATTGAAGCTCACGCTACATCTACAGTTGTCGGGGATGCGAACGAATATGAAGCAATAGCCGCGGCATATGCCGATGGAAGGAAGGCAGACAATCCGCTTTATCTGGGAAGTGTAAAATATCAGATCGGACATTTAAAAGCCGCCGCAGGAGTTGCAGGACTTATAAAAACAATTAAAGGGATGAAGAACGGACTTGTTCCCCACATGCCTCTTTTTGAAAAATTGACCCCGAATGTGAAAAAGCCGGTTGAAGCTTTTGTTGTTCCCACAAAACCGGTTAAATGGGAGCCTAACAGCACAGGCAAAAAGATTGCGGCAGTGACTTCAAGCGGTTTCGGCGGATGCAACTATCATGTTATAATTGAACAGGGTGACAACTATGTTCCTGTAAATAAGAGAAAAAAAATAAACAGGGACATTGCTGTTGTCGGAGTAACCTGCAGAGTTGCAGGGGCAGATGATGTAAATACTTTCTGGAATAATGTTACTGCAGGGAAAAATGTTTTTTCAAAAGTTGACCCCGATGAGTTGAACTGGAAATTCCATTTTAATACAGGGCCCAAGGATGAAAACATCTATTCGACAATGATATCAAAACTGAAGCCTTACAGTCTTGATTATCTCAAATACAAGATCCTTCCCAAATCGGTCAGTCAGATCTCACCCACACAGTTCCTCGGACTTGATCTTGCCGGAAGACTTCTGGAGGAAAAAGGTTTCAACATAACTGAGCCAAAAAACATCGGTGTAAGTGTCGGAGCCATTCACGACGATTATTATCCAGACATTTTCGATCCGATGATAACTGATGATTATGCCGGAGCAATACTTGACACAAAAGCTTCATCTTCTATTGACAGGAACCTCCTGAACAAAGCCATTGATGAAACCAAAAAAGAGGTTACAGCGACAACACCGCCTATAACTGAACACACTCTTCCCGGATGGATGGGAAATATTGTTGCCGGAAGAATGGCTAACAAGCTGAATCTTCAGGGACCTAACATGGTCGTTGATTCTGCATGTTCATCAGGTTTAAGTGCGTTGATCCCTGCAATATACCAGCTTGCTTTCGGTGATGTTGACATGATGATAAGCGGTGGACTGAACAGACAGATCAGCGATGTTTTTACTGCCGGAGTCTGTGCCATAAACGCTGTCGCCAAAGAAGAAGCAAGACCATATGATGAAGAAGGTGCCGGATATGTTATAGGTGACGGAGGGGTTCTTTACCTTCTCAAACGGCTTGAAGATGCAAAAAGGGACGGGAATGAAATACTTGCCATTATCCACTCTGTGAACGGAAGTTCTGAAGCTGAAACAAAATCCATGATAGCCCCTACAGAAAAAGCCGTCAGAAGAGCGATAGTTAAATCACTCGCCAACACATATGTTGATAAAAAAAGAATCGGCGTTGTTGACACTCACGGTTCTGCAAACAGGGCAAGCGATGTAATTGAAGCGATAAGTGTTGCAGAAGAGATCGGATCCCGCAATGACGAAAAACCTGTTTCGATAACAGCAATAAAGAGTCATGTCGGTCATCTTTACGGTGGATCCGGGGCATCATCAATGCTGAGCGTCATTCAGACGCTGAGAACCAGAAAAGTTCCAGGAATAAGAAACCTTGAGAACATAAGAAATGAGCTCAAGGATCATCTGCATAAAGCAATACCTGTTAAGAAAACAATGCCTCTGCCCGACATTTATGATGCAGGCGGCGTTCTCTCTCTCGGTCTTGGAGGAACAAATTATTTTGCAGTTGTATCACTTGGAGATAATGAAAGCGGAAAAGGAGAAAAAATGATCCCGGCAACCGGAAAACCTAAAATGACTGTTGACTCTGACAGGTCTGAGAACGGAACAAACATTTTTACCGGAAGCTCTCCGGATATGAGGTCACTGTCAGGCATTATTGAAAAATGTATTTCCAACGGGATTGTGAGTTCATCAGATTTCAACGAAAACGACTCTGTCAGATTTGCACTCACATACAGGAATGAAAATGAATTAGTATCCAAACTTAAGTCAGCGGTTAAGTTCATTTCATCGGGGCATGACATTTCTCCGCTTGAAAATCAGGGTATTTTTGTTGCTTCGGATATCCGCGAAGGAGAAAAGCTTGCATTCTGCTTCCCGGGACAGGGAACACATTACATATCAATGGGAAGATTCCTGTATGAATCGAATGCAACATTCAAATCTATCATAGATGAAGTTAATGATCTTGCAAAAAAAGAGATGGGTTTTGATCTTTTAGGTCATATTTACGGAGATCCTGAAAATAAAGAGATCGAAAAGAACCTGGGCACTTTGACTGGTGCACAGACATCTCTTTTTGCAATAGAAACAGCTCTTGCAAAAGTGCTTGAGGAAAAAGGTATAGTTCCCGATGTAATAATCGGACACAGTTTCGGAGAGATATCGGCACTTACATTTGCGGGTGTATGGGATATCCCGACTGCTTTTAAAGTGGTCAAGGCAAGGATAGAAGCCGCCGAATTCGGAAAAAAGTCGGCTCCGTTCCCTCTTGGCATGATGAGTATTAACTGCTCCGAGGAAAAAAGGGACAGACTCCTCTCTTTTGCAGGCGAAAATCTTATACTTACAAATATAAATGCTCCGGGCAGATATATTTTTGCAGGCGAACTGGAACTTGTAAAAAGAACTGTCGAGCTTGCCGAATCTTTCGGACTTGAAGCAAGAGTTCTCCCGATAGGAAGTGCATTCCATTCAAAATTTATGGAACCTGCAAAAGAAAAATACTATTCACTTCTTTCAAAACTGCCGTGTTCAAATCCTACCTATAAAATAATGTCAACAGTTACAGGTGATTACATTCCTGAAACTCTGAATTCCGAGAAAATTGCAAAACATCTTTCGCTTCAGCTTACTACAAAACTGAATCTGCCAAGAGAAATAGAAAAATTGAACCGTGACGGAATAAATCACTACATTGAAGTTGGTCCAGGCTGGTCTATGACAAAAATGATAAGCGAGATACTGAAAGATAAAAATTTCAAAGCTGTTCCTACACTTCATCCAAAGATCGGGGACAGTGAAGTTTTTGCAAGGGCGATGGCGTTCCTTACTCTTTCAGGACACATAAACGGACAGTCTCAGAAAAGAAGAATCTCTGATTTTATTGCTCCTGACATGCTTAACTTCATCAAAACAAATTCACCCGAAGTTTTTGAAAAACTGACCGACCTTCACACACAGTTCGTGAGAGGAATTCAGGCAAGTAGGGGCGAAACACCGTTTTCGCCCAGTCCGACCAGTCCTGCAAGTCCGA
>CAZVWR010000004.1:0-76525 GCA_964630905.1 uncultured Spirochaetales bacterium | reverse complement strand
AAATCACCCGTCAGAACCATCACAGGACTTGCAAAGGCATTCAGTGAAGCAAGTAGGGGCGAAACACCGTTTTCGCCCAGTCCGACCAGTCCTGCAAGTCCGACACCTCAGACCAGTCCGACCAGTCCGAATTTTTCCTTCGACTGGGAAGCCAGAATCAAGCAGGAACTTGCAAAAATGACAGGGTATCCTCTTGATATGCTTGAGAGTGAACTCGATCTTGAAGCAGATCTCGGAATAGATTCAATTCAGCGGGCTGAACTCTGGGTCAACCTCAGTAAAGAGTTCAACATACCTGAAGACGCAAGACCGAAATCACCCGTCAGAACCATCACAGGACTTGCAAAGGCATTCAGTGAAGCAAGTAAGAGCGAAACACCGTTTTCGCCCAGTCCGACCAGTCCTGCAAGTCCGACCCCTCGGGAAACCTCGGGGCAGGCAGAAAAAAAAAACGAATTTAATGTCGAATTAGACTCCGCAAATACTTCAGAGTGGTCACTTTTCACAAGAAACTGGGAATTTGTCCGTTCCTCTGATGTTAAAGAATTCAACTGTGAAAATGTTCTTGTTCTTGCCAATAAAAAAGATGATGCGGCATCACTTAAGGCAGGTCTCAAAAAGCTTGGAATTGATTGTTCTGTAAAAACACCGTCTGATATTATTAAAAAAGACGATGAAAAGATCAGGAAACTTTTAACCGAGTGTGACACTATAGTTTATTATGCTCACCATAATCTTGTAAGAGCCGAAAGAAACAGCGAAAATGACACTCTTTTTTATGAAACCACAAAGGAACTGTTCGAACTTTTTAAAATGATATACGGAACAATTTCTGAAAATCCAAAAAGAATCATCGTTCCGGTTGAAAAAAACAGCGCATTTGAAAGCATTCCTGAAAACAGCGGATTTTATGCGTCATTCCCTACAGGTTTTTTCAGGAGTTTGAAAAACGAACTGCAAGGTTCCAAAGTGATGATAATTAACTCAAAAAGAGAGGAGTGGAACGAGAACATCCTGAAAAATGCGAAAGTGAGTTTCTCAGATTTTGACCTTGGTTTTGTCAACGATTCTCCAGTAAAAGGTGCCCTTTCAAAAGTGCTTAATGCCAAAACGCTTGATTTCCAGCTAAGCAGTGACGATTCGGTTCTTGTAACAGGAGGAGCAAGGGGAATAGTTTTCGAGTGTGTTGCCTCTTTATCGGCAAAAACCGGATGTGCTCTTATCCTTACTGGACGGACCCCTCTTCCCGGAAGAGAAATAGAAGGAATATCACTTGACCGTGAAAACATGACAGCATCGATCAGAGATCTTGAAATGAAGCTTGTGAAAGAGAGAAAGCTCTCTTTGAAAGATGCAAAAAAAGAGGCAGCGACGTTAAAAAGTGCCTGGGAAGTTAACGACAATCTCAAAAGGCTCAGTGAAAGCGGTATAAAAGCAAGATACGAAAAGTGCGATGTTTCAAATTCTGAAGAATTAAAAAAGCTTGTTTCGAAACTCAAAAAGGATGGGATCACAATAACCGGCGTTGTTCATGGAGCAGGAGTTCAGAAATCAAAAATGCTCCCTGATCTGGAAATGGATGACATAATGAAAACCATAGAAACAAAGATAAATCCTCTTTTTGCAATGCTTGACACCCTTGACTGGAAAAAGATAAAATTCTTTAATGCATTTACTTCAATCGCGGGACTTTTCGGAAATGCGGGTCAGACTGATTATGCGTTTGCAAACGATCTGCTTGCCGAAATGACTGGTTCAATAAAGGTTAAGTATCCTCATATCCGTGTTTCAGCTGTTGACTGGACAGCATGGAGCGGAACAGGAATGGTTTCAAAAGAAGAAGCAAAAAGATTTAAGGAATCAGGTCTCGTTCCTGTTGACATTGAAAACGGTGTGAAAATGTTCCTTAAAGCGGCAGGAGATCCGACACACACAAGATTTGCGGTTTTTAATGAAGGGGCTGCGTTTACAGGTGATGTCGTAACCAAATATGCTCTTTCATCAAACTCTTTTAAAAATCTTTCAGGAACACACTCCGAGCCTATGAAAGTCAATTTCTCACTTGGGAGGGACATATATCTTCATCAGCATGTTGTCAATGGTGCTCCGGTAGTTCCGGGAACATTTGTTTCTGAAATATTTGCAGAGAATCTTCTTGCAAAAGGTTCTTCAATAAAAGGACTGAAGTTCAGAAGACCGCTTGTCGTAAACAGTGATAATTTTAATGTTGAGCTGGTAAAAAGCGGTGAAAGGGTTTTCATCGTTCCGCTTGACAGACCTGCACTTGAGGGCAAGGGATTGGAAAATCTCAGTTTTTCATCTTGTGATGCAAAAGCTTCATCAAAGGCTGTAAAACCTGAATGGGTGGATTTTGATATTAATGAAATTGACAAACTTTTCAGATCAAAAAGTGAAAAGAACTACTTTTATGACTATCTGGACGAAAAATTCTCCCATGCACTTAAGACAGGCCCCATATTCAGAGGAATTGTTTCGACTGTTGAAGATAAAGGGATTTATTACAGCACAGTGACGCTTACAAAAGATGCGGTTGCTTCATTTGCGGTTCCCGGAGAGTTCAAGTTCAATCCGGTGCTTGCCGATATGGCAGTTCAGGTGGCAAGTGCCTGGAACATGAAAAAACAGGATGTTATGGCAATTCCCGCAGAAATAGAGTCATTCAATGTTTTCGGAAAAACAAATTCTACCGATTCCATAGTTGTCTGCAGAATGGTTGAAATGACACCTGCTCAGTCAACTTTTGATGTGGCTGTTTTTGAAAGGGACGGATCGTTGATCTTTACCATGGAAAAACTTCTTCTTAAAACCATTGCCGGATTGGAGAAATGATGAAATACGATGTAACAATTATCGGTTCGGGTATTGGCGGTCTTACCTGTGCCCTTGAACTTGCACGGAATGGCTATTCAGTCTGTGTTCTTGAAAAGCACAATCAACCCGGGGGATATGCTCACAGTTTCAAAAGAAACGGTTTTGAATTTGATGTTTCCCTCCATCATATCGGTGGATTGTCGAAAGGCAAATCCATTCACGGAGTCCTTAAAACACTTGGTGTTCTTGACAAGATCGGGTTCACAAAGAAAAAAAACATTCTCAGTGTCAGATTTCCTGATGGAGAAAAGACCATACCGAACAAACCGGGAGCATTTGAAAATTTTCTAATCAATGAATTCCCGCAGGAAAAAGAAAACATCACAACATTGATCGCCCACCTTAAAGACTTGAGGTGGCACATTATAGGCGGATGGATAGATCCTGATTTCGATGTTCCGATGGAAAAACTTCTTACAAAAGATTATCTTGACAAAACATTTCATGAACTGCTTACAAAATTTGTTCATGACGAAAAACTGATTGCCTATCTAAGTCAGTTCTGGCTTCTTATCGGCCTTCCTCCCAAACTCGTTAATGCCACTTTTGCCACATGTGTTTTCAATAGCCATTTTCTTGAAGAGACTTACGATATAGACGGGGGTGGGGCTGCACTGTCAAAAGCTTTTGTTTCACGGTTGGAAGAACTGGGGTCAAAGGTAATGCTCAACAGTGAAGTGTCCAAGATAATAATTGAAAATGGAAAGGCAGGTGGTGTCGTTTTGAATAACGGAACAGTTATAAACAGCGATATAGTGATATCAAACACTGACCCTTATCAGACATTCTCAAAGCTTGTTGCAAAAGAATATACAAGCGACATATTCCGCTTCAGACTTGAAAGAATGGAAAGGTCGGTTTCGTTATACAGCCTCTACGTGGGTCTTGACTGCAAACCTTCAGAACTGGGTATCCCTGACACGACATTTTTCTACAACCACTCATATGAACCGCTTAAAGGCTATGCGAATGTCCTTAAAAGCAATGTTGAATCAACTGACTGGTGCTGCACAAATTACGAGAATTCGCTCATAAACAAAGCTCCGAAAGGAAGTTATGTCCTGACTTTTGTAGAAGTCACTCCGACAGCCGACTGGCTTACAATGGATAAAGAATCCTACAAAGAAAGGAAGCATGAGATCCTGGAGATACTGCTGAATAAATATAACAAATGCTTCCCTGGACTTAAAGATCACATAAAAGTTATGGAATTTGCAACACCAAGAACTATGAACCGCTACAGTTCAAATGCGGGAGGAAGCGTTTACGGACTCGCTCAGACCGTTGAACAGTCAGCGAGCAAAAGACTGAGGAACATCACCCCTGTAGAAAACCTTTTTCTAACGGGTGCATGGACATGGTCAGGCGGAGGTTATGAAGGGGCTATAATGTCAGGAATTCAAACCTCGGCATCAATCAAGAAAAAACTGGGTTCCAAAAATGATGCTCTTCCGATCAAAGTTAAAATGGATATTGGAAAACCTTCATCAAGGATATACAGCAAATTCGTCAGAATATACAACAAAGATGTGAGTGCAGGCGGTGTTGCTGACATGAACTGTTTTTTAAGACTTATGGATAGAGGCCGGGTCGATAGCGGAGAAGAGTTGTTCAATATTGCTGAAACAGAATCTCTCTTCACCCATTACAATATTCAGGTCTATTCCATAACTGTAAAGAAACACAGAGATAATTTCTCAGGTGACAAACTCAATGTGACCAGCCGTTATTTCAGGAAGACTTCGATAAGAATGGTGTGTCACCAGCAGCTTGTCAACAGTGTGACAGGAAAAGAGACACTGGATGCGATAGTTGAGCTTGTCCAGCTTGATGACAACGGCAAACTAATAGACATTCCGGGAGAGGTAAATGATATTTCAACACCTCCTGTGATCTGTGACATTTCAAAATATGCGGTCTCTTTGAAAAGAAAACCGTCCCACTTCTTCCACAAAATTAGGGTTTACACCGAAGATACTGACCTTCAGGGTGTTACATTCCATGCAAGTTATCTGAGGTTCTGTGAAGAGACTCTTTACGAATTTCTTGATAAAGTATGCAGATCATCAAAGAACTTCACACACTGGGTCTATCCTGAATTCAACATCCGGTTTTTTAATTCGGCAAGAGTTGGTGAAGTCCTTGATATAACTCTTACTGCGGAACTCTCTTCTGAAGGACGGCTGGTGTTTTTTGAAACTATGAGCATCGAAGGAACTGACAAGATAGGTGTCCAGATCTGTTTTGATCTTGAGCTCAGGAACGATAAAAATGAAAAGATGCCCATTCCTTCAGAACTTAGAGATTTTATAGAAAGAGGTTGAAACTTGAGCATAGGAAAATTTCTTTTAAACAAGGAAAACCTTAATTTTGTTGCAAAGAACTCTTTTAAATTCGGCAAACCCTACATTGTTGATGAGGGAATGAAATATTTTGAGAAAAACAGTGCCGAAGTTGAAAGGATCGGAAAAAACCTTCAATATATGGGACTTCCTTCAAGCGGAAAAAATCTGGATGATACTTTGAGAGGCATCGCTGTTCATTATTTTGAAAAACTTTTCGTTCTGACAAAAAACTATGAAATGTTCTGGATAGCTAAAAATAAAATAGAGACAGGTTGCAGTCTTGAAATTATAAAAGAAGCACAGGATTCTAAAAAAGCAGTATTTGCAGCCCAGAGCCATTTCGGTGCATCGTATTTCATGAGCATAACATTCATGGTGAACGGTTTTAACATTGCTTCTGTCGGAAAATTCCCGGAACCTGTGGGTTCAATGATAAAGAACGGTTCGGAAACAATAGCCCAAAAATACGGAACGGGAAAAACAAAACTGATAAACATTGCAGATCCTCAGTGTGATGTGGCTTATGAAATGTTCAGCACTCTTTTAAGAGGCGGAATACTTTCAAATGTCTTTGATGAAAACAATCAATTTTCCAATAAAGCCGATTTGTTAGGTAAAAAAGTGATGGGCGGTTCAGGAATGGACATCATTCTGCAGAAATGGAATGACGAAAAACTGGTCGTTGTAACACCCTTCCTTGTCAGAACAGGTGAAGACTCATACCGTTTTGAACTTGACAGACATTATCTCAATAAAGGAAATATCATTCAGAGTTTTTATGATTCACTCGGAAAAAGAATCTCTTCCCATCCCGACCAGTGGTATTTTATCCACGAACTTCACGAAGCAATACCTGAGTGATATATTTGAAATAATTTTTTCAACATTTCCCCTCTTGACTCAAAAAAAATCGTGCATATAAAAAAATCCGTGAGCAAAAAAGCTCTTTAGCACTTTGTTATTATTGGGTTTTATTAACTTTTGAAATGGAGGTTAATTATGAAGATCGTTCGTTACAGGGAACCGAACAGAATGGTTCCCGGATCATTTAACAACTGGATGGAAGATCTTTTCAGTGAGTTCTTCAACAACAATCTGGAAAGAATCCCCGCCGGCTCGATCTACCCGAAAGTTGACATCGAGGAAAATGAGAACTCTTATGTTTTCAAAGCTGAACTTCCCGGTGTGAAAAAAGAGGATGTTTCCATTGAGATCGACAACAGAGTTCTTACAATAAGCGGGGAAAAGAAAGAGGAAAGAGAGGAAAAGAGTGGAAATGTTTTCAGAAAAGAATCGTACAGCGGATCTTTTTCAAGGTCGTTCACTCTGCCTGAACATGTAAATCCTGACGATGCCGATGCAAAATATGAAAACGGGATCCTTTTCCTTTCAATCCCGAAAAGTGAAGACAAAGCCAAAAAGAAAATTGACATCAAATGACATCAGTGAAAACAGTTCATAAACCCGGTCAAACTGGCCGGGTTTTTTTATTTAAAAATGAAAAATCCGGCTAAGGCGGCAAAATAGGCAATTATGATCATCCCGGCATACTGAACTGTCGGCCAGAACCATGATCCGGTCTCAACTTTCACGGCGGCAAATGTTGCAACGCACGGAGCTGAAAGAAGAATAAAAAGTATGATCGCTATTGCGGTTGCAAGGGAATATTCCTCTTTGAATTTGTTCTGCAAAGCGGCTGAATTTTCATCTTCGTTACCCATTGCATGCAGAATCGACATCTGTGAAACAAACAGCTCTTTGGCGGCTAAACTTGCAAGAAAAGAGCTCGCGACCTTCCAATCTGCATCCATTATTTTAAATGCCGGTTCTATCGCTTTTCCAATCCTTCCTGAAAAAGAGTTTTCAGCTGCATCAAGAGCAATCTGATTCTTACTTAACCCTGTCAAATCCCTGTCGTCCATACGAGGGAAAGTGTTGAGCACCCAAAGCACTATGCTTGCAAAAAGAATTATTGTTCCCGCTTTTTCAAGAAAGTGTTTTCCCCTGTGCCATGTGAGCATCCAAACCGATTTTAAAGACGGTGTGGAATATTTGGGCAGTTCAATTATTAAAGGGTTTTCTTCACCTTTAAAAATGGTCAACCGGAGTATCTTTGCACTTACAGCCGCTACAAAAACACCCGTTGCATATACCAATATAAGGGCAACCGCCTGGAATTTCAAAGGGACAAACGCTGATATTATGAGAAGATAGACCGGAAGCCTTGCTCCGCAACTCATAAAAGGGATGACCATTATCGTTGCAAGCCGTTCAAATTTGTTTTCTATAATTCTTGCACCCATTACAGCAGGAACAGTGCAACCGAAACCAAGTATCATCGGCATGAAACTTTTGCCGCTGAGTCCCAATTTTCCCATCCACTTATCCATTATGACTGCTACTCTTGATAAATAGCCGGAATCCTCAAGCATCGATATTGCCATGAAAACAAGAAAAATATAAGGAGCAAAAACAAGTATGCCCCCTACCCCGCCGATTATTCCTTCAACAACAAGACTTTTTAATAACGAATCTGAACCTTCAGTCCAGAAAGAACCGGCAAAACCGCCCAACTGATCAAACATCAGAGCGAGGAGATTCTCAAGCGGTTCACCAAGAGTGAAAACAATCTGGAAAAGAACAAAAAGCATTAAAATAAACAGCGGCATAGACCAGATCTTATGAAGAACGATCTTATCAATTTTATCAGTAGCATCTTCTTTTTTCACACATGAAATGCACATTGACCTTTTAACAATGTTTGTGATTAGACGATATCTTTCCTGAACCATGACCATAGAATGGATCCTGTGACCTGTTTCATTCATAAGATCCTGTATTATTTCATGAATCTTATGAAGGACTTCACTGCTGTGATATTTTCTTTCTATAAGACTTCCTTCAATAAACCGTATTGCTCTCCAATCTTTTGCAATTTCGGGTGATTCCAGCTCAATAGCTTTCTTTATTCTTGAAATATACCTGCCAACCATTTCAGAATAAGGAACAAAAGCCAGAGGAGGTTTTTTCTCATATATTTCAATACATTTTTCAAGAACTTCGTTTATTCCGGTCCCTTTTTTTGCTATTCCTTCAATAACCGGTGTCTCGACCTCTTTTTCAAGAATCTCCCTTGAAATACCAATCCCCTTCATTTCAGCTGAATCGAGCATGTTCAGAAAAAGGACAACTGGAACTTTCATTTCCAGAATTTGCAGTGTAAGATACAGATTTTTTTCAAGATTTGAAGCGTCAACAATATTAATTATAACATCCGGTTTTTCTTCCGCTATATAATTTCTTGTGACTATTTCTTCAGGAGAAAAAGCATTCATTGAGTATATTCCGGGCAGATCTATAACCGTCAGCTCATAATCTTTGAAACTGACTCTACCTTCCTTCCTTTCAACTGTGACACCGGGATAATTTCCTACATGCTGATCGCTTCCCGAGATCTGATTAAAAAGGGTGCTTTTGCCTACATTCGGGTTTCCTGCGATGGCAATATTTATCTTTTTCATGTTTTTTTTCTTATAATAATTTTTTCAGCCATTCCTCTGCCGATAGCGTATCTGCTCCCTTCAACATCGATAACAACCGGACCGTCCCCGCTGTTCTTAACAACCTTCAACTCCTTTCCTTCACAAATACCCATTGATGCAAGACGGTTGAAAAGACGAAGACCGGAGTCAATAGATTCCACAACACCGTTATCACCATTTTTAAGATCAGAAAGAAACATGACAAACTCCAAAAATTAACCATTAGGAATATAGTTAGCTTAGGCTAATTTGTCAATATCATATTTTAGAAATTATCAGATCTTCCTGCAAAACCAGATGATTTTCCCAATGCACTCCATCGATGAATCCAATATTCTGCTGCTGTTTTTTATTGACGGGTTATCGTTTATGATGTGTTTCTGGGGTGAAAAGACTATTCTTCCTAAAACTTTTCTGGAATCAATTTTAAAAAGATAGATGCCTTCTGAATCACAGGACTTTTCAGAAGTATCAACAAGTACAACATCATCTCTCATTATTGCAGGTTCCATGTTATCGGAAACCACTCTGTGAAAATTAAGTTTTTCCCCGCTGACACCTAATGTGGATTCCAGATAATTCTTTAAGACAGGAAAGTTATAAGCCGGGCTTTTGTCATTGATCTCGGCCGATTTAATATAAGCAATATCATCCTTGTTTATAAAAACGGGCTCTGTTTCATTTATCAGCCAGGAACAGTTAACATGAAATCTGTCTGCCAGTTTTAGTATAGTGTTGCCATTGGGCCTCTTTGTTCCACTCTCAATTGCACAAAGATAAGACTGTGAAATTCCAAGTTCTTTTGCCATTTCCTTCTGATTAATCTTCAACATAATGCGAATTTCTTTAATCTTTTTTCCATAATTCATATCATCCTCCTGTAGGATATAAACAACATTATCGTTTATATACAAGCCGTTCTTTATGATTTAATTAACATTAACGCGCGAAACTAACATCAGAAAATAAAAAAATCAAGAGAAAACAGTGTCTATTTAATTAAAAAATGATTGGGCGGATGAATGGTTAGTCGTCGATGTTAATTGGGTCAGGGTTGAATATGGTATTGGCATTAGTTACAACATAATTGCAATCGCTACCTTCGGGAATCTTAAACTGTTCAAAGAAATTGGCACTTCCTGTAAATTTGTCTGAAACTTCTTTCCAGCTGTTTTGTGCACCGGATTTTAGAAGACTATTTGTTGTTTTTACAACTTCCTGCACATCTGTCCAATAAATATCTCCGCCAGCGGTCTGTCCATCAGCAGCAAACCAGCCATTTTTAAATTCAGAAGAAGACTTTTCAACAATATGGACATCTCCATTCATTAGACCAGTGGCAACCACTTTGAGTCCGGGGATAGTATCTTTATCCCAATCCTGAACACAGGCATCGGTCTCTTTTGTCGGAAGCTCATAGTCACCGGGCTTATCCCCATAACATGCAGGATCGATTGATCTTATTTCCCATGAAGTTTCCTGTGTAAATTCAATGGTTCCATCATCTTTCATAATGAGTCCAGATTCTTTTGGAAGAAGAGGCAATGCATCTGCAAAACTTTGAAGCATATTTAATTTCAATGTTCCGCTAGCACTATTGTCAATTTTGATATTGCAAATCTTTGCCGTTATATGAAGCTTGTCTTTTTCCTGCTCCTGTTCAACAACAAAATATGTTCTTGTCCACGCCTCTGCCATATCAATAGTAGCAACTTTAGATTTAGCTGTAAACCACATCTTTTGTGCATATGTTCCGTTAAAATCAAGACATGTTTCCGTATCTGTCCACCTTCCTTCGACACAATCCTGCCTTAAAACTCCCTTTTCATTTTTTCCACAAGGAGTTTCCCCAAATCTCTTTTCTACGCCTTCACATTCAGCAACAGTATTTCCGGTATTACCTGTATCTCCTGTGTTTCCAGTATTACCAGTATTACCTGTGTCGCCAGTGTCACCTGTGTTGCCGGTATTTCCAGTATTACCGGTGTTTCCAGTATTACCGGTGTTACCGGTGTCGCCAGTATCACCTGTATTTCCGGTATTTCCGGTATTTCCAGTGTCTCCGGTATTGCCGGTATTTCCAGTGTCACCAGTTTCTTTTTTATCATCGCCGCATGAAACAGAAACGAACATTGCCGCAATTAAGATCACAAGAAGCTTTTTCATGTCAACCTCCTAAAAATATAATGCGAACCAGAGTCCGCCGGAAAAGATCTGACCACTTGAAGTATAACCGGGATATCCCGGATTGTTTGTCTGAAAACCGACTGACTCAGGCATTGTCTTTCCAGTTTCACAATTTTCATCCGGATTGAATGGATCACATTCTGAATCTGGAAATTCATCAACCACTTTGCCGTCTTTACCAACTGAATTTTCCACTCCCTCGTCTTTAACAGTTTCCCTTTCGATCATTATGTGTGTCTGAAAATTTATTCCGGTTTCAAGCTTCATATCCTTGATATTCCATGTGTAACTCAGTCCTGCGGCTAAATTGACCTTGTTGTTGTCAACATAATTTGTACGTCCTTTCTGATCAGGAACAGGTGTCATGAAATACCCAAGATCAAGACCGACTTTAAATGCCTTATATTCCACTGTTGCTCCGAGAACAAATTCCCAGGAATCCTTCCATTTGAAACGGTCTACTTCCTCATAAACCCAGCCACCGAGACTCTGAATGTTGCCTTCTTTATCTTTAACCTCTATCTGGGGGTCCCAGAAAATATTGTCTTCCGGTTTTTCGTTATATCTGTTCACATACTTCGACCATTGTCTCCAAATTGCCGTAAACCCAACACTGAGCTTAAGGTCTTTGTTTACCTCAAAATCAGTCAAGGCTATCGAGGGTGAAAGAGAAAGCGGTTTATAGCTGTATGCAACAACAAGATTATTTGTGTTTATTTCCGCCTCTTTTTCTCTGTCGATATACCAGAAAGTGATCTTGTTGCGGGTATCAACATTTGTTTTGGAAGCAAGATGCGCTGTAAAGCCGATGTTCATAAACTTCCACGGCTTGATTATAAGTCCGAAATGAGGGGTGAATTTTGCCTGTATCGTTGTGTCTGCATGTATCTTGTTCTCGTTCTTGCCTGCATCGGGAGTGAAAACTGTCGAATTAATAACCGCTTCCGCTGTGGCAGTTACACCTACACCTGCAAAAACATACTTATAACCGCCTGAAAGTGCGAGCGAAAGATTGAAAGAGCTCATTCTGTCATCATAAAGCTCATAGTGAAGCGAATTAGAAAAATTTGCCTCTCTTTCATCAACAAAAAAAGAATCCTGCTTCATCAGGTTCCCTATCGGAATAAGTCCATAAAACCCAAGAGCAAGATAATCTTCCCAGAGAGGAAATACAAGTCCGAGTGCTCCGTAGAATTCACCCTGTTTAGTTGAATGACCTCCTCTTTCATCAAGATCTGCAGTCGGCCTTGTTTTAAAAGGAAGGTTGGTTTCCAGCGGAGCGGTACCCTGCTGTGTAGCACCGTAAATACCTGTCCCCTCATCAACATCACCGATAACATCTGTTCCAACCGGTTTATCCATAAGAGAAATATCAAGATTCTGATAACTGTAAAAGAAATTCAATGAAAATCTTCTATCCATCAGTGTAAGAAGTGCCGGATTAAAATATGTGACTTCCGCACCCTGGGCAAATATTCTGGAGTTGAAAGGATTTGTCGTTCCCATAGCACCGACAGTTTCTGTAAGAGGAGATGGAAACAGATTAATAAAATAAAGAAATACAGCAAAGCAGATAAGAATTTTTCTCATGTCTTTTCCCTTTAATAAACAACATCCACAGCAGATTAATGTACCAGATTTTCTCTATCCTGTCAAGAAGTTATCCCTGTTTTCTGTACTCGAGTGTCATTTTTATTTAAGTGGTTTAACTTGTTGAAGAATAATAAAACATTTTAATAAAAAAAGGGGGCCGAAGCCCCCTTTGAAAAATCAATTCTTTAGAAATTATCAATAGCGCTGTACATAGAAAGCAGCTGTACCGAATTGATCAGCAGCAAAGCTGTTAAGCTGATCAAGGGTTGTCTCCATTATTTCAAGGCGGCTGTAAGGCTCTCTTGAACCTGAAGATGCATCAATCAACTCTTTCTCTTTAAGAAGTTTTGCATTTACAACAATTCTAAAAGATGGAGAGTATCTTGCATATTTCTGTGTAAGGAACAGTTTAAACTCTTCAACACTATCAAATCTCAGGTCTTCATCATCATTCTGCATTCTTTCAACTTCAGCTGCAACTGCTGCTTCCTGTTCTTCCGGATTTTCAATAGCGGCAATTGCCGGATTGTTAGCAAGAACAAATTCCTTAAGCTTCCAAACCGGCCATACAGCTTTTGTTATACATCCTGAAACATCAGCATTCTTATTGACTTCCAGAATCGCTTCTCTGCATTTACCCCATTCTCTGTAAGCATATGCATCAGCATTGTCCATTGCGCTTGCAGGGATTCTTGCCCTGTAATAGCCATTCTCATCTTTATTGAGGAATTCCTCTTCATTTACATCAACTTCGGCATAGAGAGATCTTTCGTGTCTCGGGATAAAATTGCTTGTCCATCTTCTGAGAACTGATGTGTCAGCAGAGATGTTTGCCAGATTTCCCATAGCCCAGTAATTCGGCCACATTTTGTCAAAATAGACCCATCCTGCGTGAACAGGAACATAACGGGATGGATCATTTTTATCAACCTTTGAACAAATATTTCTTGCAGGATCATACATGCCTTCTTCTTGTGAACCGGTCCAGAATTCGGGAGTAGCACCGAAATTTGTAAGAAGATTTACCGGCAGATTAACTCTGGTAACTTTTCCACCGACATAAGTATCAATACAGTAAGGGGTGAAACTCATTACAGATTCTTCTGTAGCAATATCAGAAAGGACATTGAATATAACATTTTCAAGACCCGGGAACATATTGGAAAGACCGTTAGCTCTGCTTTCTCTTGAGTATTTTCCATCAAGCCATCCTGAATTTGAAAGAGTGAACAGAGTAACCATTTTTTCAGGAGCGTATCCTCTCCTTATAACTTTGTCATAGTAAATTCCGGGGTTGTCCTGAATATCAAAACGGTCTCTGTGATATCTTCCTATTGAAGCAGGCACATCAATCATGTTGGAATCAAATCCGAATATTTCTGTTTCGTCTTCAATTCCTGGGATATAGTTATCCATACTCACATACATCTGATCCTGATCAAATTCAAGAACATCGTTCCTGACTTCATAATTTGATCTCTCATTATTCTCTTTTTCATAGATCTCAATCTTGAGACAACATTTATTGAAACCGCAGTGGTCTGCCTGCGCATTTTCCGGAAGAGTCGCAAGATTACAGAAATATTTACCGGTTTTTCCAGTTAACTGACAATCCTCTTCCTGATTACAGTCATCATACCCGAAACGCTCAAAGTGAGGTGCCGTTTTAACAAGCTGACGAACATATTTTCCTTTATTAGGTCTGTACATGCTGTCAAAAAGAAGATACTGAATACCCTTCATGCCTGCAATAACATGGTCGCCGGCACCAAAAGGAGTAACAGATCTGACATTATCGAACTTATCAATCCAGTACTCGTTTCCTGCAAGGGCCATCGAAAGGTCTTCACACATATGATTTTCAACCGGCAGGAATGTTGTTTCATCAAGAGGAATTGTGTAAACATACTGCCCGTAACTCGGATCATCTGCAAGAGCTGTAGAAATACAACCTCTGGGTGTTTCAGGTGTGTCGTTAAACAGAGGAACCGAACTAAACCACTTTCCATAAATGTGGAAATTATAATCAAGCAGGAAGTGTACAAACACATACTGTCTAAGAAGTGATCCGAGTATCATGTTCATCGAGTTTCTGCCACGGAAATCTCTGAATCTCGGGTTTCCTCTCTGGAAATATCTGAGATAATAGAACATATGATCCATATCTGTCATTTGACGGATTATATCTGCACCTGAGTATCCGCCATCAAAAGTATTACCTGCCGGTTCTTCTCTTGATTTTTCATCTGAAACAAACACATACTTATAGTGACTTCCGTCATTTACAAGATATGTCGTATCGGGTTCACAGTAATACTGATCAGGATCTGATCCGTCACAGTCATGCTCAAAAAGCGGAGTTCCGCCACTATTCAAAGGCACATCATCTTTTGTAAGAATTCTTCCGAGCATACTTCTCTTATATTTCGGACCGATTCTCATTACTTTTTTGCCTGTTTCATCATAATACTCAAAAAGCTCTCTCGGTTTTTCAACCTTCGCAAGTTTACCTGTCTTTTCATCGATGAAAGGAGTGTTTACCTTTACAAAATCGGCATAATTAGGATCTCTCTCCTTGTTGGCAAGTTCCGGATTAGGATCATTTGCGTCTCCGTCAAAAACTACCTCGCCATACTGTGCATCCCCTGCAACCTTATACTGTTCAATTGAACGGCCGTAAACAAATTTAAGTGCAGCAGCATCATATTTTCCAAGGCCGTTTGCATGAATATAAGCTTCTCTCTGATAATCCATTACAGAATTATACATGTAATAACCCATTCCGGATTCAAATCTTCTTTTTATTCTCCATACTTCATCACCAATAGTTTTCAGATCATCTGAATTAACAGACTCAGCTACCCTTGTTCTTACATGCTCTTCAATTTCCTGTTCAAGTGCCGGATAGTTTTCAGTTCTGAAAAATCCATCTATATAATTATTCTTATCTGTGGAACCTGCAAAATTGTGTCTAAGACCAACTACATGACCCATTTCATGCTGAGCAACACCTTTATACATCAATTTTTCAAGTTCATCATAAATTGAATAAATAAGTGCCTGTTCGTACTTATCCTGCCCACTTGGCTTGTTCCAGTCTGTAATCTTTCCACGAAGCTCAAGCTGTTTTGCCTTTATGAAGTTGACTATTGTTCCATCCATAAAGCTTTCATCATAATCAAAGTCGCGAGCTCTTGCATCGGTAAATCTTAAAAGTGCCGCATTCATCATTTCTGGGCCGCCGAACCAAGGCTGCATTATCTCTTTCTCAGCGTCAGAATATGTAGGATTCATTGCGGGATCAGCCCATGGGAAAAGTGATTTTTTAATGGAATAAGGAACCATATCATTTTCCCATTTAGAATCTTTTATATCTGCAAAATCGAATCTGTCTTGCATCTTCGTTTTTGAATCAAATTTTTCCTGTATTTCATCAAAAACATTCTGCTGGAATGCAACAGGAAGCTTTGCGTTTAATTTAGCGGAAGGTTTGTTAATCATACTAAACGAATTCTCGAGTCTTTTGCTTCCTGTAAGAGATTTCGGCTCAATTGTTGAAGGTTTATTGTTCCATGCAACCTCAGGATATTGAGCATAATCAGGATTAAGAAGATCTTCGAAATCCCAAGCCGCAGGATCATCCTTTGAAATAACCATTCTTGCCATTTCCACGGCTCTTTCTGTTGCCCATGCAAGAACAGATCCTGCAATATTTGCACCAGCACCCATAGACATTCCGGTTTCCGGATTAACATTCCACTGTGCAACACCGAGGATTCCGTATTCTGTGGGTTTTTCAACCCAGTTAATAAGAGCGGCTTTCGGATTACCGTTGTCATATTTATAACGGAGTGCCGGAACTCCATCTTCAACTTCACATGATCTTTCTTCGTTAAGAACACATGCCGCTTTTGCTTCTACTGTCCCTTCCGGGCAGGCATCGTCTTCAGCATATACTTTACAACTCCAGCGATCTCCTCTCCACTCTGCTCTTCCAGCCTCATCAACATAAAGTGAAGTCATTCCTTCATCATTAGTGATACATGTTGAGAACTGCATAGCAACATCTTCTCTATATTTCGCAACTTCTTCAGGTTCTACACAGATTTTTGCCGCATTTTCACGACTTGTGTTTGACAAATTATAATAGTTTTCAAAACCGTAAAGTGATTTTCCGTCTCTTGCAGGAATATACGCTTCAACATGATTTTTTACCATTACAACCAAATCATTTTTATATTCTTCAAGGATTTTTTCCACATCTGAATCAACGGTACCATCCGCATTTTCATCAATGAATGAACCATCCCATCTCTGAATCCAAGCATATTCATCAGGAACAAAACATTTTTCTTCCCAATCTTCCGGCAGATTTCCAAGATACCAGTACTGATCACGGACTTTTTGACCATTAATTTCAGTAAAGAAGTCCTTATCATAATTATCTACATACCATTTTTCAAACTGACGGGTATCACTTCCCGGATTCATTGCCGCATACCTTGAAGCAAGCATTGCGTGGTTATAATCCTTTGTAATTGCACAGTTTATAGGGATCATTCTAAGTGGCGTTTTCGGTGATGAAACAAAAACTATTTTCTGCTGATATTTAACCTTTTTAAGACAATCAGCATAGACTTCACCTGCTCCACACTTGAAATTCCACTCTTTCTTCTCGTTGGCCCAAGCCATATTCCAGTAATTTGCAAAAATATGGACATTGTCCATCTTGTATCCGTGATAGTTGTCGTAACCTCTGAAAGTATTTGTGAAAAAACCATATTCACGGAAAAGCTCATCTCTGAATTCAAGAGGTCTGAAACCGTTATCTTTGGAACCATTTTTCCACAAATAACTTTTTGTTGCGAGATCATAGTCTCTTTTTCCAACAACATCTCTGTTCACTTTTGTGAAAACGAATCTATACTTAATTGTTGCCGGTTCGTTTCCAATAAATTCTTCAACATCTTCCATTGTGTAAATGCTGTCCCAGTTATTAACAGGCTGAAAATATTCAGTAGAGTAGAACTGGAACCATTCAACTTCTTTATTGAATCTTTCTTTGTCATCAGCAATAGCTGTATATTCACGATATTTCTTCGGTGCAATAAAAGTACCGTCATGAGAATAGAATTCCCAATCTGTTCCAGTAGTAAGACCGGCTCTGTAAAAAGGACCGTCCCATTCCTGTGTCATCGCCATGTACTTAAGTTCATAGTTGTTTACACCGCTTCTTGTATTTGTTGCAAGCTGAAAATAGCGCCTTTCATTCCACGGTCTGTCCATGTTAATAGAAAGAACAGGGAGCGCTTCTCCTGTTGTCGGATTCTCACTTGGAACAATGTCATAATGCATAGCGATAGGATACGCATAGACGGGTGTTTCGTTTACATCAACTGTTTCGTTAGTATCAACAACAGACAATTTGTCCCAGATACTGTAAGCAACAAGCCAGTTTTCGGTAATTTTCCACTTAATTATTTTACCGTCATTCGACTCACCGATAAACGCATAATCAGCAATATACGGGAGATCAAAAACGGTCTGACGGAGAAAAAATTCTCCTTCGAACAACCTCTTGTCCAGAGAAAGTTCAGGTGATTTGTCCACTGCATCTCTTTCAGTTGTACATGATACCGCTATCATTACAACAACAAGAGCTACAAGCAGTGAAAATGCTCTTTTAATCCAGTTCATAATAAAACCTCCTTAATTAGAAACTGTATGAATAGCCAATATTAGCAAAAACTCTTGTATATTTCGGTTTGAACGGGTAGTTCGCCGATCCGTTGTCAACCGCTGGATCACCTGCAACCGTCGGAAATCCCACATAGTTGCCGCTGTCATATTCCGGAGCATTGGTTCTTACGCCAAGTCCGAAACTCCATTCCTTAATAGAATATGAAATTGATGCTCCGAAACTGAAAATATAACTCCAATCCTGATAAACAGTTCCTTGTTTACGATGATCGCCGTCACCGTACCAATCTTCAGGCATTGAAGTTACTGAATAATTTCTCGAGATAACATATCCACCGTTCACGGCAAGCTTAAGCCCCTTGTAAGCAAGAGAAAGATTCAAACCCAGAACAAAAGTGTGTTCGTTGATCGGGCTTGATATCGTGTTCTGATAAGGGTCTGTATCATAGTCATATTTAGCAAATGTTTTTGTGTAAGAAAAGTTAAATGCCGGAACAACAGAAGTTTCTTTTCCGACTTTAAAGGGTCTTGCAAAACCGAGACTTGCTGTAAGCATAGTGTAAATCTTATACTGCTCCCAGAGCTCAGTTGATGTAAATGGAAGACCTGCGCTGATGCCAAGATTTCCACCTATATTCCATACAACAGGAAATGCTTTTGAAAGACCCAGATTCAACGGAGTGCCGTCAAATACCCCTGAATCGATCTTTTCATCAGTTGCATACCCGCCTTCTGTCGGGATAGAATTATCAAGATCGTATCTGTAAAGAGCGTTAAGACCTACATCCGCAGAAAAAGCTATCTGCCACGGAAACATATATGATGCTCCCAGTGTAAGATTATAGGAAAAAGATTTTCTTTCCTTTGCGAACCCATGTGAAAAACCGTTGATGATGCTGATGTTGAACTTTTTGTTCTCTTTTTCTTTACCATCATCTTTACCTTTTTCACCTTCAGGTTCGCCTTCGATTTTAACTGCCACCTTGGGTTCTTCTCTTACTTCCGGAGTTGCCACAGGTGTTTCCGCAACGGGTTCCGGCTTAACTTCGGCAGGCTTTACCTCTTCAGGCTTTACCTCTTCAGGTTTCGCTTCGGCAGGTTTTTCTTCCTTGCTCTCTGCTTCACCCTCTTCTTCCTCTACATCATCCTCAGTATCTTCCGAAACTGATTTTTCAGGCTCTGTCTCACCTTCACCGGCATTCTCCTGAGCTAAAACCGGGAAAGCGAAAATAAGCAGCAGAGAGAGAAAGTAAATCTTAAATACTTTCAATGTCTCCTCCATTTATGAATAAGTTTCTCAAACCGTTCTCCTTGAAGCGCCTGCCAAAATAGTAAATACACCTCTAAAAGTCAAATGTTTAAATGAACATTTTTCTCACACACACAATTTAGCAAGACATCTTCCAAACTTTTTTATTCTTTAATATCAATAAGTTGCACAGGAGTCCTATCAATTCAGTATCTCCACATCGGTTGCAAGAATGCTGAAAAGAAATATCTGGTCTTTTATTGTTTCAGGGCCGAAAAATAACCGTCCGGTAACTCTTACCAGAACTACCTGCTTAAAAAGCTTTTCCCTTTCAAATTTGAAGGGTTTCTCGCCGCTGTCTTTATAAACATAAACTATATCAGCAAGTGTGGGCGGGTTGCAAAAAACACATCCGGCAAGAACTATTGACGGGTTTGAAAGCCAGAAAGCCGTAAAATTGCCGTCTTCGGGAATTTTATCGACAGGCATTACAGCACCTGTCATTACAACAGCAGCTCCATTCAGTTTGTTCACTACCACTTCCGGCATTGATTCTTTCAACCTGAAATATGTATAAACCTTTTTAAGTCCCTGATAATTAAGGGGATGCAGATTTGAAAAATCGGGTTCGTTCAGAGTATATTTCCCGTGATATTTTTCTTTTTCCACAAGTTTGTCCACTGGCTTAAGAACCACATCCGTGCCGTGCTTCTTAAAGCTGTCGGAAATTGATTCGTTCGCTTTTTTGAACTTTTCGGCTGCAGGAAGTTTTCCCTCAACCTTCTCAACATTTTCAACTTTCTCAACGTTCTCAACTTTCTCAACATTCTCAACCTTCTCACCACCTTCAACTTTCTCAACCGGTCTGCTTGAAGAAATATCACCAAGCCCGGTGATGGCATCTCTACCCTGATATTCTTTCGGAAGAAGTTTTTCAGAAAGATCTCGTTCGGGCCTCATTTCATAGATAGCTGTGACTATCAATGCAGATAATATCACAGCTAAAGCAATAAAAATGTTCTTTTTCCTTGACATATCAGTCTCTGGCTACCTCTTCCACAAGGTTCATGTTATAAATCCGGAGCATTGCAATAATTGAAATGATCTGACCGGACATCAGAGTAATCAATATTCCCTGTATTTCAACTTTTGTGACAAAAAACGGTTCGAGACTTATTCCGAGATTGAAATCTATAAGTGGTTTTAAATACCATAAAACAAAATGACCGAGAACAACACCGGCAAGAACACCGGCAACTGTAATTATCATTGATTCGATCATTACAGTCAATGAAATCGGGAGTTTGCCTATTCCCAAAGTTCTCATCATGGCCATCTCTTTCTTTCTTTCATTTATTGCCATGACCATTGTTACAAAAACCATTGCAAGAACGATCAATAATGTTCCGTAACTGAAAAATCCTGCCGCTGTTTCGGCTTTGTTCATATACTGGACAACCCTTCTGACTGTTTTTGCCACATCCGTTGCACTTGTTCCGCTTCTTGATGAATATTCCCTTTCAAGTTCGCTCGTAGCGACCGGATTTACAGTTTTCACAAGAATCGCAGAAAGCGTTTCATGGGCTTCGCCATCAGTGCCGTGATCACACCCTTCGTGGTGTTCATGGTGTTCATTATCTGCATTGTGATCGTCGTGTTCATCTCCCTTCTCATGAATTTTCCAGACTGCTCTTAAATTGACATAAATAGAAAAATCTTCCGGTCCGTTAACAGGATTCATTATTCCTGCAACGAAATATTGAAAATCATCATGACCGTGAGCATTTTCATCACCCACATGTCCGTGACTGCCAACAAACTTATCGTCAATTGTGAGTCCGTATCTTTCGGCTATTTTAAAACCGATAACAGCTCTGTGAAGGTCAGATTCAGGAAAAATATCGTCAGAAACAAAACCTTCTTTCAACTTTATGAATCCGTTGCTTTTTTCCTTAATAAAATCAGAGGTCACCCCTGTTATGGGAATCCCCATGTAACTGTCAGCCCTTGCAACAGGAAATGCTGATGCGACCCTTTTATCTTTGATCAATTCTTCAAAAACTGAATATTCAAGTGTTCCTTTCGGTTTATCGATATTAAAAACCGTTGACATTACAAGCTGGGTGTCGCTTGATCCCTCAGGTCCGATAACAAGCGGAAAACTCAGAGAACTGTTTACGGCCGTTGTAGCCAGTCCGAAAGTCACATTCCCGATAGCACTTAAAAAAGCGAATGCACAAGCTATTGAAATTATTGAGATAACCACAGCAGAGCATCTGTGTTTCATATTGTGCATAACTGCTTTTAAAATAAATGCCGCCCTCATGACACCCTCCCTGTTTCAAGATCGAATACCATGTCGCTGTTAAAGTCATCAAATATCCTGTCATGTGAGGCGAAAATTATTGTCGAGCCGTTATTTCTGCACTTTTCGATCGATCTGTAAACCGTTTTTGCACTTTCTGTGTCCAAAGATGCGGTCGGTTCATCGGCAAGAATGATCCGGGGGTTTGAAAAAAGAACCCTTGCAACACAAACCCTCTGCCTCTGCCCCACCGAAAGATGGTAGATCTTCCTTTTTTCAAGACCGGCAAGTCCCACCTCATTCAAAACAGCAATCGCTTTTTCTTCAAATTTTTCAGGGAGTTCCCCTGCAAAAGCGAGAGGTGCATAAACATTTTCAATGACAGAAAAAGGGCTTAGAAGATTGAATGTCTGGAAAATATAACCGGTATTTTCAGCTCTGAACCTGTCTCTTCCGGTTTCGCTCATTGCGGTTATTTCAAAATCACCCGCCTTGACCGTTCCGCTGTCAGGAAGAATAAGACCTGAAACAATGTTCATAAGTGTGGTCTTTCCACTTCCGCTTGCCCCTTTAAGACGAAGCACCGCTCCGCTTTTAAGCTCAAGGTTAAGATCTTTAATAACGGCAAAACTCTCACCAGTTGCGTTTTTGTAACCCTTTGAAATGTTTTTTAAAATAACATCCATCATCTCTCCAAACTATCAAACAGAATTTAAAACTCCGGACTTTATATTTTTATTGATTTTATGTCAATGAATCTGTTATCCTCTTGAAAAAAAGATTTTGGGGACTATTGTCTCTGTGTGGATTTTTTCTTTTTACTTGGAGGTTTTAAGATATGGCATTTTCACTTTTTACGAATGAGGAAGAGGAGAAACGGTTTAATGAAACTGTTTCAAAGATCAGAAACATTATCGTTGTCATGAGCGGAAAGGGTGGTGTCGGCAAAAGCAGTGTCGCTGTGAATCTTGCATATTATTTTGCAATGCAGGGAAAAAATGTCGGCATTATGGATGTGGATTTTCACGGTCCGAGCATTCCGAAACTTCTTGGAATTGAAGGAAAAAAACTGGGATCAGATGAATCGGGAAAAATAAAACCGGTAAGAATTTCAGACACTTTTCACGCTGTCAGCATCGGGCTTGCACTTGAATCCATTGACTCGCCCGTCATCTGGAGAGGACCGATGAAGGTTAGTGCTATAAAACAGTTTTTCTGCGATGTTGAGTGGGGTGAACTCGATTATCTTATCATTGACTCCCCTCCCGGAACAGGTGATGAGCCGCTTACTGTTGCACAGTTCCTTAAAGATAAAGCAAATGCATTGATAGTCACAACTCCTCAGGAAGTTTCAATCAGCGATGTCAGAAAATCACTTTCATTTGCAAGCGGACTTGGATTTAAAAACCTTGGAATAGTCGTCAACATGAGCCACTTCGTCTGCCCAAAATGCGGTGAAAAAAGCTACATATTCAAACAGGGCGGCATTGCAAAAATGGCAGAGGATCATAACACAGAAATATTAGGCGAGATCCCGATCGAACCTTTAGTAAGCGAATGCGGAGATAAAGGAAGATTTTTTGTAAATGTTTACGGGAAAACACCAGCCGGAATCGAATTTGAAAAGATCGGTGAAAAGATATTTAAAAAACTTTCTTAGTTCCTACGCGAAAACAAGAAGATCGGGTTTGAAAACAAGTATCGCTCCAAGTGTTATCATCAATATTCCGCTTACCAGTTTAAGCACTTTTGCGTGTTTTTCCTCAAATCTGTATTTGCCCATCGTGAAAACGAAAAGAGCGACAATAACTGCAAGAGGAATGACATAATAAGCATTGTAGAGAGCCATGTAGAAATATTTTACCGATGTGCTTATCTGCTGAACTGAAAGGACTCTCGTATAAATTGCCGGAAGTCCGATCGTGCATCCAAGTTCAATGAGATTTACAAAAAATGCAAGTGCGATAGTACCGAAAAGAGAAACTGCAAAACTGCTGTTATTCATTATCTTTCTCATTTTCTCAAAAAGCTTGGGTTTTGCTTTTTCAGGTATCATCAGGCTGATCCCTTTTTTAAAGAAGAAAAACTCCTTTATGTTGATAAGTCCCATTAAAAGTGCAAGAATTCCGAGTGCTATCGTAATATACTGACTTACCCCCATGAAAGTGAAAATGTTGAGCCATGCGGTCATGAACAGAAAATATACCACCGCGGATGAAACAACGAAAACTGTTCCGACCATTATCAGTTTTTTTCTGCTTTTTGCGTTGACAAGAAGGGTGAGAAGGAACATAAGAACCCACATTGCACATGGATTTATGCCGTCAAGAAGTCCGATTATGAAAGTAAAACTCGGCAAAGAGACCATTTTAGCATCGATCTTTCCAAGTATCGGAACATCTATCATATTTTCCTTGCACTCTTTGCAGTCTGCACTCTGACAACTCTCCTTTTTATGATCTGACATGTTAAGATCAATCATCTGTCTTATAAGTCTGTCGTGATGTCCTGCCTGGAAACCTACAACAAATTTTCCATTGAAAATAAATGTCGGAACACCACCGCCCTGAATTCCGAGTTCTCCAATCATTTTTTTAAAAAGCTCTCTGTTTTCAGGAATTTTCATAACTTCAAGATCTTTGAAAACTATGTCCGGATATTCTGTTTTGAGCTTATCAATGAAAGGATGCGCTTCAATACAGTGAGGACATTTGTATGAATAGAAAAAGTAAAAAACATCCTTTCCTTCATCTGAAGCACTGACAAAAAACGGAAGAAACAGTGCAAAAAATACAACAAGCAGAAATCTTTTCATATTTAAAACTCCATCGAAAAAAACATCCCGACAAACACCTTTATGATATAGTTTATTCTCGAAAAATTGCAATTATTTCAAATTCATCACGCCGACCGCATCGAGGTCAAAGCCGGCACTTTCCGTTGTGGGATAAGGGTCATAGACCGGATTTCCGAGTGTGTCGATTTCGCTTCCGTTACCAATTACATCAACGATTCTTATGTGTGTAATATTGCTCAGATCTACAGTTTTATCAACCACTTCTGATTTTTCAGCAAGATCATTCAGATCAAATTTAGTGCCGAGTCCCTGTTTGAATTTTCCTGCAAATCCCCAGATGAGTGACGAGTCATGATTTCCGAAAGCATCAACGGGGTCAACACCGAGATAATATGTGTCAAATCTTAAGAAATTCGTTCCGTCACTGCTTACTTCTACAAACGCAAGCTCAAGAAAAGTGTCACTTAGACTGTTCTCAAAAACTGCAAAATCAGCTCCTTGGCCATCTGTAACCGGTTTTTCAAAAGTCAGAACTATACTTCCGCCGTTTCCAAGTGAAACTATATCAGTCGAAGTTCCTTCAGCTTTACCAATTGCTTTGTCAGGTGTTTTCCAATCTTCGATCAGATCTTCTCCTGGAATATATGACTCATGACCATTTGCCCATGCAACTATCAGTGCGTCATCTTTATCAATTGATTCTTCAGCAATTTCAGCCAGTTCAGTCCATCCAAAACCGTTACAGCCGCCATCAAGATCACCTCTATCGGCCCCTGTTGCATCAATTGCTTCCTGCATCGTGTCCAAATCATAAACTATCTGGCAGAAATATATTTTTGACGAATCGATAAGGTAATCGAAACGGCTCCATTTTTCAGCACTGAATTCATTGTTCTTGTCATTTTGAGCAATGATCACATCATTTTCGCTGTCAAAAAGCTCAATATTGAACCTCCCCATCATTCCGCCCTGATCCCAGACAGTGTTTGAAATTATATGGGGACCGCCGAAGCTGTCGGAATATCTTCCGATAAGTTCGTGTACAGGTTCTGTGTCATTGTCGTTTTTTTCAGAAGTTTCGTTATCACATCCTGTAATAAAAACTAATAACATGATCAACAGCATACTTTTTTTCATGACAACCTCCCTTAATTATTGATATTTCTAATCCACACTTTGATAAACGCAGGTCCTTCATCAAGCTTTATCTCTTCAAATTCTCCTGAATCGGTGTTCATTGATCTTAAAAATGTGTCAGGCCCGAAGTCTGCAAAATAATATATTTTCTTTGTGACGGGACTGTAATCAACCGGATTTGCCGCAAACGCGTTGACTCCTGAATCAATTTGAGAAATAACTCCTTTTTTTGTGTCGTATTTAAGAAGTCTGTTTATCCATCTATCTGAATTATTTGAGAAAACTATATAAAAATCACCATTATCGGCAATTGTCAGATCCACAAAATCACCGTCAAGGATACCTCCGTTATCAGATTCTTTAAGTATCTCCGTCGATTCAAATGTTTCAATATCTATCCGCAAAACCGCACCGTCCCGTTTCTGCCAGCTTCCAGAACAGGCAATATAAAAATGACCCGCGTCAACCGATTGATTATATTCGATTTTTCCGACAGGATTTTTAGAAGTCAGACCAAATCTTTTTACAGAATATGTCTCCATATCGATCACTGCCATCTCTCCTGATCCCGGCTGCCAGCTCTCATTCAGATTCTGCATTGCCACGAACAGTTTGCTTTTGATGATCCTCATTTTTGCAGGACTCGCGTTTGCGTTTTCACTTATCTGCAATTTTGACACCGCGTTATTTTTTAATATTATCAGATAGTTACTGTTTAATGCACTGAAAATGAACTCATCTTTAAAATGGTTATAAACCCCTTCCTGAAGATTGATATAATCCCCTTTTCCAAGATCAACCGCACTGAAATCAAAACCGTCTTTTGTCGATTTTTCATCAAAGAAATAGGCAGTTGATGAATCGTGCCTGCCAATAACAAAAAAGCCTCCGTCCCATGTTGAAACAGTAATGTCAGAACCTGTTGAACTTCCAATCTTTTCATCTTTTCTAATTCTGACAAGGTCTTGAATTTCCTCGTTTTCAGACAGAAACACCTTGCCGCTGAAAGGGACATCATATCCACCGACAGTCGCAACTATCAGATCGCTTTCAATTGACTCATCGTAATTTTCAACAATATCAAGATCCAGCACCGGCGCATCTGCGGTCACATTTTCTCCATCAGGCAGATCTGGAAAATTTCCATCGCCGCAACCGATTGAAAAGAGTGTGATCATTAAAACTATCAATTTTTTCATCATTCACCTGTATCAAATTTCAGTCCAAGCCACGGAGTGATCCCTGAAGTACCGTATTCCACTGAATATGCGTAGTCGTCATTATCAAGCATATTCTCTATTTTTCCAAATATTGTCAGATACTTATTGATTTTATAAGAGATGGCGAGATTTAAAATGACAAACTGGTCAGCAGTCACAACATAAGGGGTTTTCGGATAGTTGTAAACTTCATCCAGTCTTTTGCCGACATAATTTATGCAAAGCGAAATATTTAATTTTTTCATCAAGTTATAGTTTAAAACTGCATCAAATGTGTGAGCAGGCCTTCTTAGCAGATCTGTTTCCTCTCTGTATTTTTCACCAAAATATTCAACAACTTTATATTCCTTCATTTTGAATATCCAGGTGTAGGCGGCTTTCAAACTTAATCCGTACACCGGTTTTGTTAAAAGAGAGATTTCAATTCCGTGATTTTCAATGAGATATCTATTTGAAAACTTTCCGCTTTTATCAAGACTTATGTGGTTGGATTTGAGTTCGTAGAAATATCCAGCTGCAACAAGAATATTCCGTTTGAAAAAATACTGCTGAACTATTCCGTCAAAACCCCACGCCGTTTCGGGCTTAAGTTCATTATACGAATCTGCAAAACGGCTGAATCGCTGAAAAAGTGTCGGAGTTTTCACCCCTCTTGCAAAACGGGTCTTGAAAACCGTTTCACTTGGAGCTTCATAAGATATTCCGGCTGAAAACAGCGGCTCAACACTTTTTTTCATTTCTGAAGGAAGCAGAGAATCATCAGTTTTATCAAGGAGCTGCACCTGATAAAAATTGTTCTGGAGTCTTATTCCGCCATTTATTTCAAGGTTTTTTACCGGCTTAAAAATATTGAAAGCATAAATTCCGGCAGATAGATCAGTTGAAGGAACAAAACTCAGATCAACTCTTCTTCCCGCTGAATAATCGCTGTAATCGGCTTCCCCCCACTCTTTTTTAAGTTCACTGCCTAAAATAAGTTCATACCAGCTTGCAGGATTTATTGTGTTTACCCAGTTTATAACACCTGAAAAAGCATCATAAACACTTTCCATATCGCCAGTCACTTTGCCTTGATCAGCGGGATCTGTGTCATTTAAGGAACTGTAAAGAAGTGAAAAACTTGTGGACATATTCCACTTCCCGCCAAAGAAATTCGAGTTAATTCCGCTTTTTATCACAAATTCAGTCGATTCAAGGAACCGGTTCACATCATCAGCACCCAGTCCCGGCCCGTCATCTATTTCACTTTTTCCTTTAACAGCTCTCAAAACCGTTTCCCACTCGTTACTGCTGTCTATTGTGACGCCTGTCCTGAAGTATCCGCTCCCTTTTATAACTTTGTCATTTTCGGGTGTTTTGTCATAAAGTCCTTCTTTGACACCTGAATATGAATCTGCCATCGAGATCCCTTCAGTGAAAAAGAATGTCGCTCCGGTATTATAAAAAGCGGTGCCATTGCCCCCTTTTGAAGAGACCTTTGCATTAAAAGTATCGGGAATATATCGTTCATTGCTCATGTCAAGAACGCCTGTTGAAAACGAAGTGGAAAAAGAAGGTGCTCCTTTTCCTTTTTTAGTATGGATATTTAGAACTCCGGCAATTGCTCCGCTACCGAAAAGAACAGGTTGAGGGCCTTTTAACAGTTCAATTTTTGCAATATTATCAGGACTTAATGAAATATCTGCCGCTCCGTCAGGACTTAACGGATTTCTTATCTCAACTCCGTCAAGCAGAATTAACACATCACTTGACCTGAAACCTCTTACAAAAATGTATTGCGCCTGACCTGTTCTGCCGTCTCC
The DNA here is from genome assembly GCA_964630905.1 of uncultured Spirochaetales bacterium. Taxonomy (GTDB): domain Bacteria; phylum UBP6; class UBA1177; order UBA1177; family UBA1177; genus JAGOEX01. The sequence goes on along the minus strand of CAZVWR010000004.1, from coordinate 47,756 downwards.
GCTTACATATACCCCTGGCATTTCACGCACCGCATCTCCTGCCGTAACTGATTGTTTTTCTTCGATTTCTTTTGCTGTAACAGTTGAAGATGCGCTTGCTGAATCAATTTGTCCGTTTTTTGAGCCTGTGACAACAACAGAGTTTTCGGCTGCATGAATATCAGTAAAAACTATGTAAAGACAAAGTGTTAAAAGTGAGACGGCAAATCTTTCAATCTGCAATTTTTCCCTCCGCGGGGTACTAATTGACTGCGTCTGAGCTTGTGTGTCTGGCTTAGCGATATCGCCTTACAGTTGCGGGACAGCACCGGACTTGCACCGGATTTCCACAGGAACTCAAACTGAGCTTGATGCTAACCTTAAATTCAATAAAGTCAAGATTGGAAAGTGTTATCCGTTCTTTAATTTCATGACAACAACTATCGAGGTAAGAAAGACTGTCACTGTGTTTGCCATGATTATCGGCAGGTCGCCTATCATGATCCCGTAGATAAGCCACAATGCTATGCCTGTCGTAAAGATCAGATACATCGAAAGAGAAATGTCCTTGGTCTGACCTGTCTTTATTGTTTTCAAAACCTGCGGGATAAATGAAACCGTGGTACATATTGCTGCGGCGATCCCTATTACGGAAACAATACTCATTATCAGCCCCTATTTCAGTAATTAAACTTTGTTCTGAGCCCTTTGACCTGATAATGTTCGACTGCGGCGTTATGTTCAACGAGCGTTTTTGAAAAATAGTGGTATCCTTTTCCTGTGGCGACAAAATAGAGATACTTTGTGTCATCGGGATAGACGATGCTTTTTATGGCTCCTTCTCCGGGAAAACAGAGCGGCGTCGCAGGGAATCCGTATCTGGTGTATGTATTCCAGGGATGATCTGTCATGAGATCTTTTCTTGTAATATTTCCAGTGAATTTAGGAAGAAGTCCGTAAATGACTGAAGGGTCGGTCTGCATTTTCATTCCTATTCTTCTTCTGTTGATAAATACAGATGCTATCATCGGCTGTTCTTCTTTGACCCCTGTCTCTTTTTCGATGATCGAAGCAAGTTTCAAAAAGTCGTAAGCATCAAAATCGAGTCTACCCATTTCTGTTTCATATTTTTTTAGAATTGCTTTCATTTGATCCGCCATTTTTGTCATTACCGCAATAATATCAACACCTTTGGGGAAATGATACGTCGAAGGGAACAGCAATCCTTCACAGCTTGACTTTCCTTTTGCTCCGATAGAATTAAGAAAATTCTTATCATGACATATTTCAAGGAACTGTTCACTCCCCTTTATCCAGTCAATCCCTTTAAAAACTCCCGCCGCATCAAATTTATTGTAACCCTCAGGAATTGTAAATGAATACAGTCTCACTTTTCCGCTCATTATCTTTTTTGCAATATCGATCGGACTGACATTGCCGGAGAATGAGAATTCACCTGTTTTTAGATTGCCACCCCATTTATTTTCACGGATCATCCAGTAAAACATCTCATCATCACTTATCAAACCCTGTTCTTTCAAAGTTGCCGCAACCTTTTTCCAGTTACTCCCCTTTTCGATATTGACCGCGACCTCATCTTCCAGTTCGATCTTCTCAACCTTGAAATCCTGATAATCCTGATATTTTGAAAGAACATAGGTCGAAACTGCTACAACAATAATAATGACTATGTATAAAAGACTCTTTTTCATGAATTACCCCTACTTCTCAATTCCGGTTCTTGCCTGAATACCCGATGTGTAATAATGTTTTATTTCTTTCATTTCAGTGACGAGGTCTGCTTTTTCGATCAATATATCGGGGGCATAGCGGCCAGTGATGACAACTTCGACATGTTCCGCCCTGTTAGAAACTGCCTCCCAGAGCTTTTCAAATGTAAAAAGCTTGAAATAAAGAGCAATGTTTGCTTCATCCATAATTACGACATCATATTTTCCGCTTTTAAGGATCCTGGCCATTTCAGCAAGACCTTCGTTAGCTATTCTTATGTCATTTTCAGTAGGGACATTGTAAATAAAACAGTCTGCACCATATTGCTTAATCTCAATGTTTTCAATAGTTTGAATAACATCAAGCTCGCTGTAATGCATCCCTTTTACAAACTGACCTATAAAAACTTTCTTTCCAGACGCCGCGGCTCTAAGTGCAAGTCCGAGTGCCGCAGTAGTCTTGCCCTTACCGTTCCCTGTATAAACCTGGACAAACCCCTTTTCACTCATGAACAAATCTCTCCGTGAGATCTTTTTTATATTTTTCAATATCTATCTTTATTCTGCTCACACCCTCCTCCATTGCCGCACTTGCAACAGACGAAGCAACTTCGACAAGGACTCTGGGATCAAAAGGTTTAGGAATAAGATAATCTTTCCCGAACTCAAGCTCTTTAAGCCCGTAAACATCAAGCACAGATTTAAGGACCGGCATTTTTGCAACTCTCATCAGAGCATGAGTTGCCCCCATTTTCATATTTTCAGTGATCTTTCTTGCCCGCACATCAAGTGCTCCTCTGAAAATTGCAGGAAATCCGAGCACATTGTTCACCTGATTGGGATAATCACTTCTCCCTGTCCCCACCATTGCATCCGGTCTCACCTTCACGACAGTTTCATACGGTATCTCGGGATCAGGATTTGCCATCGGCAGTATAACAGGGTCTTGTGCCATCTTCAAGATCATCTCTTCAGTGACCATTCCCTTCACACTTGTACCAATGAAAACATCAGCATTTTCAAACAGTTCGATCAATGTTCTTTTTTCAGTATCTCTGAAAAGGAAACTGTGGTAAGAGCTTTTCAAATCTTTTCTTCCCTTATACAGAACACCTTTGCTGTCATATGCAAAAATATTTTCTTCAATAAAACCGCAATTTATAAGGTGTCTTGCGATTGCAACACCTGCCGCTCCCGGTCCTGTAAGAACAACCTTGCAATTTTCAGGTTTCTTACCCGCAATTTCAAGACCGTTCAACACTGCCGCCGCTCCTATGACCGCCGTTCCATGCTGATCGTCATGAAAAACCGGGATATCCATGATCTCTTTAAGCTTTTCTTCAATTTCAAAACATCTTGGAGAAGAGATATCTTCAAGATTTATTCCCCCGAATGTGGGCTCAAGAGCTTTAACTATCTTAATAAATTCAGCAGGATCGGTCTGATCCACTTCAATGTCATAACTGTTTATGTCCGCAAATCTTTTAAAGAGCAGTGCCTTCCCTTCCATAACCGGCTTCCCTGCAAGCGGACCGATATCTCCAAGACCCAAAACAGCCGTTCCATCAGTAATTACAGCGACAAGATTGCCTTTGCCTGTATAGTCATATGCAGTTTGCGGATCTTTTTCTATCTCTCTGCATGGCTCAGCAACTCCCGGAGTGTATGCAAGAGAAAGGTCGCTTTGGGAAATACAGTTCTTTGTGGGAACAATGTCAATCTTACCTGGTTTGGGAAACTTGTGATAGTGAAGGGCTTTTTCCTTAAGCATGACCTACTCCATTAAAAAGGAAAGATATTTTCAAGAATTTCAGGAGGCATAAGCAACACAGCAATGCCTGCAAGGACAAGAAACGGACCGAAATATATCGCATTTTCAACATCTTTTTCATCGTTTGAATTTAAATCCTCTTTTGTAATATTGTCCGCGATTCTTTTTTTCTTAAAGACCAGCTTTGCGAACATGAAGTAAAGTATCCCTGTCAAACATGCCGCTAACAGGATCAACGGTATCCTGAAAGGACCTGTGTATGCTCCGATCGCCGCAAGAATATAGACATCGCCGAGTCCCATACCGATCTTTTTTGTAACAATATAAAAAACTAATATCGCCAGAAGAAGTATCCCTCCTCCCGATAAAGCACCTGCCAAAGAGAAAAGCAGCTCTGTATAAGGATTGAGATAACTCCATAACATTCCTGAAATTATCAGCGGAAGAACAACTCCGCTGTAAACAAATTGTGTCTTGAAATCAATCGCCGCAGTAATTATCATCGCGGAAAGAAAGTAGAAAACCAGAAAAAGTTCGGGGTAAAATCCGAAACGGACAAATGCAAGCACATAAAGAAATCCGTTTAAAAGTTCAATGGACGGATATATGATCGATATCTTTTCGCCGCATCCTGAACATTTTCCCCTTAGAAAAAGCCAGCTTAAAACCGGAATGTTTTCATACCATCTTATCTGATGACTGCATTTTGTGCAGGAACTCGGTGGAAAGACAATGCTTTTTTTCAAAGGGATCCTGTAAATGCAGACATTTAAAAAACTGCCTGTTAAAAGTCCGAATACAAAAACAAAGCCCGCTGTAAACGGCACAAACTGATAACTATTCAACATTTTTAACATTTCGCTCATATTATTCATCATCGCTGATCCCGAGTTTGCTTATCCTGTATCTTAATGACCTTTCTGAAATATTAAGAAGAACACATGTATCGTGCCTGTTGTAATCAGTTTTTCTAAGTGCCGCAATGATGTACTTCTTCTCAATTTCAGCAAGTATTTCGTCCAGATCAATATTGTCGCTTACATCAATGGACAAGTCTTTCGTGATCTTTTCTGAAATGATGTGTGCATTTTCAAAATGGGTTTTTGTAAGCAGTCCGTCCTTTGCAAAAACAGTCCCCCTTTCAATGATATTCTTGAGCTCTCTGACATTTCCCTGGAACGGATAATTCATAAAAAAATCAATGAGTTCTCTGGAAAATCTATATTTCACACCTGACTTTCTTGAAAACTGCTCAAGAAAGAAATTTGCAAGGGGGATTATATCTTCCCGCCTTTCATTTAACGGGGGAATATACAGTTCAAGAACATTGAGCCTGAAATAGAGATCCTCACGGAACTTTCCTTTCTGCATCTGCTCTTTCAGATTTCTGTTGGTTGCGGCAATAAGTCTTACATTTGTAACTATTTTTTCTGTGCCGCCGACCCTTGTAAAATTCTTTTCCTGCAGAACACGGAGAAGTTTGACCTGCATGTTTTCACTCAATTCACCTATCTCATCAAGGAAAAGGGTTCCATCCCCTGCAACCTCAAAATACCCTTTTTTCATCTGGTATGCACCGGTAAAAGACCCTTTTTCATGCCCGAACAGTTCGCTTTCAAGAAGATTTTCAGGGATTGCTCCACAGTTTACAGGATACCACGGCTTATTGCTTCTTCCGCTGTTGGCATGAATATATCTGGCAACAACCTCTTTTCCGGTTCCGCTGTCACCCGTGAGAAGAACAGTGCTGTCCGTCGGAGCTATCTGCTTTGCTATTTCCAGTATTTTCAGCATCTTGGGACTTTCAGCAACAACTTCTTCCGATAGTGCACTTTCATTTTTTCTGCTTTTCTTTTCAACTGCAACAGGTTCTTTGATATGGGAATCCTCACTTGTTTCGATGGAAATGCACTTTTTCACGATATCCCTTATCTCTGCCACATTGAACGGTTTGCTGACATAGTCTACAGCACCGAGCTCTATCGCTTTGATGGCCTGTTCTGTTGATGCAAAAGCTGTTATCACAATTATCTGCGACTTTCTGCTCCTTATCCTCAGTTCATTCAGAAGATCTATCCCGTCAATTGCTTCGGGCATATTATAATCCATTAATATTACTGAATATTTATTTTTTTTCAGCATTTCAATCGCTTTGGCGCCGTTTTCAGCGGTATCAACACTGTAACCATCCTTTTTGAGAAGTATCTCAAGAAACTGTCTCATGCTTAGTTCATCATCAATGACCAGAATTCTGCTACTTTCCATTTTCACCACCTTCCGTATAAAGTGCCAGCTCTATCACAACTCTTGCACCGTTTCCTGTGTTCATCGCTTTAACAGATCCGCCGTGACGGGTCACAATTCTGTAAACCTGAGCAAGACCCAGACCTGTCCCTCTTTTCTTTGTCGAAAAGAACGGATCAAATATTCTGTCAATGTTCTTTTCAATGAATCCAGGGCCGGTATCATCAAAAATTATCTGGACATTTTTATTTCTCAGTTTTGAAAATACAGCTATATCTCCTTTTTCGGACATCGCCTCAGCACTGTTTACAAGAATATTCCAGAAGACCTCTTTCATTCTTTCAGCATCTGCAAGCACTTTCAGATCTTCCACATCTGCATCAATTTTCATTCCGGAATGACCGAGTTTAAAAAGAACAGACACATCATTGAAAATGTCTTTAATACTGCATGGAGACATGGTATATTTCAGTTCTTCGGTATATCTGAAAAGTGAATCAAGAAGAGTTTTAACCCTGCTGCCTTCTCTTCTTATGATGTCAATAAGCTGATCGTTGACCACACTATCACCCTGATCCATAGTAGGCGATCCTGAGCTTGCAAACATCAGTTCACTCGCTCCGATAAGAGATGTGAGAGGGTTTTTTATCTCGTGTGCGATCGAAGCTGTAAGTTTTCCGATGGAAGCCATTCTTTCTGAGTGTTCAAGCTCTTCTTCTCTTTTTCTTATCGCTGTGACATCAGAAAATATAATGACATTCTGGGATTCAACATAAGGCATGACCGTATAACTGAGCCACATTTCATTTATCTTTTTTTCTGACCATCTCCCTTGTGCTGAAATGTCAGCCATTATCTCCTTCTGCATATCATCCAGAATGTTTTGAAACTGCTGCGCATATTTGTTCATATAAACCCTTTCCGAACCGCTGAGGATCACAACACCCATGTTAATGTTTGAAAATATTGCAAAGAAATGTCTTCTCAGCTCCTTGTTCCTTTGAGCACTTTCAAAAAGGTTTCTGCTTGCCTGCTGAAATCCTTTTGAGATCCTGCTCGCAATAAAGCCGGTGAAAGAAAAGAAAAGAAGATATGTAAAAAGACGGGAAAAATATGTCTCCCATTTTGAAGCATACAGCTCAACAAGCTGAGTACTTATTAGAGGCACCATTGAAAGTTTGATCGTTATCCCCTGTACAAGAAGCAATATAAAAGCAAAAAGTGTTGTAAATATTGCACCTTTCTCTCTTAAAAGGATGCCTGAATAAACAATGTTGATAATAATTACATAGAGATAAGGCGACTCGATGCCGCCGCTTAAATATGAAACCACTACCCAGAACATTATTTCCAGTGTGAATTGAAAATATGCAAAAGGTTTCAGATATTTTTCATTTATGCTTCTGTTAAAAATGAGCGATATGATGTTGATCAGGACAATCGTAAAAGCCGCAGAAAGGAAAACCTTGTTCGCAAATGAAAAAATATCGGTGTTTTCGCGGATGAAAGGAAAAAGAAAAAAGGAAAATACAACAGTAAATATGAAAAAGAACCTGATAATGAAATAGTAGTATAAGTGATTCCGGAATTCTTCCGTGTAGAGAGGGATCATCCGACCGCTTTACCCATGCTGAAGATCGGAAGATACATTGCGACCATCATTGTTCCGACTATTCCGCCGACAAATATCATGAGTATCGGCTCGATCATTGAGGTAAGACCATCTATTGCAACATCGACTTCATCTTCATAGAAGTCAGCAATTTTATTAAGCATTGTGTCCATAGCTCCGGTCGCCTCACCGACGCCTATCATCTGAACGACCATTGAAGGGAATATCCCTACATCTGTCAGAGGCGTTGTCATGTCGCTTCCTTCGATGACCCTCGCCCTTACAAAAACGATCGCTTTTTCTATTGCGAGGTTTCCTGCTGTCCTTGAAACGACCTCAAGTCCGTCAACAAGGGGAACACCGGAGCTGACAAGGGTTCCCAGAGTTCTTGTGAACCTTGCGACAGCGGACTTCTTGATGAGGTCGCCCACTATCGGAGCATCAAGAGACATTTTATGAATATTAAAACGGAACTGTTTGTTCTTCATAGCTGTTTTAAATCCGAAAATTATTCCGACCAAAGCTCCGATTATGATAAGAATATTGTTCTGCGTCCATTCACTGAGGTCAACAACCACCTGCGTAAGTCCCGGAAGCTGCTGACCGGCACTCATGAACATTGAAGCAAATGTAGGAACGACCCAGTAAAGAAGGACTATGGTTATACCGATAACCGCTATCATGACAACTGTCGGATATTTCATCGCACTTTTGATCTTGTCGTTTATCGCCGCATTCTTTTCAAGGAAAACGGCAAGACGGTCAAGGATAGTATCAAGAATACCGCCCACCTCACCTGCAGCGACAAGGTTGACATAAAGGTCTGAGAAAACTGTCTTGTGATCTTTTAACGCATCACTCAGCGACTTTCCCTCTTCAACTGAATTTTTCACTTTTCTGATAACGCTTCTGAAAGCAGGTGTTTCAGACTGTGCAGCAAGTATCTCAAGTCCCTGAATGATCGAAAGACCTGCGTTTATCATCGTTGCAAACTGACGGGTGAAGATGACCAGCTCCTTATTTCCGATGCCGCCGCCGCCAAGTTCGATCCTGGTCCAGTCCTTCTTTATTGAATCGGGGCGTACCCCTTTTGCCATCAACGCCTGACGGGCACCTCTTTCGTCATCTGCATCAATGGAACCCTTTACAGCTTCACCTTTTTTGTTCACTCCGGAGTACCTGTAAAACGGCATAATTACCTCCTTGTCGGCTGATTTGATTTTGCCAGAAGATTCTGGAACTCATCTACAAAAGGAACAATAGCAAGGGCTTCGTTAATGTCAATTATGTCATTTTTCACAAGCCTTGCCAGATCCTGTGTCATTGTCTGCATATTACTGTCCTTCTGTCCGGACTGCATGCTTGAGTATATCTGCTGAAGTTTCTCTTCCCTGATGAGGTTTCTTATTGCGGCGTTGGGGACCATTATTTCACAGGCTATCACTCGACCGCCGCCAAATTTTTTAGGAACAAGTGTCTGGGCGACAATTCCAACCAGAACAAAGCTCAGCTGGGCACGAACCTGTGACTGCTGATTGACAGGGAACATATCAATTATACGGTTTATCGTTTCGATAGTGCTGTTTGTGTGAAGAGTGGCAAGTGCAAGGTGACCTGTTTCAGAAACACTTAGCGCTGTCGCCATTGTTTCAAGGTCTCTGATCTCGCCTATCAGAACAACATCAGGATCCTGCCGGAGAACAACGCGGAGAGCCGCCCCGAAAGATCCTGTATCGGCACCGACTTCTCTCTGATTGACGATACAGTTCTTGTGACTGTGAATAAATTCTATCGGGTCTTCAATGGTAACAATGTGTCCCTTCCTGTTTCTGTTTATATAATCAACAATGGATGCAAGTGTAGTCGATTTTCCGCTTCCTGTCGGGCCTGTCACAAGAATCAGTCCCTTCGGTTTTTTTGCGAGTTCTTCAACTATGGGAGGCAGTCCGAGTTGTTTGAAATCAAGAATTTTATAAGGGATGACTCGGATCGCTGCACTTATCGCCCCTCTTTGCATAAACACATTCGCCCTGAAACGGCTTAAGTTCTTTACACCGAAACTTAAGTCGAGCTCATTTTTCTCTTCAAACTGTTTTTTCTGTTTTTCAGTAAGAATACTGTAGGCAAGCCTTTTTGTTTCAGTCGGAGAAAGAGGAGGAACATTCACCGGACGGAGCGAACCGTCGATCCTGAGCTGCGGCGGGCTTCCGCTCGTAATGTGCAGATCGGATGCATTCTGTTCGATCATCAGTGTGAGAAGGTCCTGTAGGGAAACTTGTGGAGCATCAGTCATTTTTTACCTCGATAACTATTCATCAGGAGCAGTATTTCTAACTACTTCGGCTATTGTTGTAACACCTTCAAGAAGTCTTAAGTTCGCACTTATTCTCATAGTCTTCATGCCGTGCTGTATTGCCAGTTCCTTAAGTTCCATCGAACTTGCACCGTTCAATATGGCATCTTTGATCGGATCAGACATTTTCATAACTTCATAAAATGCAATTCGCCCTTTATATCCTGTCTGATTGCATATTTCACAACCCTTACCATGATATATCTGATATCCGCCTGCTATCTGGGATTCTTTGATACCAAGCTTCAAAAGATCCGCCTTGGGGACATCAATGGGTTCTTTGCATTTCTTGCAGATCTGCCTTCCGAGTCTCTGAGCAACGATGCAGTTTACAGATGATGTTACAAGGAAGCTTTCAATACCCATGTTAAGCAGACGGGTTACTGTTGAAGGAGCATCATTTGTGTGGAGCGTACTCAGAACCATGTGACCTGTAAGAGCCGCTTTAACACCGATCTCACCCGTTTCAAAGTCTCGGATCTCACCGACCATTATGATATCAGGGTCCTGACGAAGAAAGGATCTGAGCGCCGCGGCAAATGTGAGGCCGACCTGTTCTCTGATCGCGACCTGATTTATCCCTTCAAGATTGAACTCGACAGGGTCTTCAGCGGTACAAATATTGACATCATCCTGATTAAGCTCGGAAAGTGCCGAATAAAGACTTGTCGTTTTACCTGAACCGGTGGGACCTGTAACAAGCACCATTCCGTATGGTTTGTGAATTGAATCTTTGAATATTTCAAGCTGATCAGAATAAAACCCGAGCTTTGTCATGTCAAGCTGCAGATTTGATTTATCAAGAAGACGGAGAACCACTTTCTCTCCGAATATGACCGGACATACAGATACTCGGAAATCCATTGCCTCTTCTTTCCCGATCTTTATCTTGATACGACCATCCTGAGGAACCCTCTTTTCTGCGATGTCAAGATTGGCCATGACCTTGAACCTTGCAATTATCGCATCCATCATGTGTCTTGGCGGATGGAGAGTATCATAAAGAACACCGTCTATCCTGAGCCTCACCCTGAAACTTTTCTCATACGGCTCGGTGTGAATATCGGAAGCCTTCTTTTTTATGGCGTCAAGCAGGATCATATTTACAAGTCTGACAACGGGGGCATCTCCTGAATCCCTGATGGCATCCTCTATTGAAGTTCCGCTCTCCATATCAATTTCATTTATCTGGATGGTGTCAACCTCCCGCAGAAGATCTTCCATGTCAAATGTTATGTCACCGGCTTTCTGAGCTTTGGCGGTATTCGCACCGTAATATTTTGCTATTGCCGCTTCAATATCTGAACTTGCCGCAACAACCACTTCGACATTGTAATCTGTGAGGAACTTGATATCGTCCTGGGCATTCATGTTTGAGGGATCGGCCATGGCAACTGTAAGGGTGTTGCCTATTCTTGATATAGGAATGACATTATATCTTGTAACTATCTGCGGGTTGAGAAGGTCTATAACTTCCTGCTGGATCTCAAGTTCGCTAAGATCAATTTTCGGAACATTGTACTGTTCGCTCAGAATGTCCACAAGCTGGCCTTCATTAAGTCTGTTGTCGCTGAAAAGAAGGTCCTTTATACTCTGTCCCGATTCTGTCGACAGTTCCTCAAGCGATCTCAGCTCAGGAAGAGATATTATTCCCCTCTTGATCAGCATTCCTGTCAATTGTCTGTTATTCAAAATCCACTCTCCTTTCCGGGTTTACTTAAAAAAAACACGCTACAGTATAATTATAAGAACATCAACCGTCAAGAAATAGTAGCAACTTGTTCACAACTATCAAATTTAAATATTTCAATATTTTTTTGCAATTTGTGTTTGAGGGGTTAGAATCGGCTGAAAAATCGGTTTTTCTTAATTTCTTTAATGAGGTGTGGATATGACGATCAGAGATGAATTTGCCAAGTGGAAAGAAGGTGCCTACGGTAAAACAGTTGCAAAATTCCCCGAAAGGAAAAAAGAGTTTAAAACATCGTTCAATGAAGTTATCGACCCTGTTTATGTTCCCGGCTTTGAAGATCCGCAATATCTTGAAACAAGAGGTCTTCCCGGCCTTTATCCTTTCACAAGAGGTGTTCAGTCAACGATGTACCGCGGAAAATTCTGGACAATGCGTCAGTATGCAGGTTTCGGAACAGCTGAAGAATCGAACAAAAGATACAAATACCTTCTCGGTGCTGGTCAGACAGGACTTTCTGTCGCTTTCGACCTTCCGACACAGATCGGTTATGACTCAGATCATCCGATGAGCGACGGTGAAGTTGGAAAAGTGGGCGTTGCGATCGATTCTCTCAGAGATATGGAAATCCTTTTTGATGGAATTCCTCTGGGTGAAGTTTCAACATCAATGACCATCAACTCAACTGCCGGCGTGCTTCTTGCGATGTATATTGCAGTTGCAGAAAAGCAGGGATTTACTCCTGACAAGCTCAATGGAACAATACAGAACGATATTTTGAAAGAATACATCGCTCGCGGTACTTACCGTTTCCCGCCTAAACCTTCGATGAGACTTATCACCGATATTTTCGGATATTGCGCAACAAATGTTACAAAATGGAATACCATTTCTATTTCAGGTTATCATATCCGTGAAGCAGGTTCAAACGCTGTTCAGGAGGTGGCATTTACCCTCGCTGACGGTATTGCTTATGCCGATGCCGCAATAAAAGCCGGCATGGATATTGATGTTTTTGCTCCCAGACTTTCATTCTTTTTCAACGCTCACAACAATCTGCTTGAAGAAGTTGCAAAGTTCAGAGCGGCAAGAAGACTCTGGGCTGAGATCATGAAAAACCGCTTCAATGCTAAGGATGTCAAATCACAGATGCTCCGTTTCCACACTCAGACAGCAGGCTGCACGCTTACCGCTCAACAGCCTGACAACAACATCGTCAGAGTTGCGATCCAGACACTTGCGGCAACACTTGGCGGAACACAGTCACTCCACACAAACAGTCGTGACGAAGCTCTTGCACTGCCGACAGAAGACAGCGTAAGAATTGCACTCCGTACTCAGCAGATAGTGGCTTACGAAAGCGGCATTGCAGATACAATTGATCCGCTTGCAGGAAGCTATTTCGTTGAAGCACTCACAGACAGCATCTATGCAAAAGCAAAGAAATATATCGATAGAATTGATGAACTCGGCGGAATGGTCGAAGCGATCGAAAAAGGGTTTGTTCAGCAGGAAATTCAGGACAGTGCTTACACTTATCAGCTTGAAGTTGAAAAAGGGGAACAGATCGTTGTCGGAGTAAATAAATTCCAGGTCAAGGAACTTCCTCCATCAAATCTGCTCAAAGTTGACCGCTCAATTCAGGTTTCACAGATCGCAAAAATTAACGCAGTGAAAGCTTCAAGAGATAACGATGCAGTTGTGAAAAAACTTGCCGAAATCAAGGCAGCAGCGCAGGGAACTGAAAACCTCATGCCCAAAATCCTCGAAGCGGTAAAAGTTTATGCAACTCTCGGCGAAATCACAGGAACATTGCAGGAAGTATTCGGCGAACACAAAGAATCAGTAGTTCTTTAAGGAGGAAAAAATGAGTCAGAAAATAAGAGTTTTAATAGCAAAACCGGGACTGGATGGTCATGACAGGGGTGCAAAATTTGTTGCAAGAGCATTAAGAGATGCCGGTATGGAAGTAATTTACACAGGTTTGCGTCAGACTCCTGAAGCAATTGTCAACGCGGCTGTTCAGGAAGATGTCGATGCAGTCGGCTTATCTATTTTAAGCGGTGCGCACAACACACTTCTGCCGAAAGTTGTTGAACTGTTAAAGGAAAAAGGGGCTGAGGACATTCTCGTTTTCGGCGGCGGAGTAATTCCTGAAAGCGATATCCCTTTTTTGAAGGAACAAGGGGTTAAAGCGGTTTTCACTCCTGGAACTCCGTCAGAGGAATTCATTAAATTCATTAAGGAAAATGTGAAAAAATAATGGAAACTCCTCTTGCGTCCGACTTTAGAGTGCTGGCAAAGCTCATAACCAAAATTGAAAACGACCGATATGGATCAGAAGATATTTTAAGAGAGCTTTACAAGGAAAATTCTGAAACTATCGTCATCGGTGTCACCGGTCCTCCGGGTGCAGGAAAAAGCTCACTTACCGACAGAATCATCAAGGAATATAGAAACTTAGGCAAAACAGTCGGGGTTGTCGCAGTTGATCCTTCATCCCCTTTTACAGGTGGAGCGATCCTTGGTGACAGGATAAGAATGTGCGACCATGCGACAGATCCCGGAGTTTTCATCCGTTCGATGGGAAGCAGAGGAAGTCTCGGCGGACTTGCACCGGCGACAATTGATGTTCTCAACCTTATGAAAAGTGCAGGGTTTGATGTTCTTATCGTTGAAACAGTGGGTGTAGGACAAAGTGAAATTGATGTCATGAGCATCGCTGACACGGTCTTGCTTGTCCTTGTTCCCGGAATGGGGGACGATGTTCAGGCACTGAAAGCGGGAATCATGGAAATTGCCGACATTTTTGTCATCAACAAAGCTGATAAAGACGGAAAAGAACGGCTTGCCGCTGAACTCAGCATGATAATAAACCTCAACCGCCACCGTCTTGAATGGGAACCGCCCGTTGTTGAAACGGTTGCCACCGAGAACAAGGGAACAGTTGAACTGATGGAAAAAATAAGAGATAGAGGAATGTGGCTCAAAAACAAGGGCATTACAGCAAAAAAGGACAAAATCATCAATCAATTCAAACACATGGCTCTTGACAGAATTGGAGCGAATATTCTTGCAATTTTAAATGAGCAAGGTATGTTCACCAAGTGGAGTGGTGATTTGATGAATGGAAAAACGAACCCGTATCAGGCAATGAAGGAACTTGACGAAATGATAAAAATAGAATGGGGGAAAAAATGACAAGAAAGATCAATCACATCGGTATCGCAGTCAACAACATTCAGGATTTTGTGACTCTTTACCGCGATGTTCTCGGCCTTAAATATTCGGGTGAGGAAATTGTTGAAGAACAGAAAGTTAAAGTTGCGTTCTTTGATATCGGAGAAAGCAGAATTGAACTTCTTGAACCTACAAGTCCGGAAAGCCCTGTCGCCAAATTCATCGAAAAAAGAGGCGAAGGGATGCACCACATTGCAGTAAGCAGTGACGATGTTGAAAAAGACATTGCGGCAATGAAAGAGAAAGGGATAAAAATGATAGACGAAACTCCAAGAGGCGGAGCACATGGAACAAAAATAGCGTTCATCCACCCGAAAGAGACAAAAGTACTTATAGAGCTTACTGAGGAAAAACATTAATATTTCAGAATTTGGAGCATGAAGATGGTAACCATTGAAGAAAAACTGGCAGATCTGAGGTCCAGAAAGGAAAAGGGAAAGTTGGGCGGTGGTCAGAAAAGAATCGATGACCAGCACGCAAAAGGAAAGCTTACAGCCCGCGAAAGAATGGCTAAACTTCTTGATGCGGGAAGCTTTGAAGAATTCGATGCACTAAGATGCGGAACTTCCCAGGGCAGCCCGGTAGGGGATGGCGTAGTAACAGGGTACGGAACCATTGAAGGAAGGAAAGTGTTCGTATTTGCTCAGGATTTCACAGTTGCCGGCGGATCGCTCGGAAAGATCGTCGGTGAAAAGATCTGCAAGGTGATGGATATGGCCATGAAAGTCGGTGCACCTGTCATAGCAATGAATGATTCGGGCGGAGCAAACATTCCTGAAGGAGTTCTGTCACTTAACGGATATGGTGAGATTTTCAAAAGAAATACCCTCGCAAGCGGTGTTATTCCACAGATATCGGCAGTTTACGGACCGTGTGCAGGCGGAGCTGTATATTCTCCGGCATTGACCGACTTTGTTTTCATGACAGAAACAAATTCATATATGTTCCTTACCGGTCCCAAAGTTGTAAAAGCGGTAACTCACGAAGATGTAACGGTCGACCAGCTTGGCGGATCACTTGTTCACATGACAAAATCAGGTGTCGCGCATTTCTCTCATCCTACTGAAGACGAAAGCATTCAGGCGATAAGAAAACTTCTTTCTTTTCTCCCCTCAAACAATATGGAAGAACCTCCTATTGTTGAATGCAGAGATTCCTTTGACAGAATGGAAGAAGCTCTGAACACGATCGTTCCGACAAATCTGAACAAAGGTTACGACATGAGAGACATCATTCACATGGTGTTTGATGACGGCGAGTTTTATGAAGTCATGCCGCTTTATGCAATGAATATTCTTATTGGATTTTCAAGACTTAACGGTCGTGCTGTCGGTGTTGTTGCAAATCAGCCCAATGTTCTTGCAGGATGTCTTGATATCAATGCTTCCGATAAAGCCGCAAGATTTGTAAGATTCTGCGACGCTTTCAACATTCCCCTTATTTCATTTGTAGATACTCCGGGATTCCTTCCCGGCACGGGCCAGGAATACGGCGGAGTTATAAGACACGGTGCCAAGATGCTTTATGCCTATAGCGAAGCGACAGTTCCCAAGATCACGATCGTTACAAGAAAATCAACTGGCGGAGCATATCTTGCAATGGCTTCCAAGAACTTAAGAAACGATCTCAATTATGCATGGCCCACAGCTCAGATAGCCGTCATGGGTGCAAAAGGTGCGATCGAAATATTGATGAAAAAAGAACTTGATGCAGCTGAAGACAAGGCAAAATTCATGGCTGAACAGGAAGAACTTTATAACGAAAATGTTGCAAACCCCTATATTGCCGCAGCTCACGGATACATCGATGACATTTTTGAACCGAAAACAACAAGACCAAGGCTGATAAAAGCTCTTGAAATGCTTTCGACAAAAAATGATGATCTTCCGGCGAAGAAACACGGCAATATACCGCTCTAAGGAGGGATCATGATTAATTATATCAACTTCCTGCAGAATGCGGTGGGTGCTTTTGAAGGTCTTTCGAGATCGGACCAGCTTATTGTAAAGACACTTCCATTTCTGGGAATATCTGTTGTCATTGGCGGACTTTCGATTCTGGCGATAATCCTTACCCAGTTCAAAAGACTCGGTGAAGGTAAGGCTCACGGACACGGAAATGCCGCAAAACCTGCAGAAAAAAAGAAAACGGAAGAACCTGTTGCAGAAAAGCCTGCTCAGAATGTTTCTGATGATCAGTCTGAAATGGATCAGTATGTCGCAGCGATAGCTCTTTCTCTTTATGTATCTGAAAATTCAGAGAAGGTCTATCTTACCGAAGTGAATCAGTTCCATAATCAGAATCCGTGGACATCATCAGGAATATCCGGCAGGGCATCCCGCTTTAAAAAATGGCAGTCATTGAAGAAATGAGGAGAACATAATGAAAAAGTATGAAATGAAAATAAACGGTAAAGACTACAGTGTCGAAATAAAGGATTTCAACTCAAAGGGAGCCAAAGTGACCGTGAACGGGAAAACATATGATGTCGGTGTGAAATATACTGAAACCGAGCCCCCCGTCATTCCGGTAATTTCGAGAAAAGCGGCCGCTCCTTTAGAAAAACAGCCGGTACAGCCTGCAGTTTCTGAAACATCTTCAGCCAGTGTCAGCAGTGTTTTTGCTCCGATGCCCGGACTTATCCTGAAAATACTTGTTAAACCGGGTGACACCGTTTCAATAGGTCAGAAGGTTATATCGATGGAAGCAATGAAAATGGAAAACGACATTAACTCCACAGTTGCCGGAACAGTAAAAGAGATCCAGGTAAAAGAAGGGGACAATGTCCGTGAACACCAGTCGCTTTTAACCATAGGATAGAACAGAGGAAAAAATGAATATTTTAAAAAGATCCTTACTGCTGCTGATAATTCTCTTTTCGGGTTTTGTCATTTACGCACAAGACGGCGCAACTGAAAACTTTACGGGGGTTTTTGAAAACAAAGCTCTTGTAAAACTTAATGTAAGATATTTTGTTGCCGGGCAGTGGAAGGAAAGAACTGAATTCGGTGCAATAGTGTCTGACAACTATTCAACTGAAAAAGACAAGACAGAGCCGGGAAGCTATCTTGTAATAACAGGCCAGAGCGCTGTTCTTCCCGATTCCGACGAAATTGATCTGTTCAAACCTGCAGAAAACACTTATGAAGTTGTTGCAACATTTTCCGACAACGAACAGAAATCTTTTAAGTATACAGATGTCATCGTTGCCGACAACGGTGTTTCATTTATCAATTTCAAATCAGACCCCGGCAGATACCCTGTCATGATATCTGGAGAGAGCGTGGGCGATGTAATGGTCACCAATTCAATATCCATCAAAAACTTCCAGAGCACTTATCAGGTGACACCTCTTTTCATTGATTTTTCACTAAGGTCTTCAAGTCCGCTTGGAGAATATGTTGAAAAAAATAAAAGCTTTATAACAAAGTTTTTCAACACTACTGCTTTTGCACACATTACTCTCGGAAATGTCATTATGATGCTTGTTGCGTTCATTTTCATTTTTCTTGCAATAGCAAAGGATTATGAGCCGCTTCTTCTCCTTCCTATCGGATTTGGAATACTTATCGGCAACATTCCCACAGCCGCCGGAGTTCAGATCGGCATTTATGATCCCGGATCAGTTCTGAACTATCTCTATTTCGGAGTACTGAAGGGTATATATCCGCCTTTGATATTCCTAGGGATAGGTGCAATGACCGACTTTTCCTACATGATAGCAAACCCCAAACTTATTCTGCTCGGCGGTGGAGCTCAGCTCGGCATTTTCGTTGCATTTCTGATAGCGATGTTCCTTGGTTTTTCAATTCAGGAAGCGGCATCTATCGGAATAATCGGCGGAGCTGACGGTCCGACGGCTATATTTACAACCGGCCTTATGGCTCCTCATCTTCTGGGTGCTATCGCAATAGCTGCATATTCGTATATGGCACTTGTCCCTGTCATCCAGCCTCCTGTTGTAAAGCTTCTTACCACAAAAAAGGAAAGACTTATCAGAATGAAAGCTCCGAGGATCGTTTCAAAAAGGGAAAAGGTCTTTTTTCCGATAGTCGCTTTTGCAGTTTGTGCAATGATCGCTCCTGGCGGACTTCCCCTCATTGGAATGCTTCTTCTTGGAAATATACTGAAAGAATCGGGAGTTACAGACAGACTTTCAAAAACTGCAAGCACTGCTCTTATTGATGTTGTAACAATATTGATAGGTCTTACTGTCGGTGCTTCAACAAGCGCACAGACATTCCTGACCCCTGCATCAGTCAAAATATTTGCTCTCGGAGCACTTTCGTTCATGTTCTCAACAGCAGGCGGAGTCCTTATTGCAAAATTC
The DNA here is from genome assembly GCA_964630905.1 of uncultured Spirochaetales bacterium. GTDB lineage: Bacteria > UBP6 > UBA1177 > UBA1177 > UBA1177 > JAGOEX01. The sequence continues at coordinate 28,807 of CAZVWR010000004.1, read as the reverse complement.
ATCAATCTCTTCCTTAAGAAAGATAATAAGATCAATCCGATCATCGGCTGTGCGGGCGTTTCAGCAGTTCCCGACAGTGCAAGAGTCGCTCAGGTCCTTGGAAGACAGGAAGACCCTGAAAACCATCTTCTCATGCATGCAATGGCACCGAATGTTGCCGGTGTTATCGGTTCTGCTATTGCGGCAGGCATACTTCTTGGTCTTATTCCTCACTAAAATATAAAAAAAGAAAAGGCCTCAAAATGAGGCCCGTAAAGAGTTTTGGCGGAAAAAAAGAAATCGCAGTTGAAAAGCCAGAACAGCTTTAAAAAACAACTGCTGTAACATTAGTAACCTCGTGACATGTTTTTTACGAAAAATATTTAAAAATCTTTTTCAGGAGGTATAGTATTTATCTTAATTCTTTCGGGGAGGAGCCGGAAATGTTCAATAAATTTATGGTCATGGTCCTGTTTTTGATTGTTTTTCCACTTTCAGGGAATGAACAGGAATTTGTTGAAAAACTGTTTAATCAGGCGGCAGTTTCCCTAACTCAGGCAAAAAAACAGTGTTCAGAACTTCCGGTTAAGAACAAAGCTCTGATAGATGCAATGGCAAATGTCCATAAAATCGCAAAAGAAAAGCAGAATCCCGCAGTAAATGTCCTTGCTGAAACTGACTATCTTCTTAATTTTCTTCAGGAAAGAATTAATGATTCCTGCTCAAGGATCAACATAGCAGATCTGGAATCAATAAAAATAATCATCGCCACAGAGATAAATGAACTCCTTGAAAAACAGAAAAGTTCCAAGAATTTTGAACAGTTCATAGATAACATCTTCGGCACCGAATATTCAAAATTCCTATATCTTACAGCTACAGTATCAACACTTGAAAAAATGCATACTGACTGGGGCTTGAAAATGGCTTCCGACAGACAGAACATGCCGAAAATGATCAGTAATATCAGTGCAGGGAACAAAATCTTAAGAGAAGAACTTACCACATTCACAAAGTCATTTAAGCTGTATTATGAGGGTGTTAAGCCTGCTGTAAAATCAAAATAAAGTCTACTCTTTCGCTTTGATCTCTTTCGGAGTTAGTGAATCTTCATAAGTGCCGTTGCCAATCTGCCCGTCACTGTTCAAGCCCCAGCAGTGGACAACTCCTTCAGTGGTGACTGAACATGTGTGTCTGTGGCCGCAACTTATTGATTTGATTTTGGTTTCTGTCGCATATTTTACTTTTACAGGAATTAGAGAACTCTCTTTACTGCCTGTTCCGAGCTGTCCGACAATGTTTCCTCCCCAGCAGTATGCTTCATCTTTATCATCAACTGCACAGGTATGTTCCGATCCCGCTGAAACAGATTTGAAAACTTTGTCTGAATTCAGTGCAACAGGCGTCAACCTCATTTCAGTCGTGCCGTCTCCAAGCTGACCGTTTGCATTGTTCCCGAAGCAGAATATTTTCCCTTTGTCATTCAAAATACATGTATGATCATAACCTGCTGAAACTTTTAAATATTTTCCTTCCGCTGTTTCCGCTTTAACAGGAAATTTGCTGTGAGATCCAAGTCCGCCGCCTATTTCACCCTGAGTACCACCTTTTCCGTCTCCGAGCTGACCTCTGTCATTCGATCCCCAGCAGTAAACCCCGCCATCATAGGCAACTGCACATGTATGCGCAGAACCGCTTGATATTTCTATAATTTTTCTATCTTTTAAAACTCCGCTCATATCAACAACAACAGGTTCATAAACAAACTGAAGATCCGTTTCAGTTCCAACACTGCCAAGAGTGTTTCTGCCCCAGCAGTAAGCTTTCCCCTCTTCATCAATTGCACAGGTGTGACTTGTTCCCGGAGCAACATCAACGATTATTTTGTCTTTAAGAACTCCATCATATTTCACTGATACAGGATAAAGACTATAATTACCGTCACCTATTCCAAGCTTTCCGGCATCATCACTGCCCCAGCAGTAAATTCTTTTATCATCCGCAACAACACATGCATGGGCAGAGCCTGTTTTCATAATTTCAACTGTTTTATCCTTAAGAATTCCGTCCATAAATATAAGGTCAGGATAAGGTCTTGTGTACCCGACAATGTTTCCAAGCTGTCCTTCTGAATTGTCTCCCCAGCAGATCACCCTTTTTTCTTCATCCACTGCACATGTGTGCTTTTTCCCTGAAGAAACCGTTTCAAACGGTTTGAGTTCTTTCAATACAGCTTCCCGCAATTTTGCAATATCTTCAATAAAGAAGCGGCTCTCTTTCGCTCTTGCATTTTCATTTATAAGCCATGATTCGGGCATCCGGTACAGAGTCCTTTCCTGACCATAATTTACTACAAAATAAATATACTCTTCAAAGGGAAACGCCTCTCCAAAAAAGCCGACAAGATCTCCCATAAAGAAATTCCTGATATATGCCTCTTTTTTTTCTATATCAACTGCCGCAATTGAAGGCCTGTAAAAATAATCTGTTTTCTCAATAAGTTCAGGAGTTATCCAGTCCTGTCCTTCATCTTCCATATCAAAAGTCGATATCAATGACACAAACAATAAATTGCTGTTTTCTTTACTGAAAATGATCGGCTCAGAAACAAGGTGCATCGCCTGTGTTTCTCCAACCTCAAATCTCGGATCCTTTATTCCGAAAGAAAAAATTGTGTCATTGTCAGAATGGTCAACATATAATGACGGATTAAAGCTTTGAATCTGTTCATAATCAAGGTGTTCAAGTTTAGTTCTGACTCCCCCGACAATGGAATAATCTCCTTTTTTAATAAAACTATAAGGATACATCATGCTATATCCTTCGTATGGGGAACCGTCAAAAGCCAGTTCATCAAAATAATCTTCAGGTCCTTCTGTTTTAAGGCAGAGGTCTTTTTCATCAAAACTGTAGATAAAACCAACATCTATCGCCTCAGTTTCAGTAAATGTGCTTTCTTTATAAAATGAATATATCTCACCATTTTTACTGCCTGCACTGTTTTCTGTCAACGCAATATATTCAGACTTCATTATTTTTCTGTAAACGGTGTTTCCGTTTATTACATTTATTTCAGCATTTATCCTGCCTGTTTCTTCATATATTTCAGGATCAGGAATCCAGTGCGAGCAGAAAAGTACTATTTTGTCATCAGTCTGGGTCAGATTAGAACAGATGCTTGTTCCGTCATTTTCCCATGACATGTATAACAAACCGCCTGACGCATCAATTTTAATTATAAAAGGTCTCGCTGAATATTCATCGCTGTATGGAGACTTTAGTTTTGTCATCATTGTAACAGAAATAAGGATTTCCTGCCGATCTTTATCAAAATAATAGCCCGGCCAGAAAACAAATGGTTTGAATGTATCAATTGTTCCGATGCCGAAAGTTATTTTCTTTCCCTTGTCAATTTCAAGAATATACCGCTTCGTTGTTCCGTCAGGGTGTAGAACTGCAAGGATCGAATATCCTTCCAGAGTATTATAATAATCACTCAGAATCAGACTTCCGTCATTCAGGACACCAAGAACTCTTGATGGACCTCCTTCAAAAACAAGTTCATCAAATTCTTCCTTTTTTTCCCAGTTCCACTTCCCGGTCTCCACCTTTATATCAAAATCAAACATCATACTCACATCTTCGATCAGTTCCGTCTTCTCCCATTCATCAGCACAGGCAAAAATCTGATCATCATCAGACATATTTTCATCATTTTCAATTGCATCATCATTCAGAGCTTCATCATCTCTTTCCAGCTTTTCCTTTTCACAGGAAATTGAAAAAAACATTAGAAAAATCAGAACAATTCTAAAAAAAGTGTTCATCCGGAAACCTCCTGAAAAGATTACTCATTATATTCAACAATAACGCCGGCATCTCTTAGATAGTTTATGTTGCTCATTTCTTCTAAAACATCAAGATTGGGACTGCTTAGAAACAGCTTTTTAAATTTCACTCCATCTTCATTTTTAAGTCCGCTTAAATATATGTCCGAATCCTCCCGGCACAGTGTTCCTCCGTTTTTACAATTTTCTACAAACGGAGCAAATGTGTTAGAGCCGCCTGACATATCTTCATAAATATACAAATAAAGAAGATCTTCTACTACTGAAATATCTCTTGGTTTTTCGTCTCTGGCAGCATTTAAAAGCTGTATCCGCTCCAAATATTTATTGTTTTTAACAAAACCCATGCTGCTTTTACCGATAAATGGGGAAATCCACAAAGTTCTAAGATTTCTCATTTCTGATATCACATTTTCAAGCCCTTCATACTTCAATCCGATTGTGTTGTTATCAATTTTTAAATTCTTAATTTTGTTGAGCCCGGATATTATTTCTGCTGTGTTTTTTGTTCCAAGATCAATGTAAGTCAGATACATCAGATTCGGGAATAGCTCAGCAACAGGAGCTGTTACAACAGAATCGCTGACAACAAGGGATATAAATTCATTATTCTGGTTTAAATCACTTAAATCATACCCTTCCATATCAATTCCGAAAGATATTAAGCTGCTGAGATTGTTTAATTTGCTTATATTCTTTGCCACTCCGCCATAATTTCTTATATATATCTCTTTCAGGTTTTTCAGTTCAGAAAAAATCTCAAAATCTATTTCAGGAATTTTATCTCCTCTGACCAAAACCACTAAGCTATCGAGATTCTCAAAATTTTTTATCGGCGAAAAATCAAAATTCTCACAAAATCCAACACCGCAGTAAACCCAAAGTTCAAATTTGGTGACAGACTCTCTGGATAAAAAGCTCTCGATGAAGTTGATAGATGTCCACCCTCCATCAATTGAAATATTCAAAGACAGCAAATTTTCCATATTCTCGATCCAGGATATATCTTTTGAAGAAAAAACTCCTGCAAGATGCTGAACTTTCTTCAAATATGTCACTTCTGTTAAATCCTGACCATCTTCAACACCCGGAATTGCAATGTTTCTTATATTACTTAAGCACCTTAAATTAGAAATATCTGTTGATTCTTTATAAAGAACAAGCTGAAAATCCTTTATTGATAAAAGCTCTTTCCCGCTGAAAACTGTTCTGCCATCCTTCAATCCAAGATGTGCGGCAACAAGATAAGTCATGTCTTCATCTTCAAATATTACTTCCCCTTCGCATTCGCAATATCCGTCAATACATTTCAACCCTTCAACGCAATCTGAATCATTCTTGCAGTAAGGTTCAGGAAAAGGAAAATCAACCTTGTTGTTTTCTTCATCAAGTTCCATGCCTGAATCATTGTATCCATCAATCTTTTTCTCACAGAATTTGCCGACATACCCTAAAAGACAGCTCGTGCAGATGACTTCATTCTCCTGACCTTTTTCAATAAATGCACATCCCCCTTTCAAAAACTCAGGATTTACATCAATCATTCCGGCGTGCCCATTGCAGAAAAGTCTGTTTGCTTCAAAATAGCTTATACATTCTCCATCATATTTAAAAAACAGTCTTTCTCCGGCATTACAAAGGCAGTCTCCATAAGGATCACACACTTCATTTTTTCCGCAGTCGCTGTCTTTGCTGCACTCAACTGTTGATTCAGAATCATCAGATTCAGAGTCAATTTGAACAACATCAGAGTCATTAATTTCAGAATTATCAGAATCGTTATTGTCAACTTTGCTTTGCTCACATGACAAGAGAAATAAGAAGCAAAGAGCAATATTAAAAAGGTATGTCGGCAATTTCATAACATTCTCCGAATCTTTTTGTGTCTTATTTTGAAATCCATTTTATTCCTGAGTTGTCGGTTATATCCATTCTGAAATCCAGTTTTTGTTTTCTATTAAAGAGTGCACTTTTATTCGTTATTTCAGGTGAGAGCATCTCACAACTCTGACTGTCTTTTCCAATTATAAATCCAACTCCTTTTTCCAAAAGATACTGAAGGTCTTTGTCTTCAGTTTTGACAGGATTCTGACAAATGTTTATTGAAGGGGGAAAATAATCATTTTCATTCATATATTTATCCCAGAATGAGCTATTGCAGAACGCTCCGTTCTTATCGCAATTTTCTTTAAATCCTTTAACATTATCAATATGATATGTGTTATCAATATATGTGGAAAGATATAAAAGGTTTAAATAATAATCTGTGCCGTCTGAACCGTTTTCATTATAATCCTGAACATTTTCTTCATATCTATTTTCATCACTTAAACCGAACAAAACAACATGCTTCAATCCTGCAACCCACGAATAATTACGACTACTGTAATTTATTATATCAAGCTCTATCAGATTTGTCATTTTTCCAATCGGCTCATATCTTTTTTCATTGAATGGGACAAGATCGGTATAGTTTTCAGACACATACAACAATCTCATGTTTTTCATTCCTGACAAAAAATCTAGCTTCTTAATGTCAATTCCGTAACCGAATAAATGCAGATTCGTAAGTTCAGGAAAATGATCGATGAGTTTCTCATCAAATACCACGCTGTCAATCCAAAGTGTCGTCAGATTTGGTAACACAGGAAAATCAGAAAGATTTAAATGTCTTGTCGGCTTTAAATCTGTTGTGACATTTCCAACCATTAATTCCCGAACCTCTTTATTTCTTTCTAATTCAATAATGTTTTTGATTTCGCATCTTCCAGGATACAATACAAAATATTGCAGATTCTGACTCTCGGAAAGATTGGAAATATCAAATGAACAATTATCACTGAGATTTGCACTTTGACCACAATAAAGTTTAGCACTTCTTATTCTTTTAAATTTTTTAATAAACTCAAAATTTTCAGGATAATCTCCTTTTTCAAAATCAAACCAGATGGCTTCAAGATGGTTTTCGGGATCCATTTTTTCCAAGAACTTATAGCTGTCTTTGTCTAAATCAAGTCCCAGTGAAAGTAGCCTTTCTAATTTCAAAATTGGAGAAAAATCAAAAACTGCAGATCCGTAATCTTTCATTATCAAAGACTGAAGGTTTTTAAATTGGGCAACATCTTCTATTTTTACACTTGCGTATGGATTAAGCATTATAAGGACTCTCAGATTTGGCAAACACTCCATGTTATTTAAATTCTGTGCATATTCCAAAGTCAGTTTTGTTACATTTATCAAATCAAGTCCTGTATAGTTAGCTTTTCCGACAGCTGCAACAACAGCATTTCTCAGCACCGGGTCAGTAAAATGGACTTCCTTATCACAATAACAAAAGCCCGTTTCGCTGCATTTCATGCCCTCTCCACATTCCGCATCATTTTTGCAATTCGGTTCAGGAAGAAAGTATTCATCACCTACTGGAAATTTATCAGGATAATTTTCGTGTTTTCTTTCGCAGTTATTTCCATAAAATCCCGTATAACACAGGCAATTAACATCTTCAATCTTTTCTGTATATGCAATTCCTCCTTTTCTGGAAACACTGTGTTTTAAACTGAATGAATGTGAATTCCCGTTGCAGAACAAATCATTCCCTTCGAGTCCGTGAATGCACTTGCCTTTGTATCTGATCACATAATCATCGCTTCTTCTGCATTGACATTCACCATAAGGATCACAGAACTCCTTATCAGGCTCAGGGCAGTCAGAATCTTTTTCGCATTTTACAACAGGTGCAATATGCCAATTCTCTTCAACATCTTCATCTGGAATTTCATCAATATCTTTCTGCTCTTCAGACTGATCAGCATCTGAAACATCATTATCCAGAAATCTTTCTTTCTTTTCACATGCAAAAACGAAAACACTTATAAAAAACAGAAACAGGAGCTTTTTCATAAATTCCATAAACATCTTTTCAAAATTTAATGAACCGTTTTCCCGACTGATTTTTAAGGAGGAACCCCTGAACAAAGCTTGTTGAAAGGAAGCGTGAGAAATGAGCAACAAGTGTGCCAGAATTGCGTTTAAACCAAAGGTTTTCATCACTTTCTTCGTTTTTTTAAATTAACAACACGGTTTATGCTAACAGCGACTAAGTTTCATGTCAAATTATTTTTAATCCATAATGTATTCAAACTTATAAGTCTTAATTTAAGAACAATGATTTCTGATGTTTGTGAAATTTGAGAAATAAAAAACGATTTTGATCAGAAAGAATTGCCTAAAGAAAAATAGAAATTGAGTTGTCCGCTTTTTGTCAATCCGTAGGCGGTTCCGAACGAAAAGATTATGGGGACGCGGTACCACCACACTGAATAAAGTTTTAGTTCTGCACCGATTCCGGCGATGAACTTGTCATCAAACATGTTAATGTCGGGAGAGCCGCTTCCGATGTCAAAGAAAAGGGCTCCCTGAACATTTTTGAACATGAGGGGAAATGTGTTAAACCCCTGACTTATCGAGAAAAGGTGGAATCTCAGTTCGTTGTTTGAGTGGTAGACATGCTTTCCTCCTGCGGCTCCATAGTTGTATCCTCTGACGGTTACGCTTGATGATCCGCCGTAAATAAATGTGTTCAGGTTCAGAATATCAATGTCAAGTTCGTCTCCACCAAGAAGAAAATAGTTGTCGGTCAGGAATCTCATATAAAGCGCATTCCTTGTGATAAATCCGAGTTTCCCGTTTGGAAGGATGAGAAAGCTCAACTGCATCGAAGGAGAGAACACCAGCGATCTGCTATCACCCATTAAAGATCTGTAAATTGTCATCGGAAAAGAAAATGATGTCCTTTCCATATCACTGAAAAGATAATATGATCCAGGATTGAAAGAAAACGAAAATCCGTATGAAAAATAGGCAGTTATGTCAAGCCGGTCATTTTCAGGCGGAGTTATGTCAAGCGGGTCTTTCAATTGTTTCACATTCATGTCAGTTCCGCTCAAACCGAGACCCGAACGGATGCTGTGATTCATGTTCACTATCTTTGAAGGAAGGATGAAAACAGGGCTTGACGTTGAAGAAAACAGGGAGATGCCGGAATTGAATCTGTCATACGACACATCAGTTCTGTAAATACCGCCTGTTTTTGAATCTTCCCTGCTGTATGAAAAATACCATCTGAACCCCGGCCATACCGTTTGATCAAAATAGTTGATCATTGCAAAATGTCTTCCAGTTCCACCGAAAGTTTTGTAATAGGAAATGTCATAATACCTTTCCTGATCATTTGATTCGCCCCATACTGTAAACCCTATTGTGTGGGAATTAACAGAACCCTGATAGTCAGGAATTATCAGAGATGGCAACATCCCTTCATAAAATTTTGCATCCTTAAGTGTAACTTTCTCAAATTCCTCACCTTTTCTTTCAACTGTTACAAAAACACCATCCGGAACTTTTCCAAGGTCGATGTTTTCGATCTTCTGCCATGCCGGATAGTAGCCGTCATTGTCAAAAGCCATGAAAAATATCTCGTCATTTATAACTTTAGGAAAAATTGCAACAGAAGAGGGCCTGTGAAGCTGTTTTAACCGTTTTTCCTTAAAATTAAGTGACATCGGGACAATTCTGCCGTTCTTTTCGCTTGAAAAAATGATCTCTTCATCATTTCTGAAGTAGACCGAATACTGGTCACCGTCAATCCTTATTTCAGTCAACTCACTGTTTTCAGTATTAAAAATGAATATGTTCTTTTCAAAATTATAAAGATTTCCGGTAAAAACCATTTTCTTTCCGTCACTTGACAAAGAGATGCTGAAAATTGAGTCAAGCTCTCTGAAATCCCATTCACTTATCACAGTTCCGTCAAGTTTTAAATGGGTTATCCGGTTTATTCCATCTCTGAACGAAGTGTAATAAATATCGTTGTCAGATCCGAAAACAACCTCGCCTGCAGTTTCATTTTCTGTTATCTTTTTTATAGACCGCTTCTTTAAATCCGCATAAAAGATCTCATTCCTGTAGTACCTGTCTTCATGCCTGATATTTAAGGGAAAAACACATTTTTCATCTTTTTTAGAAAATGATTCGTGTGACGGAAAAGATGAAAGTTTTTTAAGTTCACCTTCGTTGAAGCTGTAAACAGCTCTTTTTGATATTTTTTCACCCGAAAACACATAACCATCTGAATTGAGATCGACAAATACTGAATGAAATCGCTCTTTTGAACCGTGTTCTCCCGAAGAGTCCCGCACTTTGGAACTTAATTCATCTCTTTTTTCCCTTATGAATTTCCTGTACAGATCGGTTAAAGATGAGCCGAGAGTGGTTCTTGCGGCTCTGTTGGCAAGAAAAGGAAAAGCATCGTCCGACAATTCGTCAAAAAAAGCGGCAAGCTGTTTTTTTCCAGTCTTCTCAACAAGATACGCATAGAAATAAGTTCCGTAAAGATATGGGAGACCTCCCCCCATCCAGTGATCGGAAATGCCTGAAAGTTCACCAAGTGAAAGTTCTTTCCCTTTCAGAAAAAAAGAGTCGAAGTGAGCCTTATAAAGCGGACTGTTGAGCCGCCCTTTCCCTTCAATGAGCGATTCGCTGTATATCGCCGCACCTTCAAGAGCCCATCTCGGAATCATTCCGCCGGGAAAATAGAGATTGCCGAAAACTGTGTTGATGAACTTCGGGAATCCTTTCGTATTCCCTATCTGAACGGAATGGGTGTATTCGTGAACATGGAGTCCCTGTTCCCAGCTTGTATAACTTGAAAGTGTCGAATATCTTTCAGGAGGATAAGTGTATAGATATATTACATTTTTAAGATAACTTCTTGACCATCCGTTTGCTGTGTCGGTCTCTCTGTCATAAACTGTGATTATTTTTTTTGAAGGAACCCAGCCGTAAAGATCTTTGATGAACTCTTCCGACTTTACCGCCTGTTTAATGAGCCGTGGAATGACCGAATCGTCAAGATTGGATGAAAAATAGAGCACCTGATGTTCCGTTTCATGTTTTCGGAACTTAACTTTTTCAAGAGCTGAAATTACCTGGATCGAAAAAACCGTAACAATTAAAAATGCAGCGACATTTCTAATCATACGACTTTATAACCCCTCGATTCAACTGCTTTTTTTATTTCATCCATGTCAATATCAGTGCCTGTTATTTCAACTCTTCCTGTATGATGGTCTACTTCCACATTCTTAACACCTTGAACTTCAGATATCCCTGCTTTTACATTTGCCGCACAGTGACTGCATGTCATTCCCTCGACCTGAATTACAGTTGTTTCAGTTTCATTTGCATTTTCACAACAGCACTCTTTGTCATGACAATGAGAAGATTCTTTTCTTCTTTTCAAATATCTGACAAAACTCATAAGCAGCAATATGGCAAGAATAACTGACGATATAAGATAAAAATAATTTATTCCTCCATGATGATGAGAGTGAGATTGCATCAATTGAGGCTTAAACCACTCTGCCGGCAGGAAATTATCAATTATGGCGCCAAACACTAAAGCTCCTGCTATAATTGAAAAAAGATAACTGAAAAGAGCTTTTCTCCCGAGCGTTTTTCCTATCACAAGAACAGTTGCGGCATTTGTTGCAGGGCCTGCCATCAGAAAAACAAGTGCCGCCCCCGGATTCAGCCCTTTCAGCATAAGAGCAACTGCTATCGGAACAGAACTTGTTGCACAGACATAAAGAGGAACCGAAGCAATAAGGACAATAAGCATGCTCAGATAGTTGTTCCCCACATAAGTTGTGAAAAAACCTTCCGGAATTATTACAGAAATAAGTGCCGCAGTTATAAGCCCGACAAAAAGCCACAGAGAAATGTCATCAAGAAAATCGACAAATGCATATTTCATTGCGGAATAAAATTTCTGTAAAAAAGACCTTTTGTCCTCTTCTTTCATTTCATCAGTGCTGATCCTGTTAGACTCAGTGGCATTTTTTTCAAGCACGCTGGTCATAACTCCGCCTGCAACACCGGTTATGAATGCAATGACAGGTCTCAAAAGTGCAAACGGCAAACCGAGCAGCGACCATGTGACAAGTATGGAATCAACACCTGTCTGCGGAGTTGATATCATAAAAGAAACCGCAGAACCCTTTGACGCTCCGCTTTTGTGGAGAGAAACACCGGTAGGTATAACTCCGCAAGAACAGAGAGGAAGCGGAACACCGAGAATGGAAGCATTCACAATACTAAGAAAATTGCTCCCTCCGATAAATTTTTTCAGCTTTGTCCCTTTGAAAAGCTCGTTAAGTATCCCCGCAATAAAAAATCCCAAGAGCAGATAAGGGGACATTTCCATAAATACAGCAAGAAGACTATTTAAAAAGTTTTGCATAGTATCTACCTGAAATTATTGATATTAAATAAACAAATCCGGAAACTGTCGTTATAACCGCACCTGTTGGAAGATCAAACCTGTATGAAATGAAAAGACCTGTAAAACTGAACATGAAACTTAATATGGAAGATAATAAAATTATTTTGCCGATCCTGTTTGTAAAAACTGCGGCTGTTGCCGCCGGAAGCGAAAGAAACGCTATGACAAGGATCAGACCCACAACTTTCATCAGAACAACAACGGTCAGAGCTATCATCGAAAGCATTACTGTGTAGATGAAAAGACTTTTAATACCCCTCAAAGTTGAAAATTCCATGTCAAAACTGACCGATTTGAACTGACGGTAGAAGATAGTGACAGTTGTGAGAACCGTTACAGCAAGAAAAAACAGCCCCGCAATATCATCTTTTGATACAAGAAGAATGTTGCCGAAAAGATAACTGTTCAGATTTACTGAATATCCCGGTGTAAGATAGATAAATATTATTCCTGCTGACATTCCGGTCGCCCACAACGCGCCTATAACAGTATCCTCATGTTCTGACGCCTTGAACTTTATCATCCCCAGAACTATGGCAAACAGAATTGCTGTAACAATTGCTCCGGTAAAAGGGGAAAATCCGAAATAGACCGCCGCTCCGACTCCACCGAGAACCGCATGGGCAATACCGCCCGCAATGAAAGTTATCCTGTTCACAAACACAAAAGTTCCTGAAATACCGCATGAAATTGATGCAAGAACAGCCGCTGCAACAGCATTCTGCAAAAAACCATATTTCAACAAAGCTTCAAAAAAACTCATTCAAATTCCGCACTTATGGTTTATCATTATACTTTCCCCGTGATACATACTGTCAACATCATGGGAAGAAAGCTCCTTTGAGTCATGGCACACAAAAGTTCTATTCACGCAACCGACTTTATTTACATATTTTGAAACAAATCCAAGATCATGCGAAACCATAACTATTGTCATTGTTTTATTCAGCTCAACAAGCATTTCATAAATATCTTTTTCAATATTACTGTCAACGCTTGCAACCGGCTCATCAAGCAGAATAAGCTCCGGATCGCTTATTACAGCTCTGGCGATCAATGTCCTCTGCTTAAGCCCTCCCGAAAGGTCGCCAAAACGGTCTTGAGCTCTATCGGAAATGCCGAGTTTTTCCATTACATTCAACGCCCTGGACTTGCATGACCTGCTGTAGAAAGGGAATACTGATCCCGGTTCGATCAAACCCTGAAGAACCACATCCCTGACCGTTATAGGAAACATCTTGTCATGGTTGGAAAATTGCGGCACATATCCTTTTTTTCTGTCATTATTGCTCGGGGCTTTTCCGAAAACCTTGATCTCACCCTTGAAATCTTTTTCAAGGCCCAATATCAGCCTCAGAATTGTTGTTTTTCCTCCTCCGTTAGGACCTACTATTGCAAAGAAATCTCCTTCTTTCACAGTCATATTGATATCTTTGAGAACTTCGTTCCTTCCGTATGAGAAATTAACTTTTTGAAATTCAATTATGCTTTGCAAATACAAGTCCCTCTTTTATTAACAGTGCAGATTCTCTAATATTTTCGACAACATTCTCTTTTAAAGGATCAATCATTTTTATTTGTATTCCCTTTTCCGATGCAAGAGAATTTATAACCGTTTCTGATGACTGGGCCTGAAGAAAAATGGTTTTCACTTTATTTTCTTTTATAAATTCAGACAATTTTGCCATTTCAGCGACTGACGGCTCTTTACCTTCAATTTCCACAGGAATCTGTTTCAGCCCGAATCTATCGGCAAAATAACCCCAGGCAGGATGGTAGATCACAAAGCTCTTCCTTTCGCTTCCCTTAAAAACATCAAGCAGTTCATCATACAACAACTGGAGCTCTTTTTTCAGTTCAAGAAGATTTTTTATATAGAATTCTCTATTTGCCGGATCTGCTTTAATCAGTTCTGAAACTGTGTTATCTGATATAACAATTAAATAAAGCGGATCAAGCCAGATATGCGGATCGTAAGTTTCCTCATGGAATCCGCTCTCTTCTTTATGATCATGTCCTCCTTCTATTTTTCGAAAAACAATGTTTTTCTGCATTTGAGTAAACCTGACATTGCTGAACTCACTTTTCATCTTTTCAAAAGCATTCTTTTCAAACGGCATTCCGATGAGAAAATATATTGCAGAATCTTTCAGTTCAGCCATTTTTACAGGCCCCGGTTCATAAATTTCGGGACTCGTTGCAGGAGGAACCATCACATTTACTTTCACTTTCTCTTTTCCAATCCGCTCAACAATGAATTTCTGCGGCAGGATACTGACTGTCACATTCACAACTCCGCTTTTTCCACTTTCAATATTTTCTGAGCTGCAGGACAAATTAAAAATCATTAAAAAGGTTAAAAAACATAGTGCCGGTCTGAACATTTTTCCTCCTGAAAAAAACTGTTTGGATATTATCACTGAATTGTCAGAGAGTCAATCGTTGAGATACTAAAAAGAGATTCTTATAGAGCGCACTTGCCTTTAAAACAGGAACCTGACTTGCACTGCTCATTAAAAGTACATATCTCTCCTGTACCAAGCAGTTCAACACATATACCGACAAGTGCCCCTTTTGAATCTTCAACTTCTACACAGCGGTGAGTTGTTGATGTCGTACTCTCCTGTGCACACACTTTATCATCCAATATTCCTGTTCTGCTTCTGCAGTTAGTGTTGCATACAGTTGTTCCGAAATTATATACACTTGTGTAAGAAACCGGCTTTGTTCCACCTGGAATAAGTATAAGTCTGGCAAAAGCACACTCTTCACAAGTCGAATCTGCATTACATACTGCTCCAGTTCCTGTGTCAGCACATGAGTCAGCATTATAGAATCCCGCCTTTGTTTTCCATGGTGCTACAACACATCCTCTTTTTGCAACATTTGTGCAGTTAATCGCTGTTCCCCATAAATCGGGTGTACATTTTTTATATGTCGTTCCGCCTGCTGTCACACAGAAAGTGGTATTTGCAACATACCACGAACTTTCCTTTGCACAGTGTGCCGGTGCATTAGGAACACAGTACTTAAACCCGTCTGTACCGAAATCATCAAGTGTACAGTCATTTGATGAACACTGATTATTTGAAGTACAGTAACTTCCGTTGGGTTTTTTGTTAACACAAGTGGAGCCTTGACAATAATATCCGGCAATACAGTCTAAGTCATTAGAGCATGAATTTCCGGAACATATTCCCTGAGGAATATCACATGTATATGGTTCACAATCAGCTTCAGGACGACTAGACAGATCACAAGTTCCTGATCCGTCACAATATGCTGAGCCTTTTGATATATTTCCTACACAAACCGGCGTCTGACAAACTGTTGATGTATCATACATCTGACAGGCACCGAGTCCGTCACAGAATCCGTTCTGATCACAATCATATGTGTTTCCTGCTTCACACTCATCATCAGGATCTGTTCCTGCCAGGAAAGGAGTGCATGTTCCTTTATAAAAATCGCTAACATTACAGCTTTCGCAAAGTCCGTCACATACATCGTTGCAGCATACTCCGTCAACACATTTTCCGCTGTCACAATCCTTTCCTGCATACGCAGCAGAATCGCACTCTGCACCGAGCACACCCTCTAAAACACAGAAATCATCATCATTCTGAAAGTATCCATCCTTGCAACCTGTACAGACCCAGACTTCACTCTGCTCAACACATTTTCTGTTGCTCAGATCACATGGTGCACAAGGATCTGCGGTGTCGCCTGTATTTCCAGTATTTCCAGTATCACCAGTGTTTCCAGTGTTTCCAGTGTCACCTGTGTTTCCAGTGTCACCTGTATTGCCTGTGTTACCAGTATCACCTGTATTGCCGGTATTGCCGGTATCACCTGTATTGCCGGTATCACCTGTGTCACCGGTATTGCCTGTATCACCGGTGTTGCCAGTGTTTCCTGTGTTGCCGGTATCACCCGTGTTGCCGGTGTCGTCAGTTATTTCATCTGTGTCAGTTGTTGCGTCCTTGTCATCCTGAGGAACGATTTTTTTGTTATCATCTCCGCATGAAACCATAAAAACAATCGAAACGATCAAAAACAAACCAAAAAACTTTTTCATCTCACCCTCCTTGAAAAATAGAACATTTAGTTTTGGTATTTTATGCTTTTTAGTTTACTTGTCAAAAGAATTCGGGGCCGTCTATATTTTTGAGCTTGGTTTTTATATGGATGTGCGTATAATTTAACTGTTGCTGGTCCTGAAATGTTTAATCCGTTTTATGCGACTGTAATGATTAAACAAAAAAGTCGGGAACCTGTTTTGCTCTAATTAATAGTTTTGTTTTTTAATAGCTATACGGAGAGGGTTATGTTAAAGAAAATGATTTTTATCTTATTGTTATCAATCCTTGTGGTTTTCTCTGTTTCCGGCAGCGAATTCTCAAAACCGTCAATAGGACAACAGGTGAAAATAAACGGGAAAGAATATGACACATTCTATTATTTCAAGGGCAGACCTCAATATTTGAAGCAGATCTACGATATGATATCAATTCCTTTTTCAGTAAATCTGAATTCTCTCCAGCATATTGATTTTCAGGGGATACCTGTTACAAGCCTGATCAGGGAAGTGGTCATAAGTGAAGGCCATGTCAAGGCACACAGGATTCAGCTTGCAAATGCCGACAGGTCTAACTGGATCAATATTAGAAATATTCTTGCTTCAAAAGGGATTCCTTCATGGCCCGTTGTGACTTATTACTCGAAAGACCCTCTGGTTCTTGATGGCAGAATGAACATTCAATTCTCCAAACACACATCATTTGAAAAAAGAGATGAAATATTGAAGACTTACGGACTTGAAGTTATTGAACTTGGAGTAAATGATCCTGATTTTTATACTGTTTCTGTATCAGTAGGAAAAGACCCTTTTGCTGTTGCCAACTCTCTCGTAGAAAAAGATCTTGTCAGATGGGCTCAGCCAAACTGGTTCTGGCACATGGAACTCAAGACCACCACACCTGACGACACATATTACAGCAATCAGTGGCATCTCACTCAGATCCTTGCTCAATATGCCTGGGACACTGAAACAGGTGCAGGAAAAGATGCAAAAATAGCAATAGTCGACAGCGGTGTTGACACGACCCATCCCGATCTGAATGTACTTTCAGGATATGATTTCATATCAAAAGACAACGACCCCAACCCCAACAAGGCTCAGGATGATCATGAAGGAGTTCCACACGGAACATCATGTGCCGGACTTGCAGCTGCAAAAACAAACAACAGTCTCGGGGTCGCCGCCGCATGCTGGGGATGTCCGATCATTCCGATACGACTTATCGGAGGCACATATCTGTATCCTACTACAATAAAAGATGCTCTTCAGTACGGAGTCGATCAGGGCGCATGGGTTGTCAGCAACAGTTGGGGACCTCAGGGGAAAGACAATTACGGAAACTGTATCTCTTCACCTGCAGACAACAACCAGTCCGCTGCTGTAGATTATGGAAGAATAAACGGTCGAGGCGGGAAAGGAACTGTATTTCTCTGGGCGGCCGGAAATGACGGATGCAACACATCCTATCAGGGATTCCTCAAAGATGATGATATGCTCACGATAAGTGCTCTTGAATCAAACGGATCAATGGCAAGCTATTCCAATTTCGGTTCTGAAATAGATGTCAGTGCGGGAGCAGGAAATTACACAACAGATATACAGGGGGCTTATGGCTACAACTATTCAACAGGATATGACGGAGACAGTTTAAGCGATCTTAACTATACAAGCAGGTTTGCAGGAACAAGCGCAGCCACACCTGTTGCCGCGGGAGCTGTGGCATTAATGATAGCGGCTAATACAAGCATGACCTTTTCAGGAATAATAAACTGTGTCAAAGCAAGTGCCGCTAAAACTTCAAAAACATGTTCCAAAGGCGGCTGGTCAACAATACAACCTGATTCTGCAAACTGGCTTGAAAACGCCAAGGATCACTCTCCGTGTTACGGATTTGGAATTGTTGATGCAAACGCCATGGTAAACGGTGCAAAGAATGGAACTTGCGGAGAATGCATCTCTACAGCGGACGTAGACCTCTGTTTCGGTGACGGGTATGACAGGGATGACGATTGCGATGGAACGATCGATAACGGATGTGATACCGGCGGCATTGGAAAAACAGGCGACCCTTGTTCAGACGAAAGTGAATGTCTTAATACTGCCGCTTCATCAAAATGTATTACCGACACTGGATGGACCGATGGTTATTGTTCTGCAAACTGTGAAAACAATTCAGATTGTTACAATGGCAATACCGGTGTAGAATGTTACGATGGCAAATGCATAGCAAAATGTGATTACAATGATGTGCGGTCCGGATATGAATGTATTTCAGACAAGATACTTCCGGAAGGAACTGAAATCATCGCATCATGCGGCAACGGAATCTTAGAGGGAGATGAAATTTGTGATAGAAACACAATAGCTTGCAGCAAACTTCCAGACACACCCTCTATTGGAACTGCAACTTGTTTAAAAGATTGTTCCGGTTGGGATAAATCAAAGTGTACTGGTGACTCTGGTGATTCTGGGGACTCAGGTAACTCAGGTAACTCAGGCGACTCCGGAAATTCCGGAGATTCAGGAAATACTGGTAACTCAGGGAATTCTGGCAACTCAGGTAATTCCGGCAACTCAGGTAATTCTGGTAATTCAACAGCAGAGAATGTTTGCGGAAACGGTGAGCTTGAATACGGAGAACAGTGTGATGACGGTAATACAGAACCTTTTGACGGTTGTGATCCGAACTGCCGTGTTGAGGGTATAAAGAAAAAAACCAGTGGTGGTTGTTCTGTACTTTTGTTCTGATTGTTTCCAACTTTAATAATTGATATATTTCGGGTACTTATCATGAAAAAAAACCTCAAGATCATCTATGTTCTGCTTCTTTTGCCAATCTATTTTGCATGCTCAACATCGAACAAAGATATTCCGGACAATGATGCTGTTTCTGACACTGACACTCTGTTATTAGATAATGAAATAACAGATGAAATAGTTGATAATGAACAGTCTGATACTGATGGAGACGAAAACAACCTTGAAAAAGGTCCTTACGGTATTTTATTCGGAGACACCGCCGGTGACTTTACTCTTCCTCTTGAAACAGGAGACTGGAACTTTGCCGGAAACAGATCACAAGATGAAAACTACATTTTCATTTTCTACAGGGCATCTAACTCTGAAAGCACTGCCATATGGAAAACAGACCTTATCAGACTTTTCGACAATACTCCTCAAAACACCCATTATTTTTTCCTTGTTGACGGAACTGCCGAAACATTCACCGAAAGAATCGGACAGTTAAAGAAAAACATTGAAAATTCTCTTGAGATCGGCGGCGGACCTCAAATGAAACAAAGGGTGCACATCACAACTAAGCCTGCCCGTGAAATTGATTCATGGTTCAAGGAATGGCTTGAGAAATATTCTGATTTCTTTCTGGGAATCGACCGTTTTCAGAAGATCCGGTCATCCGGAAGTTTTCACAGCTGGGAATCATCATCATCTGATCCCCGCTTTGAATTTCTGTATAAGGAAGCGGAACTTTACAACTATGAATACGGTCTTGAAGATTTTATCTCTTCAAACCATGAAAATTCAACAACCATCAAAGGCATTGACGGGGTTAAATTTCCTGAAGATGGCTGGGAGAAAAACATTTTATTTTCTGCACAAATACCTGAATTTTCTGAAAAAGGGAGGCTTTTCATTTCACTTGAACAGATATGCGAATCACAGAAATCATGCGAATGGGACAGACTGCAGCATCTCTTTCTGTGTGATGACGAAACTTCTGAAAATTGTACCGTAGAAATCGGAAGATGGATTACTACTTACGGCAGAAGCGGAAAATGGCTGACAGATATAACACCGCTTATTTCTCTTCTTAAATCCGGAAAGAACTATTTCAGATTTACAGTTGCCGGAGACCAGTATGTCAATTACCTTGACTTTATCTACATTAAAGAAAGCTCATCTGAAAAACCGGTATCCATATTCCCTCTCTTTTCAGGAACGAAACAGTTTGACGAAACATATAACGATCAGTGGGAAGATATAAAAACAGAAATTCCTTCATCATTCGAAAAAATCATTATTGCCGCTTATATAACAGGGCACGGTAATGGTTCAGAACAGGAAAACTGTGCCGAATTCTGTAAATTTGAATCGGTTTTCACTGTGAACGGAACCCCTTTTGAGATTGATTTCAAAAACGCAGGGACTTCGCGCGGATGTTTTGATCTGGTAAACGAAGGAACCGTTCCGAATCAGTACGGCTCATGGCCTTTCGGTAGAGCAGGATGGTGTCCCGGACAGGATGTGAAACTTATCAACATTGATGTTACTGAAAAAATTAAAAAGGGAGAGCTTAACACATTTTCATATTCAGCATTTCTTAACGGTGAAAACTATACTCCGGTAGTAACAGATCCATCCGGATATCGTGCTGAGATACCACTTTCAAGCTTTCTTGTGATCTACTGAAGCACCACTTCCGAACACTTTTATTTACACAGCATGTCAACTTAAATTTTCAGGAAATTTTTCATTTACAGCAAAACAACATTAAAACAACAGTACTGTCACATATTTTTAACAATAGGACGAAAAAGAGAGAAAATCGGACAAAATAGTTTGGCACGATAATTGCTTATAATGGTTTGTGTGAGATCTTTTTAAATTGAAAAAGGGAAGGAGTTGTTCTTCATTCATCGGTCAAAAATGCGGAAACGCAATCTTAACAACACCAACACTGTGATAACTTCAAATCAATTATCGCCATCAGGCGTCAATGCTGAAGATCCCAGGAGCAACCTTCCGGTTATTAATAATGCCCCCGTTTTTTTCGGGGGCATTTTTATTTTATCAGATTTTTACTTTTCGCCGGTTCCCGGTTTCTGAGCAGATTCATACCATTTGAAATTGTCAAGAACGACAAGACTGTCATAAATATGATCCCCTGTATCCCATATTGCCATTCTGATCTTAAATTCTTCTCCCGGCACAATATTTCCGCGGGAAACAAGCCATCCTGTTGCTCCATGACCTTCAAATCCTGTTCCCTGGAGCTCAGTATCATCCAGACATCCCGGAAAGTTTGTCGGAGGGAAAACCTTGTTTTTGCATACTTTAAAAAGTCCTGATTTTGCAAGATTAATTCCCACTGAATTTTTGTTTTCATCCATCGCGAGATTTTTATCAGCCGGATTTTGAAGATTCATGTCTGTTGAAGTAAATGTACTGTCAAGAAGCATTACAAAGAAATCATTAAATCCTTTACACACATAATCCGGAAATTCCGCACTGTGAAAATTGATATCTATGCTGAATGCAGCCGCATTATTAGGAGCTCTGACAACAAGCTCAAGCATTACTGAATCTCTGACAGGGTTTTCTCCCGGACTTTCAGAAAGAGCACCGCAATTCGGTGAATCGGGAAATTTACTGTTGTGAAACAGATACCAGTCATCAGGAGCTAACGATTCAGTCAAATTGTCTGTGTCAAGGTTATCAATTTTCGTTTTTGCCTGACCGGTTGAAAGAATTAAGAAATTCGTTCCCTGAGTAGGTTTTACAAAATTACCCATTCCCGGAAGAATTGAATAAGTACTGGCGGGAACAGCGATCGAAGGAAAATTTGTGGTGCCGCCATTACCATCTGATCCTGAATATGCGTCACTCATTTCACTCCCATTTGGAAAAACTATTCTGGCACTTACAAGACCATATTCTTTTTCGCTTTCCACAACACAAAGATCTATTGCTTTTCCAAGATCGAGCGGATCGTTAGAGTCAGCATTCAATCCGACATCACAACCGCTTGCTTCCTCATCAACTGCTCCGTTACAGTTATCATCAATACCGTTACTTGGAACTTCAAATGATCCGGGGCCTACTCTTTCCGGAACAGGACACTCCCATGTTGTTTCGCAACAGTCACCTGTGCAGTATGTGAAACCGTCACCATCAATATCAATGACTGTTTCAGCCGTTGCATCAGCTCCGTCACAATCCTGATCTATGCCATCTCCGCATATTTCGGCTTCAGGAAGAACCAGTCCGACACATTCGCTCCAGTCCGTTCCGTCAACAACGCAGGTGGCAATGCCTGCCTTACATATTCCGACCCCTTTTGAGTTGCTTGGACCTTCATAGCATTCCCTTGTTTCACCCGGAGTACACTGAACAAAAATACCGCCTTCATCAGTCTTTTCAAGATTGTCAGAATCGTCCTTTTCATCTGAATCATTTGAAGAAGATCCGTCATCTTTTGTTTCTGATGTTCCGTCACCTTCCTCCCTGGATTCACATTTTCCGGTATCGAGATTACATTCAAAACCTTCTTTACAATCATCATTGGAAGAACAGCCTTCATCATCAGCTCCGCATGAAATCAGGAATACTGATATTGAAAGCATAAGAACCGTTTTAATAAAATTTCCCACAACACACTCCTTTAAAATATTCTTTCTGCACACAATCAGAAAGTCAATGAACATCCGGAAGACTTTTCTTTCTTCTGATCCTGTTCTTCATCAGGAAGAAGATCATCTTCCATAGAAATCTCTTCATCTACGGTTTCGTTATCAGAAACAGTATCGTCATCCGACACGGTTTCTTCAACTTCTGCTGAAATAACTTTTATATTTGTGATCACTCCTGCCGCCGCTGCAGTATTGATGAACTGGAAATAATATCTTACACCTTTTTCAACACCTGCAATTCCCCAGTTCTTTATTGATCCTGTTCCGTCTGCTTCAACTTTTCCGTCCTTAAGAGCTTCGATTTTCATAGATTTTTCTCCGGTCACATATTCCACCGGAGCACCTTTTCTGTAATAAACTTCAACGACTGGAGTACCGCCGCCTCCCATGCCGCCGATCATTGAACCACCGCTGTCTGCAGCAACTGAAGCGGTAATTTTCAATCCGTTCTCGTCTGCATTTTCAGGAACATCAAAATAGAACTGAAGGTAGCTCGGTCCGACATTTATATCCTCTTTATCTTCATATATAGGGATTCCGCCGCCGCCGCCGCCCATCGGATCATCTTCTGATGCAGTTCCGCCTGCTCCGATATATGTTCTTGTTACAGTTTTATTCGCTGAACGGGCTCTTTTTTCCTCAAAGAAATTCCTGTCATTGAGTATTTTTTCTATTTCAGTCTTATGAGCTTTAAAATTATCATCCTTGCCTACTTCATCCATGAAAGTCTCTGCCCAGAGCTTAAATGACGCATCTGCAGTTCCTATCGAGTAAAGAGTTTTCAATATCAGCTTCATAAGATTTTCACGTTGAACTGCTGTATCTTTGTCTGTTCCTTTAATAAGTTTATATATAGCCCAGTTTGCTGCAAGAAGCGGTTGACCGTCCCAGTGAACTTCACCGATGAAATCTTCAAAAACGCTGTATTCATTGAGAGCGGTTCTCATGCAGTAAACTTTGCTGTCACCTGTTCCTTCTGAATCCATTTCAACCATTCCGCCCTGAGAAGTCGCCCATTTAACTATTGCTTCTGAAGCATATTCACCTGTGCAGGTATTATCTGTCATGAGAAATGCAAATGTATCTGCAATACCTTCATGTACTGAACCTGGTTCATTGGAAATCCCATATTTATCAGTGAATTCCATTCCTGCAATACCTGCAGTGTAAATAGTTGCATGACCGAATTCATGATAAATCACATCCCCGTCAAATCCGAAATCACCTTTTGTCCCCTGCCCGAAAACAAGAATATCTCCCTTTACACCAAACTTACCGAGCAGACCACCTATTTGAGGATTGTCCTGAGAAAAAAATGCATTGTCCATCGGAACGAGTTTTGCTGTTCCACCCATTATTGCCTGAAGATCACTTGTATCCGGCATCTGGAAGTTACCGATAACATTTAAAGGTCTGTCAGCATCATTGTTCTGGAGATAGAATTCTCCTTTGCTATTTATATCCTTGTAAAGTCCGCGAATAAAACCATAAATCTTGGAAGCATGATAATACATTGAAATTTCAGCACATCTGTCGATCTTATCTTCTGTCATGTTATCTGTAACAAATTCATGGCCGTCTTCGCAGTCATCATAAATAAAACTTCCGTTATCAAGCTTGTTTGCAAGCTGTGTCGGACTGCACATCGGAACTGTTATCGCAAAACCTATCATTTCCTCAAGGCTTACTTTTTCGCCCTTATCAGGACAGTTGAAAGATTTGATCTTTCTTATTCCTTCACTGTCTTTGTCTGTTGTAAGAAAACCGAGCTGCTCTTCATCAAGATCTGAATCGTCATACGGAGCAACCCATGGGAGATCAACCTCAATCAGGTCTTTTGTAACAACGGGATTAAATTCCCATATTTTTGCCTTGTCAGTAGCTGTTGCCGGATCAACAGGATCTGCAAAAAGTGTTGAGTTCCCTGATCTTAAAACTTTTCCTGTAACAGCATCAACAACATGAAATCTGCTGTCTGCAAGATGGATCGCAGGAAATCTGACGATGTATGCAGGCACATAATTGCCGAAATGTTTTGTTATGACCTTTTCAGTGTAATATTTTGCCGGCATTTTTGTGATATTTCTCATTTTCATTGCCGATCTTACTGCGGCTTCAGGAGCAATGAGCTTTGAAACATCAAGATCAATTTTGCCCATACTGTTGTTGATCCTGTCTATTTTCCCGTTTCTTACAGTAAGAACAGTGTATGTTCCTTCAACGGGGATTCCCTTATAAGTTACAGCAAACTTGAAAATTGAAGTACCGTCAATATCAACAGCTTTGAAAAGCTGCGGTTCGACATTCAGACCGATACCGAAATTTTTGTAAAAGCTTTCCTTGATGAATTTTTTAAGTGAAAGTTCATCTGTCTTAACAGGAATGCTCACATTTGTAACCATTGCGGGAATTGAATCGATCTTTTTAACATCGGCTTTGGAAAACATTCCGCCTGTAGCGGCACTGATCGTTGCAAAAGCAAAAACTGCAACCATAATAACCAACAATTTCTTCATCTTAACCACCTCCGGTCGAATATTTAAATAAAAGGTATTAAACAACAACAAAGTGAATTATATAATCATCTATAAATATGTCAACGCCATTTTTGACTGATTTTTTCAATAAAAAAAGACCTTTTCTGTCACAAAAGAAGCGGTTTAAACAACTGTTTATTGTTTAATTGAGATCTGCAATGGGCGTTTTAGCAAAAAGATGGCTTACTTTCCGCAACTATGATTCCGTACTTTTTTTAATTATTGCTATTATCATCAATGTTTTTTTTAAGTCCGCTATCGGAATGTTTCTCACTTTGAACGGTTACGGTTTCAGCATTGTAACTCCCCCGGTATCTTTTTTGTTTGCATCTCTTGACTCAATGCTTGCGATCGGAATTTTTTTTCTCATTGACAAAATCCCGCAAAGAAAAATGCGGCTTATAAGTCACCATCTCATAATTATCGGAGCAATAATTTTTTTCTATGCGAATTATCTTATTTATCAATATTTCAGGACATTTATAAACTGGGGACTGATATGTTTCAACGGCGCCGGATCACATGAACTTGCCTCATATGTCTTAAATGATATTAATGCAGCAATACTTCTTTTCTCTTTTCCGGCAGGCGGCGGAATATGTTATCTGTTTAGAAAAAAGCTGGTGACACCTTTCTTTTCAAAACAGTGGCTGATATTTGCACTTCTTGTTTTAAATATCTCTGCATTCTTATTCCTTGCACAGTTCGGCAGGGCTGAAACCGGAAAAATGATCAGAAATCCGCTGATCGAGCTTCTTGGAAGTTTTACAAAAGAAAAACTGATTATGAAAGAATACACTGATATTTCAAATTTTTCGGCACCCGGGGCTTTAATTTTCGGGAACAGCGACCGCAGTTCCGGTGGAGAAGGAGTTTTAAATCACAACAAAGTTCAAAACATTCTCGTGATAATGGTCGAATCTCTTTCTTTGGAAATGACTTCTCTTAGAAATACGGATGAAAAATCATTTAAAATAATTAAAGAATTAAAGGATAGTTCAATAATATTCAACTCATACAGAACACCATTCCCCGGCACAAGCAGAAGTTTTATTTCAGCTAACTGCGGAACACTTTCCGGAACTGCACAGGAAACAATAACCAACTATATGCCGGACTTTAAATGCAGTTCCATCGCGGAAAAATTTAATTCTGCCGGATATGAAACCGGATTTTTTGCCTCTTCAATGTTCACATATGACAATCTGAACAATTCAAGTTTTGCCCGAAAATATAAAGTTTTCAAGGACTTCCTTTCATTAAAAGACAAATACGGGAAAGGGGGCAAGTTCTACAGTTATCAGGTCAAAGATTCCGATACAGCTTCAGAAGCTTATGATTTCATGTATAGGACTGTTGAAAACGGTGGAAAATTCTTCACATTCATGTTTCTTTATTCGACCCATTATCCCTATGACTCACCTCTTACAACAAATGAATTGAAAGGATCTGTCGAAAATTACAGAAAGGCACAGGAATATGTAAGCAGTGTAATAGAGGAACTTGTTGAAAAGATGGATAAAACCGGATTTCTTGATAATACAGCGGTGGTCATTACAGCCGACCACGGCGAAGCTTTTGCAAAAAGGCCGGGGGTTACCGGACATGGACAGAGTCTTCATGAAGAGGCGATTAGAATTCCGCTTATCATCAGACTGCCGGGATTAAATAAAGGATCTGTTTCAGATGTTAGCGGCACACATGTAGACCTTGCTCCGACACTTGCCGCTCTTGCAGGAATAACGATAGATGACAACTGGCAGGGGAGAAATCTTCTTGATGACACAACTGAAGAAAAGCCGGCATTCATTTTCACAAGGTCAGCTACACGCCTTAACGGAATAATCGATGGAAATTACAAATATATTCATGACCTTACAGAAAACAAAGATCTTCTCTTTGATATAAAAAGCGACCCTGATGAATTGAAAGATCTTGCGCAGGAAAAACCTGAAGAGACAGAACATTACAGAACAATTTCCAAAAAATGGGCAGTTTATCAGCAGAAATGGATAACCGCAAAAGAATGACTCTTTGAATCTAACTGATAATTATTCTGGAACTTTGTCAATGTTCAATGATGTCAGATAGACAATTTCGCATGCTCCGGGGCCGGTGTCTGCCCTTGTCATGCTGGTATGTCTGCTGAAGCCGTTTTTGTGTGAAATATCAACAAGATAACCTTCAAAACTGATTATGTCGCCTCTTTCGATCACTTTTAAAGTTTTTTCTATTTTCTCTGTTGAAGGGATCATGTGCATGTTTGCACTGTTATGATCTATTTTGTCTCTTTGTACAGGCAGTTCGCTTCCTCTTGTTTTCCAGAAATAGAACCTTTTTGACTGACTGATTTTCAGTTCATCAAGAACAGCCTGATCGCTCATTTCAAGCCATCCGAGGGCAAGATCGACTGGAACAAGATCGGCACCGTCATCAAACCGGTATCTTTTTTCGCTTAAAACACGGGCACTTGCCTTGAATTCAGCTTTTGTGACGATTGTATAATCCTTCAAATCAAGAACTTTGCTTGACTCAAGATCTGTCTGCATCGGAGCAGAATCAACAAGAATTCCCGGAGGCCATTTTTTCTCACTATCCCTGAAAAAAAGAAAATATGCCAGTATTGCAACAATCGTAAAAAAAATGAATGCTTCAAGCGAAAAACCTTTTTTCCTGCACATTATATCTCCCCTGCAGTTAAGTGCGCTTATATATTATTCTGTTTTTCTGTTATTAAAAATATTTTGTCTGCTGAAGTTCCCCCGGAATTTTTTCGACATCTTTCTACCTGATAGTGAGGGCTGTTTTAATTTGAGAAAAATTAATCCTTCAACCTTTTCCCAGTCTTCACATCTTTGGGATTATCGGGTTGCGGTGTGTAATCATCAAACGGGCACAATTCAGGATGATGATCACAGTAACATTCCATGTCTCTCACTTTCATCAATGGTCCGACTGAATCCTGCCACACAAGCCAGTGTCCTTCATATTCCGGGGCACTTTGACGGTATTCCATTTTTCCTTCTGCATGGGGTGTCGCAAGTGAACAGAAGCTCTTTTTCAGGTCTGTCCTGTAAAAACATATTCTGAAATCTCTGTCTCCTGATTCAGTATTAGAAACAAAAATATCACTGTACATGATCATTTTTCCCTTTGCTTCCTGAACTGCAACAGAAAAACGGGGTTCCAGTAATCCTTCAAGTTTTATTTCACTGTATTCAGCAGGATTTTTTGAAAGATCAAGTTTCATAAAGCCGTCAACCATATCAACCGGACTGAAATAGATTATGTCATTGTTTTCAGAATCGATTTTAGGTCTTCTTATTTCTTCATTGCCTCTGTTTATTCTTAAACATGATTCAAGTTTCTCTGGAGTTTTTGAAAGATCACATAAATACCCTTCAAATGTGTCAGTAAATAAAACCAGTTTGTCTCCATATATTCTCGGGTCGTTACCGATCCCATCCCCGAGTTTTCTCCATTTCCACTCACCAATCTTTGCATATTTCATTTCTGATGGTCCGCCTTCAACCTCCCTGATATTCACAAAAACCCACTTTTCACTTATCTTCGGGTTATAGACTATGAAATAA
>CAZVWR010000003.1:0-112154 GCA_964630905.1 uncultured Spirochaetales bacterium | reverse complement strand
TCTTTTTCAACTTTTCTGCGTTTTTTTATTTAACCTATGGGATGGCTGTGTTTTTCGGGGCATTAATCTCATTTAAAAGTTGTTCTTCTGAAAAATATTTTTGTTTTATTCTATTTATCTGCCACATCCAAAATATAATTAACAATATAAAATATGATGGATATATTATCAGATGACTAGTCATTGAAAACCCGAAAAACATAATTATTGAAGCTGTGAAAGCTCCAAAATATTCATCTCTTTTCTTGAATAGAAAAACCCAGTATTTAAGTATTTGATAGATAAACAATAAATAAAGGATTAACCCCACGATACCGAAATCATACAATACTTCAAGAAAGTCATTATGAGCTGAATGCCCAATGTTTGTTGAGAGTAGAACACTGTTAAAACCATTGCCAGCTAAAAGAAAGTAAAAATCAAGTCTGGTGATTTCATAAAGCAGACTTTTATATATATCAATTCTCCCAGACCCTTCATCTTCTTCAATATTATCTATTCTGGCAACAACATCAGAGCCTTGGCTTTCATAAACATGCTCATATAAATAAATAGATAGAAAAGAAAGAACAGTAATAAAGAGAAATATAAGCACTTTTTTTTTATAAGAAAAACTTGATCGAAAAAACATCTCAATAATAAAATAAAATGATAAAGAAAACACAATAGTAATGAAGCCCGTCCTTTTTTCAGAAATAAATGAGGCATAAAGTGTTAATATTATAAACAAATATTTAAATAAATTCTGTCTCAGACAAAAAATAAATGGTAGAAAAAAAGTCACATAATAAACAGAGTTAACTTTATTAGCAGCATAAATTCCAAAAGAGCTTGGGTCTAGTGCGTATCTCATATAATAAAAGAAAGTTGTTAGAAAAAAAATTGTTAGCAATGAATAAAAGGTTTTTAGAGAAGAGAATCTTTTCGAAAAGTGAAAAGATAAAAAAAGAATTCCCCACCAAAATATTTGCACAGGAATGATGTAATGCAAATCTTCATATTTATAATAATTGACAAGGGTTGATATAGCGGACCAGAAAGCAAAAAAAGTCGCATAAATAACGACAACAGGCATTTTCTTCTTATTAAAAACATAAGCAAAAAAATAAAAAACTGATAAAATCACAGACACGGACATTAGTGGTGCTCTATATCCTACATTTAGAATTGTTGATGGAATCTCATAAATATAATGGATGTCTATTAGGAAAACAAGGAAAATGTATAATAAAATAAAAATTAAAGGGATAGAAGCAGTTTTTAAAGGGAATAAAATTTTCATTTTAGTTTAACTCACTTTCCCCAAACAACCCGATTAACATAATCGGTATAACTCAATATTATCCTCACAACTTTATCTGAAACATTAGGCATTGTGTAATCGCTCACCTGTCTGAGTGTTCCTTCTGTCTGTGTTTCAAGTGTCTGTAATCCCTGCATAATTCTTTCTTTTTTGAGTCCAACCATCATAACAACGGCTTCTTCCATTGCTTCAGGTCTTTCATGTGCCTGTCTGATGTTAAGTGCTTTGAGTCCTAAAATAGATGCTTCTTCATTGATCGTTCCGCTGTCACTTAAGACCGCTTTTGCATTCATCTGAATATTAATATAATCAATGAATCCGAGTGGTTTCATGGTTTTTATCAATTCATTGAACTTGATCCCTTTTTCTTCGATCATTTTTCTGGTTCGAGGATGAGTGCTTACAATGATAGGCATCTGATAAGTTTCTGCTATTGCGTTTAAACTTTCAACAAGATCTGAAAAGTTCTGCTCGGAATTTATATTTTCTTCACGGTGTGCAGAAACAACGAAATAGTTGTCTTTTTTTAATCCAAGTGTCTGAATTATTTCTGATTTTGCTATTTCTTCCTTTTTGGAGTTAAGAACTTCAAACATCGGACTGCCGGTTTTTATAACTCTATCAGCAGGAATACCTTCGTTTATTAGATAATCTCTTGAAATTGTACTGTAGGGAAGGTTGATGTCGGAAATATGATCAACAATTTTCCGGTTGATTTCTTCAGGAACTCTCTGATCAAAACATCTGTTTCCCGCTTCCATGTGAAAAACCGGGATCTTTCTCCTTTTTGCAGAAATTGCACAAAGACATGAGTTCGTGTCACCGAGAACCAAAAACGCATCGGGCTTTACCTGTTCCATTATAGGATCGATCTTTATCAGAATATTACCGATCGTTTCAACAGCCGTTCCAGTTGCAGCATTAAGAAAATAATCGGGTTTTCTTAAATTCAGGTCTTTGAAAAAAACCTCGTTAAGCTCATAGTCATAATTCTGACCGGTGTGAACCAGGATATGCTCAATCGCTTCACATTCTTCCAGTTTTTTTATTACACAGGAAAGACGGATTATTTCAGGACGAGTCCCCACAACTGTCATAACTTTAAGTTTTTTCATAATATTTCAAACCTCCTCAAAAAAGGTATCAGGTTTTTCCTTATTGAACGGCTCATTCACCCAGATTATAGTTATAAGATCATTTTCTCCAAGATTTTCAATGTTATGCGTATATCCAACAGGGACATCGATCACTTCCATTTTTTCGCCGCTTACAAAATATTCAAGCACTTTTTCTTCGCCGATCTTTCTCAAACGGATAACTCCTCTGCCACCCACTACAACAAATTTCTCAAACTTTGTGTGATGCCAGTGATTCCCTTTTGTAATTCCGGGTTTTGAAATGTTTACAGATACTTGTCCTCTCTCAGGAGTCCTGAAAAATTCAGTGAATGATCCCCTTTCATCCACATTCATTTTCAGCGGATATCTGAAATTGTTTTCAGGGAGATAGCTCAAATATGTGCTGAAAAGTTTTTTGGTGAAAGGGTCTGACATATCGGGAATTGAAATGTTGTTTCTTGATTCCTTAAAAGATTCAAGCAGTTCCACAATTTTACCAAGTTTTATCTTGTGAACAACAGGAACTTCACAAAGTTCCCCGGTTCTGTTTTCTTTTCCTGAAAGGCCTTTTATCAGTTCCTCAACAACATCATCAATATAAACAAGAGTCATCAAATATTCAGGATCATTTATCTTTATCGGAAGATTGTTTGCCATGTTGTGACAGAAAGTTGCAACTGCACTGTTGTAATTTGGTCTGCACCATTTGCCGAAAACATTCGGAAAACGGTAAATGAGAACTTTTGAGCCGGTTTCTTTTCCGTAGTCTTTTATGAGTTTTTCCCCGGCAAGCTTGCTTTTGCCGTATGGATTATCAAGTGTCGCCTGTGTTGAAGAAGAAATAACCACCGGACTCCTGTTGTCGTGAAGTTTCAATGAATCCAATAGCTTGGAAGTAAAGCCAAAATTTCCTTCCATAAATTCAAACTCATTTTCAGGGCGATTTATTCCTGCAAGATGAAAAACAAAATCAGCTTTTTTACAAAAACCAACGAGCATTTTTATATCTGTATCAATATCATATTCAAGAATATCCTTGAAACCCCTGTTTTTCAGCTCAACTATCAGGTTTTTTCCTATAAAACCTTTTGCACCTGTAACCAGAATCTTCATTTGTTCAATTCCTCTTTTATAAATGGCAGTTTCATCAGCAGTTCCTCAAGTTCTTTTTCATTGAGCCGATATGTGTTGTCTGAATTGTAATCAATAATTAATTCAGGCACTTTTTCCCCTTCCGTGAAATATTTCTGATAGTTGAGATCTCTGTTGTCAGCAGGGATTCTGTAATAATTTTCAAGCTCTGTGGCTTTCTGCATCTCTTCTCTTGTCACAAGTGTTTCATATTTCTTTTCACCGTGACGGGTTCCGATTATCTTGATCTCATTTTTAGCATTGAAAATCTTAACCATCACTTCTGCGAGCATTTTTATTGTTGAAGCAGGGGATTTCTGAACAAAAAGATCACCCTGAACTCCGTGCTCAAATGCATACATCACAAGATCAACTGCATCATCAAGAGACATCATGAACCTTGTCATTTCGGGATCTGTGACAGTGAGCGGAAGTCCCTGATGAATCTGCTGAGCAAACAGAGGAATGACAGAACCGCGGGATGCCATGACATTTCCATATCTTGTGCAGCAAATTGTAGTTCCGCCCTCAGGAACAGTTCTGCTTTTTGCAACTGCAACTTTTTCCATCAAACCTTTGCTCATTCCCATCGCGTTAATTGGATAAACCGCTTTATCAGTTGAAAGAACCACCACTTTTTTCACGCCGTGATTAATTGCCGCCTTAAGAGTGTTGTCCGTCCCTAAAATATTGGTTTTAACCGCTTCAACAGGAAAAAATTCACAACTTGGAACCTGCTTAAGGGCTGCCGCACTGAAAACAAAATCAACACCCGTCATTGCAGAATTAATGCTCTCAAAATCCCGCACATCACCGATATAGAATTTGATCTTGTCATTTTTATACTCAATTCTCATATCTTCCTGCTTTTTCTCATCACGCGAAAAAATCCTGATCTCCTTGACACCGGTCTTTAAAAAACGGTTGAGCACCGCATTTCCAAATGAACCCGTTCCGCCTGTGATCATTAAAGTTTTGTCTTTAAGCATTGTTGTCTCCTATATTTTCAATTATTGCCCTAAAAAGTGTGTTCCTAGATTGCTCGAAAGTGTGATGGGCTTGTGCTGTTTCCACTCCTTTTTTTGCCATGCTAAACCGCTTCTCCGGATCATTGATGAGAGTTGTAAGTTTGTTTTTTAATTCTTTAATATTTGAGCATGCAAATCCAGAAGAAGTTTCGTTAATATATTGATGAACTGCGATCTCTTTTGGTGCGTAACATAATATCGGTTTTCCCGAGGAAAGATATTCAGAGATTTTGGTTGAAAGAGAATATTTAGTAAATAAGATGTCTTCACTTCTGAAGCTTTCCATGTGTAATAGAATATCTGCGTTTTTAAAAACCTCATATATTTTGTTATGATCCAAAGAACCTTTAAATTCTATAATTTCATTGTCAAACATTGTTCCTAAATAATAATCTTTTTCATGTGAATAAATTTCAACCTTTATAATTAAACCGTCATTCCTTAATTCTCTGACACATTTTTCTATATCAAAAAGAGGCTCATGTCTATTAAGATGAAGTCCACCTATATAAACCATTTTTAACGACTTATTTCTGTTTAGTGTTGGCGTCTGTATCTTTCTTTTATCTATCGAATTCATAAGAGGATAAAATTTAATTTTTCCATATCTTGAAAATTCTTCTGCCATTCTTTTGCTGATTACAAGTCCCGCCTTTGATTTTTTCTCGATCTTATTTATTAATTTATGAAGAATCATTCTAGGAATTGTCATTATACTTCCCAAATAAATGCTCTCTCTCCAGTTGTCCATATAATGAAGTAAAATTGGACATTTGCATTTGTTGGAAAGTTTGATTGCCATTCTCATAGTCTCAATGCTGCTTCCCAAAGTATAAATAATGTCAGGGTTGAAATTCTGAGCTATATTTAAAGTTTTTTTATCAAAAAAGATAGGACTGGCATCAAGATAAGATCTTATAATTTCCTTCAGCTTTTTTTTCAAGCCAACAATTTTAGTTTTGTTAGAAGTGACATTTTTCTTTAATGATCTGTTAAAGATTTCTGTAGCATTTCGACCCTTTAGAATGTTGTTGAAGAAGTATTTCAAAGGATTAATCGATTCAGGGGCAATATGATAATTAATGTCAATGTTTTCAGTGCTTGGCGTTGTTAAGCAGATTTCAAGAATGTTTTCCTTTAGAACTCCATTCAATAATGTGGATAAAGTTATCCCAGAAGAATTCGGAGAGTTTATGCTTTGGTAATTAACTATGAGAATCCTAATTTCGCCAATGTTTTTAGTCATTTTTGCTCATTGTTTTATTAAGAAAACTTTTTAACTTTTTGTCGAAATTTAAATAATAAAAACCCCCTGATTCAACACATTCCATTTTCATCTCAAAAATTTTATTCTTATCCATTCTCATTATTTCTAAAAACTTATCTTTTGAATCTTGTTTGTCGTTAATATTAATGGAAAATCCATTTTTCCCTTCAATTAAATATTCCTCAAGATCACTGCTTTTATTGGTTATAACTGGAATTCCAGCACTTATACTTTCCACAAATTTTGTCGGAAATCCGGCTTTTGTCATGATATTGTCATCTCTGAAAAAAACACTGAAATCAGAATTTCTCAGGAGTTCCAGACTTTGCAAATGGGTCAACTTTCCATGGAAAAAAACCTTTTCTTTTAAAATTTCAAGGAGTTCCTGGTGATGAGGATAAAAAGTTAAATATTGATCTTTTTCAATTCCTGCAACATTTAAGATAAAATTTTCAAAACTGTTTAATTCTCCAACTGCTTCTATCAGCAGATTAACTTTATCTTTATTTTTTCCCGGACTTCCTGAATAAATAAATCTGATCTTATTATCGTTTCTTTCCGGAATTGGAGATTTCCATTTTTCTTCATTCAGATCAACAAGTGGCGGAATTCTCACAACATTCCTGCAATTTTTATAATAGTTTTCAAGATATCTGCTTATAACGATAAGTCCGTCCATTCGTTTTTGCAGGATTCTCATCCTGAAAAAAGAATCGAGACCTTTTATAATTTTAAAAACAATGTTTGTTCCTTTTGTAGAATACCATTCGGTGACATCTGCAAAAATTCTGAGATTTCTTTTTTTACAGAAAATTTTCATTTTGTTTAGAGCAAAAGCAGGATAATTATATGCGACAACAGCCAAAACGCTTTGATTTTGTTCGACAATAGTTTCAACATGCCTGATACTTGTTAAATAATTGAGCCATTCACAATTTGATTTTGGGTATGGAACGGACCAGCATTTAAATCCCTGAGCATCTTTTTCTGTTTCAAGGATATTTGAATTAAAATTCAATGACTTATCTACATCGATAAACAAAACATCATATCCGAGATCTCTGAAAATCTTTGCATTACTCAGAACTCTGTGTGCCGCAGCATTCTTGTCAGGAAGCTCAAACCCGCCGACATATATAATTGTTTTTTTCAAAACAAAATCTCCTTTCAAATCTCGTTGACAGTATGACAAAATCTCAATTTATGTCAACACAATTGAGCTGATTGTGTCACTATTACCTTGACATAACCTTTTGAATTCATAAATAATGTGCAGTGAAAATGATGATGGCAAATAACTCCCTCTCTTTGCGAAAGAGAGGGTTGGGGTGAGTTAAAAAGGTTAAAAAAATGAAAATCGCTATCGTTGCAAATACTTCTTGGTATGTTTATAACTTCAGGAAGGAACTGATTTCAGAGCTTTTAAAAAATGGTCATCAGGTGGTGACTGTCGCTCCTGTATATATGGATGAATACAGTCAGAAACTGATCGACATGGGCTGCACTCACTTTAATGTGAATATGGACAACAAGGGGACAAACCCGGTTAAAGACATTGCAACTTTTTTCAGTTTTGTTTCCATTTATAAAAAAGCTCGTCCCGATATGATCTTTCATTTCACAATAAAACCAAATATTTACGGCACTCTTGCGGCAAAGTTCCTTAACATTCCCTGCATTAACAACATTTCAGGTCTTGGAACACTTTTCATAAAAGAGGGGTTTGCCACACTTGTTGCAAAGATTCTTTATAAGATCAGTCAGAACCACCCGAAACACATATTTTTCCAGAATAATGAAGACCATGAACATTTTCTGAAATTAGGTCTTGTTAAAAAGGAAAAAAGTTCCGTTCTTCCGGGATCAGGTGTTGACACAGTCCGTTTTTCTCCGCGTGAAAAAGAGCAGAATGATGGAAAATTTGTTTTTCTTCTTATTGCAAGAATGCTTAAAGACAAAGGGATCGTTGAGTTTGTAAAAGCGGCTGAAATTGTTAAAAGCACTTGTAATCATTGTGAATTTCAGTTGCTTGGGTTCATGGATGATAAAAACCGTTCAGCAGTTACGCATAAAGAGATGAGCGAATGGATCGAGCAGGGAAATATTAAATATCTCGGGAGCACTGATTCAGTTGAAAAGTTTATTGCATATGCTGATTGTGTTGTTCTGCCATCATATAGAGAAGGAACGCCGAGATCGCTTCTTGAAGCGGCTTCAATGGGAAAGCCGCTCATCACGACTGATACTCCCGGATGCCGGAATGTGCTGATTGATAATGAAAACGGATACTTCTGCAAAGTTAAAGATTCTGATGACCTTGCTCAAAAGATGATGAAAATGGTTGAACTTCCAAAAGATGAAATAAAAAAAATGGGTCAAAGATCAAGAAGACTCATCATCGAAAAATATGATGTCAAACTCGTTATCTGGGAATATCTGAAGAGAGTGTAGGGAAGTGATGCGTGAAGGGTGATGGGTGATGGGTGATGGGTGACGGGTGAGGCGTTATGCGTGATGCGTTATGTGTGATGCGTGATGCGTGACGGGTGAATGGTGGAAATGTGGAATGGTCTCCCCGGGGCGATCCGTCTTCGTTTGTACTTCGACGGACAAGTGCCCGCGGGCTAAGCAAACACCGTCCTTCAGACGGTTTATCTTTCAATTATTTCCCAGTGACCGGATTTTGTAGGTCCTACATGCCTTAATATGTTTTTCTTTTTCAATTTTTCTATGTATTCCCGCACTGTATAAACGCTGATATTTAATTTTTCTGAAATTTTTTGTGCTGTTATAAACTTATCATTAATAATTGCTGCGAGAATTCTGTTCTCAAGGTTACTGGTAGTGATATTTTCTTTGGGGGTTTCTTTGGGGGTTTCTTTGGGGGTTTCGTCCTTATTTTCTCCGACATTTACAGTTCCATCGTTTTTTATTTAGGCCTGGACGAATGGCCACCGACTTCGTTCACCGACTAAGACAGGGAACATTGTTTTAATGATAAAGACTCGGTGATCGAGCAAAAGCGAGTGGTGGCCTATGATTGCCACCGACTTTTTCCAACTCAACCCCCTGGCCCCCTTCTCTCTACGGAAAGAAGGGGGAATTTCTGCATTGAATTTTTCCCCCTCTTTTCCAGGAAGAGAGGGGTTAGGGGTGAGTTTCCCCCCTTGACTAAATCCCTTTCCCCCTTATAATTTTAGGAAGTTATTTTAGGACTGGGGGGTTTGAATTATGCGGAAAATCAAGATCTTTTCAATCGTTTCTGTGCTGTTTATTTCAACGATTTTTCTTTTTGCGGGTGGTTTCTGGCCTGAAACACAGAATAATTCGTTCAGGACCGGTCGTGCTGAGATGAGTGGCAGCATCACTGAGCCGGGAATTTTGTGGAAATATTACCGTGGCGGGAATTTGAACCCGAACAATGTTGCAGTTGATGAAGAAGGGAACATCTTTTTTTCGATCAATGGGGTGGTGAAAGCGGTTGATAAAGATTTGAATTCATTATGGGAGAGTGAAAACTTCAGTGCTTCAAGAATATTTAAGATCATTGATCTAAACAATGACGGAACAAAAGAACTGGTGGTTGCAGGGAATCTCGGGATCCGGATCATGAACAAAGAAAACGGCTCAATTCAATCAATAATTCCGACAGAATCTTCTGACTTTGCAAAATTTGCTTATGTTAATGAAGATGGGGTTATTGATCTGGTTGTGAGAGGCAAATGGAACATAAAAGATGTAAGGGCTTATGATTTCTCAAGTGGTGTGACAACTCCGCAAATGCTCTGGCAGATAATTGAAAATATTGAGAATTATGGCATTGAGCTCACATTCGGAGATTTGAATGATGATGGTGAAAAGGAACTCATAACAGACAGAATGAAAGGTGGTTTAATATCGGTTTTTAAAGCAAGTGACGGAACTCTGATTCGTGACAATGGAAGAATTATTGAAGGGGATTACGCTTACGGGTTTAATCAGATCATCAATGTTGATAATGATACTCAAAATGAATTTATTTTTACCGGCAGAACTTCTTCAGAATCTGACAAAGGGTCTTATTCAATCACAGTTTATGACTTTGTTGATAATGCAGTTTCTTGGCAATATGAATATGGGTTTAATACAGTGAATAAGGGTTTCAGAATGGTTCCGGGGTCAGTTGCCGATTTCAATGGTGATGGAGTGATTGACATTGTTGTGTCAGTTTTTAATAACACTCTTGAGGGTGCAACTGACAAGGATGGGGTCAACGCGCCTGACATCTGGACA
Source organism: uncultured Spirochaetales bacterium (assembly GCA_964630905.1). Classification (GTDB taxonomy): domain Bacteria; phylum UBP6; class UBA1177; order UBA1177; family UBA1177; genus JAGOEX01. The sequence continues at coordinate 102,035 of CAZVWR010000003.1, read as the reverse complement.
ACGCTTGTTTATCGGGGTGACAATGGAGTGATTCAAGCCCGTCTTGATAACACTTATCTTGAAGGTGTTGCAGACTTAAACGGTGACGGAGTGAAAGAATTCATAATAAAAAATGCGCCTGATTCTTCAAAAAAATTAAGAATTTATTCAACAATTTCCGCATATAGTTTTGATGGTGATTTTCAAAAACTGTGGTCCAAGGACAAAGTGAGAGTTGTGACAAAAACGCCAGTTGACACTGAAGATGTCGGAGTGGTTTATGCAGGCGATGTTCCTGCAATTGTTAGAGTTGGATTAAATGATGCGGTTTTGCTCATTGAAGACATAAATCGGGATGGAGTGGGGGACAAACTCATGTCTTTTTCCGGTGTTACTGCAACTCCAGTTGTGAGTGATGTTGCATATTTAAAAGATGGAAAAAACTTCGGATTCATTGATTCAACTGATTCAGTTATTTATCTCACAGGGAATGACGGATTCATCCACATTTTTGATCGCGGAGCAATGCTGAAGAATGAATTGGTAATAGAAACAGGGACTTTCAGCGGAGATTCAGTTTTTATTAATTCGTCAAACGGCGGAAAAATTCTTTCAACAATTTCAAGCAACAGTCATGTTCTTCTTAATTCAAAAAATTCAGATCTTGAAAATCCGCCAATTGTTGAATGGACTCAGACCAATCAATCTGCTCAGCCGCTCTTTGCTTTTGATAGTAACGGCAACGGAAGGCACGAATTCATTTCTCTTTTTACTGACAGTGAAGGATACACAGACATATATCTCCACTCTTCAAATGGAGGATTGCTCTGGGGCTGGACTGTCGGAAAAATTGTGACAAATCCTGCAAATTTCATTGCGGGTGATTTTGACGGGGACGGATTAAAAGACATCGCTTTCACATTCACCAGTGAAGAAGAAGGGGCGATGCTTTATGCTTTGAGGGGAATTGACGGAAGTGAGATAGGAAGCCACGATCCAAAAATAGACATAACCGGTTATTTAAACAATACAACAGCTCTTCTTGGTGACATAAATGATGACGGAAAAGAGGATCTCTTTCTGGGACATGCTTTCACATCTGAATTTATAAATGGAAACATGACAAGAATTCTTAAGTTTTCTTTCTCTTCGTGGCCGAATAATTCAGTTGCTGCTGACTTAAACGGGAATGAAATTGCTGAACTGTTTGGAAATCATAGAACCGGATTATTTAAAAGAACGATTGACAATTCTGGAAATGAGCTTTGGACAATTGACATAAGTTGGGAAGAAGATTCATTATTTCAATATTCCGCAAAGTATCCCGGCATTGCAAAAATTGATAGTGATGAAGGTTTTGACATTGTGCTCGGGGGAAAATTCGGGGATATTTCAGCTTATTCGGGGATTGACGGGAGTGTGCTCTGGAGAAAATGCCTGAATGATGGAACTGTTACAGATATTTCAGTGAGTGTTATCCCCACTTCAACGCTTTGCAGCGGCACAAATCTTTCCAACATTGTGACCGGTGACATTGACGGGAACAACAGTGATGATTTTGTGGTCGGGGATAAACTTGGGAATCTGTATATTGTTGATATCAATGGAGAATTGATGTGGACGATGAAGTTTGACGGGGTGCTTGGAAACCCGATACTTGCTGATGTGAATAGTGATGGAAAAATTGAAATTCTTGTCGGAGCGGGGGACGGATTCCTTTATGCCGTCGGAGATAAAGTTGCAGTTCCCGCCCCATCATTTGTCAGAGATGTAGCAGTAATTGATGGAGAAATTGCATCAAACACCGATATTGATGAAATGCTGGTTGGAGAAAGTTACGGCGGATTGTGGGAAGGGGTGCCGAGTGCCGCAAAATATCATGTCAAACTCACCGATCAGGATGAAACAGTTTTAAAAGAAACAATGGTGACAGGGGCAAATCAAGTCGTTTTTGACAACCTTGAAGTTGAGATCGGCGACACAATATATCTCAATGTAAAAGTAATAAATTCAGGCGGTTATGAAAGTGGCTGGACAACATCTGACGGTGTGACGATCGTTGAAGAAGTGGAAGAAACAGACGACGATGAGGCCACCGACAACGACACCGACTTGTCCGACGATTTGTCCGACGAAGTGCCAGACACAGAGTCGGAAGTAACGGAGTCGGATGAAGAAACCGACGACGACGATTCACCCGTCACGACTGACGAAGATGTTGAAGAAGTCGAGGATGTTGATGATGACAATCTCGGGACTGACGAAGAAGCCGACGACGACTCACCACTCACGGATTACGACTCACCACTTACGGACGACGACGAAGAAGAAATCCCAAACAAAAATGAATCGGGTTGCGGATGTAGTTTAATTTAAATCAAACATATATTTGACATTTCATTTGTCACAATTTAATATCCTTTTGCGTTTGTAAAGGATTTTTTTATGAAGCAGATACACGAACTTTATTCAGATGACAAACCGCGGGAGAAGATGCTCTCAAAAGGGCCGGCGGCTTTAAAGAACAGAGAACTGATAGCGCTTATTCTCGGCAGCGGGCAGAAGGGTATGCCTGTCATGACGATTTCAAGAAACATTGAAAATATGCTGGAAAAAGAAGGACTTGATGGAATAATTCTTGAGAAACTTACAAACATTGAAGGTGTCGGAAATGCAAAAGCGTGTCAGATCGCGGCGGCTTTTGAGCTTGCAAAAAGGTTCTATGTCGAATCTGAAAAAGTGAACATCAAAGTTTCGCGTGATGTTGCAGATCTTCTTGACGGATATGCTTCAAAACAGCAGGAACACTTCATTCTGATAACTCTTGACGGGGCGAACAATGTGATCAAAGTGCGGGTCATTTTTATCGGGACGCTCAATAAATCAATGGTTCATCCAAGAGAGGTTTTTGCACCGGCACTCGCTGACAGGGCGGCTTCGATCGTGATAGCCCACAACCATCCTTCAGGAAACCCGGAACCATCCGTTGAAGACTTGCTGATGACCCGTAAACTCAAGGAAGCAGGAGAGATAATCGGGATCGAGATAATTGACCATGTGATAATAACCAAAAAGAATCATTACTCTTTTCAGGGAAATGGAAAAATGTGAGCTCAGTTATCCCTTGAGTGGATTCCGGGAACAAGGATAAGAACTTCTCTTGTGTCAAGAAGTGCTCCGTCACCGAGAACATTTATCTTTGCTCTGAAAACTGTCGCTTCGGCTTTGTCCGGTTCATAGAAATCGTTATGGAACTTTATTTCAAAGTTCACTTTTGCACCGGGATTTACAAAATAGAATGTGGTCGTGTCTTTTGAAAAATAGGCATTTACAGGGTCTGATGAATCGGGAATCAGTGCTTTTATGAAGAGCGAAGTGTCTACAAGTTCAGGGTTTGCAACACTTTCTTTTGAAGTCCAGACATCGAGTTTTATGTTTGAAGTGAGCTCGAATACTGCATCGGCGATCTGATCTGAAAGTCCTGTTCCGTCACTTGCGATCTTGTAGAAAAACGGATCTCCGGTTGTCGCATCAACTGATCCTGTTGCAGTGCTTATCGCTTTGAAATCATCTTCAGGAGCCGGAGTCCAGGTCATTGCAGCGTCCCATGAATCAACTCCGATGAATTTTGCGTTTATTGCATTGAGAGCATCAATGGCATCATTTGTGTTATGATACGGAATTGTCCAGGTGAAAACATCTGAGGGATAACTTGTGAACCCTTCATCGCTCATCATTATTATTATCGGCATTGCATCATCCCTGAAACAGCCGCCGCCGATGCTGCCTTCTTCCAATGAACAGTCTGCGGCAGGGATTGACGGATAATATTCATTTGTAACATCACAGGCATTTACAGAACTTTCTCTTCTTGTGAAAGTGAACTGTCCGGAATATCCGATCCCTGAAGCCGCCTGAAAAAGTGCTTCGTGGTGGGGTTCCCAGCCACAGTTTGAAAGCCGCGTCAGGCCATTTACCGCACCTTCAATTATAGTGTTGTCTGTAGTAACCGGCTGAACGAGCCGGTAAACTTCGTCACCGTTTATTCCTTTCCAGTCGTCAAAAGTTGCCAGCCCGAATGCGACATCTGTTATGTTTGCGCTTACTCCTCCAATAATTTCAGTGTTAATTCCGAGTTTTAAATTATTTATTTCTCCGCTCATTGAACCGGAAAGATCGACCAGAAGGAGTATGTCGGCTTTTTCGACATTGGTTTTGAACTTCAATATCCGGATTTCATCGTTCGGTGCTTCAAAAGGAAGTTTCACATAAAAATCATCTTCGGGTATCCCGGCAGTATCATCAAGAGGATCAGAACCGTAAGCGATTTCAGAAAGATCATCAAATCCGTCATCATCACTATCCTGTTTAAGCGGATCGGTATTAAGATCGTTTTCCTCTTTATCGGTCAGCCCGTCATTGTCCGAATCAAAATCAACATAATCAGGAATGGAGTCTCCATCAGTGTCTCTTGCCGGCAGAGAGGGAGCTTCAACTGAATCGGAATATCCGTCACCATCACTGTCTGTATCCCTGTAATTGGGGATGCCGTCTTTGTCAATATCTTCCAGACCCTCGATAGAATCAGGGATTCCGTCGTCATCGCTGTCGGTATCAAGATAATCGGGATCAGCATCTGAATCAGAATTTGTCAATTCTCCGTCAACTGCCTCAATGCAGTTGGGAAGTCCGTCACCATCGGCATCCTGTTTGCACCAGCCGTCAATACCCCTGAATTGTTCCGGAATCGTATATTCAGATCCGAAACAGTCGCATTTATCTTCATAGAAAGCGGTGTCTTCGTCCGGGAGAGGTGAGCCGTCATCATCAGTGACGGGTGAATCGTGATCCGTGAGTGGTGAATCGTCAGTCGTGAGTGGTGAATCGTCATCCGACTCCGTTAAAACTTCGTCGGACAGGTCGTCGGACATGTCGTCCTCAACATCCCCCGGTTCATCATCGCTTGTCGGGAGTTGCTGATTTTCATCTTTTGTTTCGCCTGTTGCAATATCTTCATCATTAATTGAGCTTTTACCGCTGCTGCATGCAACGAAAAAGACCGTAATAAAAATTATCAGAAAAAATTTCTTCATGACATCTCCTTTTTGAGAACAAGATTTTAACCGCTGATATTTTACAGCAGTTACAGATATTTGCAAATGTTCGCCGTTAGAGAAGCTGAGTGTGTCATAATGTCAATTTGCCTTTTTGTCATTTTTTCACATAATGTAACATCCTGAAAATGTTGAGTTCTCGGGATGGTACGGTTATTGCATATTTTCGCGGCTTTTTTGGAGGTAAACATGAAAAAGTTCAATGTTGCCATTGTCGGCGCTACAGGTCTTGTCGGACAGGAATTCATAAGTGTACTTGAAGAAAGGAAATTTCCCGTAAATGAGCTTATCCCTTATGCAAGCGAAAGGTCGATTGGCGAAACAGTGAAGTTCCGCAATAAAGAAATTGATGTCATTCCCATGACAATTGAATCTATACAGTCAAGAAATATTGACATCGCCCTTTTCAGTGCGGGTTCAGGCATTGCCCTTGAGTTTGCTCCGGTATTCGCTGAAAAAGGGGTTTATGTCATTGATAACAGTTCAGCGTTCAGAATGGATGACAGTGTTCCGCTGATCGTTCCTGAAGTAAATGGGGATCTTGTTAAGCCTGATGGATCAAAAATAATAGCAAATCCGAACTGTTCCACCATTCAGCTTGTCTATTTTCTTAAAGTTGTGAACGATCTTTTTAAAATAAAAAAAGTGGTTGTCAGTACATATCAGAGTGTAAGCGGTGCCGGCAAAAAGGGGATCGATGAACTGAGAGAGCAGGTGACAGCCCTTTTTTCAGGCAGAAGCGTGGCTCCTGAAACATTTCCGCAGAGAATCGCTTTCAATCTCATTCCTCAGATCGGTCATTTCAATGCTGACGGATATTGTGAAGAGGAAATTAAAATGATCAATGAATCAAGGAAGATACTCTCAATTCCCGACCTTGATTTTGATGTCACGACAGTAAGGGTTCCGACATTTTTTTCTCATGCTGAAACTGTTTATATCGACCTTGAAAAAAAGTGCGATGTCGAACTTGTAAGAGAAAAAATTAAAGAACATCCTGAAATGGTGCTGATGGATGATTTTGAACAGCTCATATATCCGACACTTATTGACTCATCAGGAAAGAACGAAGTCTTCGTCGGCCGTTTGAGGACGGGGAGAGAGGACGGAAAAAGACTTTCGGCATGGATCGTCGCCGACAATGTGAGGAAAGGGGCGGCTTACAATGCAGTCAGGATCGCTGAAACTTTGATCGGGGGAATTGATGAATAAAATTACAATTTTTGTTTCAATTATCTTTTTTTCTTTGATAGTTCTGGCCGATGATGCGGAATATCTTGACAATGTCCGTCTTGAACCGGATCACGGGGCTTTGAACTATGAAGGGGAGATAAATATCCTTTTTGACCTTCCCAAAGATGACCTTGTTGAAAAGGTCTATCTTTCATATACCCAGGGTGTAGAAGAACACATTTTCTCTTCAACGGAAGTGAGCGGATCAAAACTCGGATATCTCAACAATTCACTCAAGTTGAAAGGTTCTGAACTTTATGAGCTTCTTGAATCGCTCCGCACTTCTGTAAATTTCAGAAACATAACTGCCGCTGCAGAAACAGCCGATGATGATGTTTTGAGCGATGATGATGCCGAGGAGAGCGATGATGACCATAATGAAGTTCCGGATGACGACGATGAACCTGCAGGTGAGGGCAAAAGCTGGGCAGATAAGACTTACGAAATAAAACTGACAGTTGAGCTTGATAATTCAGGAAACAATGAAGATGACGAAACGGATGACTCTGATACAGCTCCGGTCACAACCACTGCAATTCCTGAAAAAGTGACGAAAATGCTGAAAATAACCTTTGACAATACTGCGCCTCAAGCTCCAGAGATCAATGACGATGATACGGTAAATCCTGAAGGTGGAGACAGAAGAATAATTGTTTATGCAACTCCCCCTGTTGATCCTGATGACAAGGAAGAAAGGGAAGAGATAGGAAAATACCACGCAACTCTTTCAGGAATATTTGACAGAGACGGTACGGAAATCGAATCGCAACTTGCGTTTACGACAACTGTTGAAAGTTCGTCATACGACAAAGAGTGGGAAATTTCTCTTTCCGGCAAGGAAGGACTTGAACTCATCAACAATGACAGCGGTCTTGAAAAATATGTCTACAATATAAAAATATATGCCGAAGATATTGCAGGAAACGCAGATCCGTCTAAATATGTTGAAATAAAGGGTTCGGCTGTAACCACCTACGGATACTGGAAAAATTATAAGGAAAAGGGTGGGAGTGACGACGGAGAGTTCTGTTTTGTCGCAACAGCCGGTTTTGGAAGTTATTTTCATCCTGAAGTTAAGATACTTCGCAATTTCAGAGATATGTTCCTTGCAAAATTTCCGGCAGGCAGATCATTCATAAAAGCTTATTATGAGTATGGGAAAATGCCGGCTCGTATCATTGCAAAAAGTCCGTTTTTAAGAGCAGTTACAAGAACACTTCTTATCCCTTTTATCATCACAGGATGGTTTTTTACAACAATTCCCGGGATAGCGATCCTTCTGATGTGGCTTGTTTTGATGTTTTCTCTTTTCGTAAGGAGAAAAACGGCTGTTCTTATGATTGTTCTTGCCGGTATATTTGTTTTAGATCCTCAGGAATTAAAAGGAGTTGACGGAGAGTTCAGCTTTAACAGTTCTTTTTACTATCCCTCAAAAATAGACAGTGAGGCAGGTGGAGCTTTCAAGGAGATCGGCGGTGACGGATTGAGGTATCTCCCTTCTCTCACTTTCGGTTTTAAAGTGCCTGTGCTTGAAAATTACATCAGATGGTCTTTCATAGGCGGCATAGGATATACCCGTTTCAAAGGGACTGCCATAAAAGCGGACGGGGAAAAGAGCTCTGATGAAAGTGCGATGCATTTTATTCCCCTCATGGGTGAAATGAAGTTGCGGCCGGGATATGATTTTCCATTGTGGCCTTATGCAGCTATCGGAATTGATTACTATATCTGGTGGATCAGGGAAAAAGGCAAAACAGCTGAAGACGGCGGAACATTTGGATTTCACGGATCTTTCGGATTGATGCTCTCTCTCAACTGGATGGATAATTCAGCATCAAGAAAGCTTGAAGAGCTGTCGGGAATAACAAACACATCTCTGTTTGTCCATTACAGGCTTGAAAAGATAAATGATTTCGGAAAGGAGAAAAGCTTCGATCTGAGCGGAAGCAGATTCGAGTTCGGAATAGTTTTTGAATTTTAAGAGGCATACGGTATAAAATTGCTTTTTTACCTTATTAATGTAAAATCTACACCCGAAAAGAAAGGATGGCCTTGTTTTTGTTCGTTAATTTATACCATTTGGAGGTAACTTTGAAGAAGATGATCTTTTTGGCAATTGTGATTGCCGCAGTTTTTATGTTTACTGCCTGCCCGAAAGCAGGTGAACCGGAACCTAAGGAAAAAGTTAAACTTTCGTTTCATGTTATGAGTAAGTGTCCTTATGGTGCACAGGTTGTTGCAGGGGTCAAGCCGGCTCTTGACAAACTTGGTAAAGCTGTTGATTTTGAACTTAACTTTATCGGTAATGAAAAAGACGGTCAGTGGATGCCGATGCACGGTGAGCAGGAACTCAAAGGCGATAAAATATTCCTGTGTGCAAAGAAATACATGCCTGAAAAATATATGGACCTTCTTTTCTGCATGTCAAAGGATAAGGAATTCAGAAATGTTCCCGGAAACCTTGATGCGTGTCTGACCGAAACAAAACTGAACGGTGACAAAGTTAAGGCATGTGCTGATGGCGAAGAAGGAACGACTCTTGTTGTTGAGAGCTATAAGGCTTCACAGGCAAAGGGTGCAAGTGGTTCCCCCACGATCTATCTTAATGATCAGCCTTATCAGGGCGGAAGAACAGGAAATGATTTCTTAAGGTCTATCTGTGAAAAATTCACAACTGAAAAGCCGAAAGCATGTTCAGAAATTCCTGAACCGACAAAAATTAAAGTGACGATGATATCAGACAAAAGATGTCCGCAGTGTCAGGCAGAAAGACTTGCTCAGAACCTCAAAGGTGTTTTCCCCGGTCTTGAAGCGGAAATACTTGATTATGCAGATGAAAAAGGAAAAGCTGAATACCAGAAATATGCGGCAAAAGGACACAACCTTCTTCCCATAATTGTTTTCAGTGCAGAAGCTAAGAAAGATGAAGGATATGCAAAAATACAGAAATGGGTACAGGAAGTTGATGACAAGCTCATTTTGAGAGTCGGTGCAAAATTCGACCCGACAAGAGAGATCTGTGACAACAAAATTGATGACACGGGAAACGGCAAGATCGACTGTGATGACGATGATTGCAAAGCTGAACTTGTATGCAGAGCAGAGATCAAGAAAAAACTTGATGTATTTGTAATGAGCCAGTGTCCTTACGGAGTAATGGCACTTGATGCAATGGAAGAAGTTCTTCAGATTTTCAAAGAGGACAAGATAGATTTCAACATCAATTTCATCGCGACAGAAACTGAGCCGGGCAAGTTCCAGGCACTTCACGGTCAGCCCGAAGTTGACGAGAATATCAGAGAGCTTTGCGCAATAAAGCATTATCCGAAAAACTACATGGACTACATTCTGTGCAGAAACAAGAATATCCGCAGCAATGAATGGAAAGAATGTGCAAAAGGTGCTGTAAAAGCTGATGTTATGGAAAAATGTTTCACCGGCGGCGAAGGTGTTAAGCTTCACAGCGAAAACATTAAGATCGCAAACTCCATGGGAATCGGCGGAAGCCCGACATGGATAATCAATAATAAGCACAGGGCAAGCGGAGTTTCAGCGGCTGATATTCAGCGTAATCTCTGCACACACAACCCTGATCTCAAAGGATGTTCCAAGCCTGTAAAACAGCAGGACAAACCGGCTCCGAAAGGCGGCTGCGGAAGTTAGTGATATCTGAGATGGATAATTACAGGGCGGTCTTCGGGCCGCCTTTTTTATTTGTTCAGATTGATATTTAAGGATTAATTGTCAGAGCTATTTTTTTGAGTCACAGCCGCATCCGCAGCCGCAGTTTTCGTCTTCTTCGTCACAGTCATCGTCACAGTCATCACCGCAGTCATCACCGCAGTCATCATTTCCGCAGCAGCATCCGTGATGATGATGTTCATAATCGGGAATATCAACACCTGTTTGGATGAGCTCTATCTCAAAAGTAAGAGTTTCGCCTGCAAGAGGATGATTTGCATCGAGAATTACATTTTCATCTTTTATTTCAACAACTCTGACAGGGATTACATCTCCGTGATCGGAATGCATTTCAAAGATTGAACCTGTTTCAATTGCCGCACCGTCAGGGAAGCTCTTTTTTTCAACTGTTATTACATATTTTTCGTTTCTTTCTCCGTATGCATTGTCGGGAGAGATGGTTATTTTTTTCTTGTCTCCGATCTCCATTCCGATGACGGCATCATCAAAACCCTTGATCACCATTCCTTCTCCTACCTGAAATTTGAATGTCTCTCCTGAATCGATGGAAGAGTCAAATCTTGTTCCGTCTTCAAGCCATCCAGTATAATGAACAGCAATTTTGTCTCCGTTCTTAACGCTCATTAATTTCTCCATAAAAATTTAAAAAAACAAAAAAAAGCCCCTTTTCTGAAAAACCATGTTATTAAAACAGCTTTAAATCGCAAGGAATTGTTTTAAGGCATTTAATTTGAAAAAAAAAGCAAAGGTCGTAATATATTGCAGAACTTCAGTACGGAGAAGATAGATGAAGACAAAAATTTTAATGATGAGTTTGATTGCCGCAGTTGTCCTTTTTCTTGCTGTCCTTTATTTATTCAGGCAGGAAAGAGAGACCAATATAAAACTGAATGATGAGATAATTCAGCTTAAAAAAGAAAAGATCTTCGTTCTTTCTGAGCACGAAGAATGTCTTAAACACAAGGAAATGTCATTAAAAAGAGAACTGATAGACAAATACATTGATTCAATGATTGTTCTTGTCAACAGGATCGAAAAAGGGACAGCTCCTTCAGAAAAGGAACTGTCTGATTTTAATGACAGAGTCAACTTTATACTGGAAAATATGGAGCATGCCGGTGTTTCAAAGGAAGAAGCGACACAAAATCTTCTTTTCATAAGTTCGGCAAAAAAAGCGATAGAGCCGTATGTTACAAAAGATCATGATAAGAAGGAGTAAATGAGAAACGGTTTTTTGCAATATCTTGATTTTCAGGGGCTTTGTAAGTTTTTTTCGAGTTTTTTCTTGAAAAAAACTTATATTTTTATAGCATTGCAAAAGAAATCCGGTGTTCGTGAGGATAAATTATGGGAAAATACAGTTCACTAGTCAAGGAATCAACCGCTACACCTGATAAAATGAAATTCAAGTTCATAAGCGGAAAATATTCAGGTGGTGAATTTTTCATCCGTGACGGGCAGAAGCTTTCAATCGGCAGGGATATTTCTTCTGATGTTGCAATTGTAGATTCAAAAGTGAGTAGAAATCACGCAACAATAATTTCAAGGGCCGGCCGGATATTCATTGAAGATCACAACAGCACTAACGGTACATTTGTCAACGAAGAAAAGATCCTTCCCTCTTCCCCGGTCGAGATCCAGAACGGTTTTAAGATCAGCATCGGGGATTCAGTCATAGCTGTCGGAGAAGGTGCGGCGGATAACAATGAAAAAGTTGAAAGATCGCTCAAGGAAGATACCCCTTCAGGACAGAAAGGACAGAATGGGGTTTCCACTACTCAGAACACAGGCAAAGTAAGTCCACCGCCTTTGGAATATGATGAAGATGAACCTCTGACCCTTGATGCAATAGCGGAAAAGGCAGAAAAAGTTGAAAACAACAAGATCAGCGTTGCAAAAGTGGCTCTGAAAAAAGGAGGTCCCGCAACAACTTCAAAAACTGTTCCTGATTCAGCGGTGGCGTCATCAAAAGGGAGTCTTTCCGCCATTGACCCTGTAGATCTTTTGAAACTTCTTTCCCAGTCTTCATCTTCAGGTTATCTCATAATCAACATCTCTTCTCCTTTCAACGAAAAGGTGGAGATCGCAATAGGAAGGTCCGGTATTGTCGCAGCGGATTGTATAAGTGCGAGAAACTTTTCACAGGAAAAAGCCCTTTCAAGGTTTGTTCTTGCCAGAGACGGTGAATATGAGTTCAAGGTCGATGAAGCTCCGAAAAGAGAAGAGACAAACAGATTTCTTGAAGATGTTTTTATGGAGATATCTTCACAGAGAGGACTGCTTGCAAGATATAGAAAGATAACCAATGCCGATCAGCTCAGATTCATGATACCGCTCACAGGCAAACTTTCCGACCTTTCAAGGGCGGAGCTGGAAACCCTTCAGTTCATGGTTAATACCAGAGAAGTTCTTCCTTATCTTAACATGTTCCCTGACAACGATGATTTCATGCTTCTTTCCGAGATTCTGAAATTTATAGATCTCGGGATCCTTTTCGGTGACAACAACGAGGAAGATCATATTGAAAATCTGGTTCCTGACGATATTCTTCAAATTTAGGTGAGCAATGTATTTTAGAGTCTACCACAAAAAATCAAAACAGCCGATAGCTACTTTCAATGAAAGGACCATTGTTGATTTCTGCATAAACAATAAAGAGTCCGTAAAAAACTATTATTTTTCAACAGGTGGACAGAAAGATCTGATGGAATGGGAGGTTTTTGCGGTAAAACATTCTGAACTGTTTGAAAAGAAAGCTGATGAAAGAGACAAAAAAGAGTTCGGTGAAGTAAAGGATGAAGGGGAGATAAAAATAAAAAGATCCAGCTCGAGAGTTCCTTTCCTCATAGTTATTTTTGCACTTCTTTCTGCCGCAGGAGTCGGATATTACATGTACAGAGAACAGCAGAAAGAGTTTGAGGAAATGACAAAAAAAGCGGCACAGGCCACTCTTGAAAAAAAAGCTGTGATAGTTGAAAGAGTGGAAAAAAGGGCGGTAGTTGAATCAGATACAAAATTTGTGTCTGAAGTCCCTTCTGAAAAAGAGTTAGCTGAAAAATGGAAATCAGACAAGGATAATATCTCGAAATCATTAAGCTTTGAAGAAATAAAAGAACACATGGATTCATATCTTCCAAATCTTAAGGAATGTTTTGTAAAGCGATCAAGGGCTGGAGACAACTCATTAAGAGGGATGATAAACATGAAAATAAGGGTCAGCGGGGACGGAGTTATCAGAGATGTGATCTTCACCGATGAGAAATATCAGGCCACACTTTTTGGAGACTGCATAATATCTGCAATGAAATCAAAACCTTTCAAGATGTTCAAAAGTCGTGAACAGACCTTTTCCTATTATTGGAATCTCTGATAAAGCTCCTCTCATTTATATCTGGGGAGATCCCCTTGATTATACTCTTTCGCCGTTTTTTCAGGAACACGCTCTGAGTCTTTGCGGACACAGGATTATCTATAAAGTTTTCAGAGGGAATATCGAAGAATTCAAGCAGATTATCATGTCCAAAAACTGTATTGGAGCAAATATTACAGCCCCGCATAAGCAAAAAGCGGTTGAGATCTGTGAGGAATTAAGCGACATGGCATCTAAAGCCGGGAGCGTGAACACAATATATAAAAAGAACGGAAAACTTTGTGGGGACAGCACAGATGGTGCCGGACTTGTCGAGTGGTTGAAATATAAGGGAGTTTTGTCTAAAGAAATTAATGTTGCCGGTAACGGCGGAAGTGCGATGTCTATATGTCAGGCACTTGCTGAAGAAGGTGTAAATATCACTGTTTACGGAAGAGAGGAAAAGGGGTGGGAAAAGAAATTCGGAGTTTTTAAAGACCTGAATGAGCAAAAAAAAGGGATTTTTTCAATAAACACTCTTCCTTTTGAGATAAATGAAGAAAATGCAATGAATATAAGCTATTCCTTTGAAAAGATAACAGAAGATGCCGCAGGAATGCTTGCTTTTCAGGGTTTTCTTTCGGCAGAAAAATGGTTTCCTGATATGAACATCAGGGAAGCCGGTTTTCTGAAAATTGTCTTTATTCACCGTCAGGCGGCCCTGAACAACGCACTTGTACTTAAACTTGCAGGAATGAAATGAGATTTAACCGTTTTCTTGAAGCAAATCTGCTTGATGCAGTAACGGGTTTTTCAGGATCAAACTTGAAAGCTGACATATTTTTAAGCCAGTTTCTGAGGTCAAAAAAGATCGGCAAAAGAGACAGGTTGTGGGTAAGTGACCGGTTTTATTATTATCTAAGGCACAAGCTCTTTTTTGATGAAATATCTTCACTGAATACACTTCCAAAAAATATTGCAATGATGTTTGAAAATGAGCCGGATGAGGAGCTGCTTAAAAGGACAGAGGAACTTAAGAAAACTGATGCTTTCGAAGATCTTTATAACAAAAGTTTTTCCCCTTTTCTCAAAAAAAGAATTGATGAATATTATGAAAATGCCTTTGAATGGTTCAATACAAAATCGAAGATAGCGGTAAGAACAAATCTCCGTAAAATTGAAAGAGACAGGCTTTCAGAAAAATTAAGTGAAAGCGGTTTTGAAGTTGAGTTGACACCTCTTTCATCTGCCGGGATCCTGATCTTGAACGGTTCATCAAATTTAAGAAATTCAGACCTTTTCAAAGAAGGGTTTTTTGAATTTCAGGATGAATCAAGTCAGATAGTATCAATGCTTGTGAACAGAAATTCAAAGAGAGTGCTCGACTGCTGTGCCGGAGGAGGAGGGAAATCTCTGGCGATAAAATCTTTTTTTCCGCAAATGGAGATAACCGCAAGTGATGTAAGGTCGCATCTTTTCAAAGAGATACAGGAAAGAGCTCTGAGAGCAGGAGTCAGTATCGCTACAGCAGGTTATGAAAGAATAAAAGATGATCTTTTTGATACGGTCTTTGTCGATGCACCGTGCAGTGGAAGCGGAGTTTTGAGAAGAAATCCTGCCGACAGATATGAAATAACAGAAAATTCTGTAGAAAAAAATGCCGCACTTCAATATGAACTCATTGCAAAATTTTCAGAAAATGTTTCTAACGGAGGCGAACTGATATATGTGACATGCAGTTTTTTAAAAGATGAGAATGAATCTGTGGTTGAAAAATTCCTAAATGAAAACAATGGCTTTGTCCTGATCCAGGCTTGTGAGAGATTAAGTGCGAACGGATTAAAGAACCTGTCTGGGAAACAGATAACGGATAAAGGATATTTCAAGACGGCTCCGTTTTTTGAAAGAGACCTTATGTTCGGAGCGGTTTTGAAAAAAATAAGATGATCTTTTCTTGCACAAATATGAGAAATCTAATATTTTCTTTCCGGTTCTTTTGATAAAAACTTTTAAAAATGAGGTAAAAATGAAAAAGTTCCTGATTTTAAGTGCGATCGCCCAGTTTGTTTTTTCATCATGTTCAAGCGGTCCCGATTTCAGCAGTTTTGATGACAAGGTGTTTATTGAGTGTATAAAGAAAACAGAGAAGAAATTTGAGGAGATAACCGAGCTTGACTGTTCAAACACTGAAAAAACTCTTGCTGACAACCCTTTTGGAGAAACAATAATTAAAAGTATTAAGGGTGTGGAAAAACTGGTTAATTTGAAGAAGTTAGCTGCAAAAAAGAACAAGATCGAAGATATTTCGGGTCTTTCAGGGCTGAAATCGCTTGAATATCTTGACCTTTCAGAGAACGGAATAAGCGACATGTATCCTCTTTCCGGCCTTGTTAATCTTCAATATCTCAATCTTGACAGGAACTATATCGGTGACATGAGGCCTGTGAAGAACTTTGAGAATCTTGTTGAACTCGATATGAGCAGAAACGGTATTCAGGGACTTGCCGAGTTTGAAAAGCTTAAAAAACTGAAGAAACTTTCACTTAACAACAACAGAATAAGTGAAATCAAATCAATTAAAGATCTTACAGAACTTGAATATCTTTCATTGAATGATAACGCCGTCATCGAAATATTTGACCTTGAACCGCTTAAAAAACTTAAGGTTCTGAGCCTTAAAATAAACAGAATAGATGTCATAATAGTTTTAGGAAAAATGCATTCCCTTGAAGAGCTTTACCTTGCTGACAACCAGATTCGCGACCTCGCTCCGATCAAGGACCATCCGAACCTGAAGATACTTGATGTTGAAATGAATTCGATAATAAGTTTTGACAATGTTGCGGAACTTGAATCCCGCGGCTGCAAGATCCTTGGTAAAAGAATCCAGACAAAATAAAGAACTTTCGTAAAATCTTTTTATATTCAGCAACCGGGTGCTTTTTTTAAGTAATTGAAATTAATGATAAATCCTTTTTAAAAGCTTTAAAATTCAATAATTAGTTGTAATATTTGTCATAACATGTAAAAATAGCAGGTGTTTTTAGTAACTTGTGAGGAGGAATTATTTTGGAATCGTTCCCTACGATCGAGTTGGTGGGGGTTGTTGTCTGTATAATCATGAGTGCCTATTTCAGCGGCACGGAAACCGCTCTTACAGCATTATCGGAGATTAAGACAGCAGTGCTTCAGGAAAAATGGAGCTTTATCTCGCCGACGCTAAAAAAATGGACACATAACCCCGGAATAATCCTTTCGTCGCTTCTTATCGGAAACAATGTCGTGAATATTCTCGGGGCATTGCTTGCAGGAAAGGTAACTTATTATTTTTTAGGTACTTATCCGGCTCCTGTAGCAGATTTTTCGGCTGTTGCGGTAATGACGGTATTTGTTCTGATATTCGGAGAAGTGACGCCGAAGACATTCGCAAAGGTAAATCCTGAAAAGTGGGTTGTTCCCGCACTAATAATTTTTCGTTTTTTTGAATGGATACTGCTTCCTTTCGCACATGTTCTTTCTAAATTTGCAATTACGGCTGTTAAGCTGATGGGAGGACAAAGCTCAGGGAGCGGACTTACTCAGACCGACATAGAATACCTCATTGAAAAAGGGAATGATCAGGGTGTTTTTGAACAGGAGGAACAGGGCGAACTTCTTACAAGTGTTCTTGAATTTAAACATACTCTTGTAAAAGAGATAATGACCCCCAGAACCGACACGAATTTTCTTGAAACTGATACTACAATAAAGGAAGCCCTTGAAAAAGTTGAAGAATGGGGTCACAGCAGAATTCCAGTTTTTGAGGATAGTGTCGATAATATTCAAGGAATTCTGTATGTTAAAGATATGGTAACTCTTATAGCAAAAGAGAAAACCATTCTTTCCGAAACGATAAACACAATAATAAGAAAAGGTGTTTTCTATGTTCCTGAAACGCAGAAGATAAATGAGACACTAAAGAAAATGCAGGAAGACGGAACTCATATAGCCATAGTTGTTGATGAATTCGGTGGTACTGCAGGGATAATAACCCTTGAAGATATCATTGAGGAGCTTGTCGGTGACATCAGGGATGAAGATGATCACGATGAAGACCAGATAATCATGCTTAAAGACAATGTGATTCTTGTCGATGCCCATATTTCGGTCAGCGATCTTGAAGAAGAGCTTGAAATATCCATTCCGGATGACGGTGAATATAACAGTCTGGGCGGGTTTATCGTCAATGAAGCCGGAAGCGTGCCTCCTGAAGGATACATTCTGAAATACAACGGATACGAATTCAAAGTCGTTGAAAGCAACGAAAGACACATTGTCAAAGTCGAGATCAGAATTCTGAAAGATGAAGATGAAACAGACCTCCCTGTTGATTAGAGGCTCTCATTGAACACTAAAATAGATCTCATAAAAAATGTTTACACAGCGATAAAGGAATCAGCGGAAAATTCAGGAAGAGATGTGACGCAGGTTCGGCTCGTCGCGGTTTCAAAGACCAAGCCGGCTGAAGATATTCTCCAATTCAGAAGGGCTGGAATAAGGGAGTTCGGTGAGAACTATGTGCAGGAATTCATTGAGAAATATGAAGCCCTTGCAGACCACGACATCCTCTGGCATTTCATTGGTACACTTCAAAGCAACAAGGTCAAATACATTGTTGACAAGGTTTATATGATCCACACGGTTGACTCTGTTCCGCTTGCCGCTGAAATCCAGAAACAGGCCGAAAAAAAGAATGTTCATAAAGTGAAAGTGCTTTTACAGGTCAATGTCGGGAACGAGCCGCAGAAAGGGGGTGCCAATCCTGAAGATTTGGTTGAAATATATAATGAGATCAATAAGTTTGACAGAATTTCAATTCGAGGATTGATGAGTATCCCTCCGTTTCTTGAAGCAGAGGAATTAAGACCTTTTCACAGGAAACTGTATGATCTGAGAAACATGATATTAAAAGAGTGTTCTCCCGATCCGTCTGAATTCAGGGAGCTTTCAATGGGAATGTCAGCTGATTTTGATGTTGCAATAGAAGAAGGGGCGACAATAGTCAGGATCGGTTCAATCCTTTTCGGTGAAAGGTAGAAAGGATCACTCCCCGATAATTTTAACTAAAACCCGTTTTTTTCTCATTCCGTCATATTCGCCGTAGAAGATCTGTTCCCACGGACCGAGATCAAGTTTCCCGTTTGTGACGGCAACAACAACTTCTCTTCCCATGAGCTGTCTTTTGAGGTGGGCATCGGCATTGTCCTCATAGCCGTTGTGATTATACTGCGAATGGGGTTTTTCGGGGGCGAGCTTTTCAAGCCATACTTCAAAATCGTGGTGAAGACCCGATTCGTCATCATTTATGAAAACAGATGCGGTTATGTGCATCGCATTTACCAGACACAACCCTTCAAGAATTCCGCTTTTATCGATCTCTTCCTGAATTTCATGAGTAATATTAAGATATTCTCTTCTTTTTGCAGTGTGAAACCAAAGCTCTTTGCGATGACTTTTCATAATGATCTCCATTTAACTCCGATAAGCATTTTTTATAATAACGGCAAATTATAAAAAGTGAAGTAATCTGAAGCTGGATAAATATTTTAAATAAAAAACAGCACAAAAAATGACTAAAGAAATGCTGTTGAAAAAAGGAGGTGAAATGAGAATTGTTTCATTAATTTTAGGTTTTATCGTAATATTTCTTATAAATGGGTGTTTCTGCAATGAAAAAAGCGATAAACCTGAACCTGTTGAAGAAAAGGAACCTTCATCCTGTGCTGATATTAAATGCAAAGACAATAGTTCTTGTGAAAATGATATCTGGGGAGGAGGATGCAGCGGAAATGTCAGTTTGTCGTGTTGGTGTGATGACGGATTTGAAGCAACGGAAACATCTTTTGACAAGTTCGGTAACACTTTTGAGACTTGCGTTGACATTGATGAATGTGCGGATGGCAATATATGCGGTTATGGAAGAAGATGCACTAATACTGAGGGTTCATATTATTGCGAGGAGATTGATGAATGTACCGAAAATCAAGGTGTATGCGGTCCGCTCGATTGTTTGAACACTGAAATATCATATAAATGCGAATGCCCTTCCGGGAACATATTCGAATTCAACAAGTTCATGTCACTGGAAACTTTAGTCGAAGCCGTTACTGTTGACGATATGCATTATACTTTATATGTTTCCAACAATGAAATATATGACTATTCATTTGACAGTAGTGATCCCGGAGCACTTTTCAGCAAGCCGGTATTAAGTGCAACAGCGTATTTTGATAAAGGAACGGTTCTTGGAATGGTGTCTTACGAGAATAATATATTCATGATCTGTAAAGACGGGGTATACTTGATTGAGCGGGAATCTGATGGAAAACTGAATGTAAGGGAAGAGCCACTCTTTTTGATGAACGGTGCCAGTGCCTGGGCGGAAGATTCCGGAGTTCTTGTTATGGCGGGATATGATGATGAAAGCAATGATAACGCCCTTTTCTTTCTCGATCTTACAGCCGGAGATATTCCGTCAAGTCTGCACACCCTGCAATTGAATAATGCTGATGCTGTAAATGTTCTTGGATACAGATATAATGAGGCTGTTTTAATTGGTTATCTTGATGATCCCGGTCTGCCGATGAACATAAAAAGCATGAGCGGAACATCCCCCGAAGAATTTTCGTTAAAAAGTGAGATTCAGATTGAACCATTGGATGATGACGGATGGGGGGGAGATCTATACGAAAATATGGCAATAGAAATTACTGAAGACAAAGCTTTTGTAATTCGCAGCGGATATATGGATATATTAAAACTTGCTGATGATGGAACCCTTGAGCACACATATTTTATGGATTCTTCAATATTGTCAGATTGGATTGTTGAAAATAATTATCTCATGCAATTTCGTGACTACTGGGAACCCCCGTCTAAGGTTTTTCACTGGGACATTACAGATCCTTATAATCCTCAGAACTTTCTTACAATAGACACCGGTTATTCGGCAGCAGGGGTATTGAAGAACAACAATGTCTTTTTTATCAGAGAATTTACCAAAACAAATGGAACAAGCACAAAGATCGTTGCGGATCTTGAAGATGATCCGGTTTACACTATTTTTACCGAGTACAGTTTCACCGGCTATTCATCGCATGCCGTATCATACTCTTCCGGTCTGACTGAAATAAAGCTGTGTTCTGACTTTTCAGAAACCTATTATTCCAATCCTGTCATTCTTGAAAATAACGGCTCTTTATATATTCATAATAATACTGGTATTGATATCTATGGTTGCGATGTTGAAGAATTTCAAGTGCTTGAAAAGAATGCATTTACAGTTTCAGAAAGATTTGCAAAGGAAAAAAATCGGCTGTTAATTAAATCACCGGACGGTATTGTTGTAATATACAACGGTACAGGATTAGGATATTATCGCCTGAGTGAAGAGCGCATGCAGGTTGAAGGAATGCTTAAAGACGGTATTGAGATAGGCGAGGGAACAGTTAGTTCAGAATCTAAGGTGGTCAGTGCCGCAATTCTTGGAAACAGACTGTATCTTGTTGACAGTAATAATGTTTTAACATTCGGAGATTTTGATAATTTTGATAAAACCGCTGTTTCAATTGACATAGAATCGAATATTTTTGCACCATCAGAAAAAGGGATCTATGTAAAAAGAGGAAATTCTGTTTACTTTTACTATTATAACACTGTTTTTAACAAAGAACCTTTGCGGCTTGATACAATTGTAGATCTGAAGAGAATATTTGCCGTTAATGGTTATCTTGTAACTCAAACTTCATCATCGATAACCGTCTGGGTACTTTCAACTGGCGGATCATTGGTACAGGTTGAAGAGAAAATCTTTCTGAGTCAAATTTTTGATAATGCTAATGTTTATATTGCTGAAGCTCATGTGGAAGACGGAGCTGTTTTTTTCAGCACGGTTGATGGAGGTATTTACAAACTGTCACTTCCTGACTGTTTTTAATCTAATGAATAAATTTTCAGCATTAATTCATAAAAGTTTCACAATTTTTTTTTGCTGATTATACTCAATAGCGGACTTGATCTTATTTAATTTTTCAGGAGGAAGATATGTGTGCAGTGAGTTACAAAGAGCTCGGGTTGGTGAATACTGTTGAAATGTTTAAGAAAGCTGTTGACGGCGGATATGCGGTCCCTGCCTATAACTTCAACAACATGGAACAGCTCCAGGCGATCATCATGGCTTGTGTTGAAACAAATTCTCCAGTGATATTACAGGTTTCTAAAGGTGCAAGGGATTATGCGAACGCCACGCTTTTAAGGAATATGGCCAAAGGTGCAGTTGAATATGCTCATGAACTCGGAAAAGATATTCCGGTTGTTCTCCATCTTGACCACGGCAGTGATTTTGAAGTTTGTAAGCAGTGCATTGACAATGGTTTCAGCTCCGTAATGATCGACGGAAGCCATCTTCCCTATGAAGAAAATATTGCACTCACAAAGAAAGTTGTTGAATATGCCCATTCGCAAAAAGATTATGTGACAGTTGAAGGGGAGCTTGGAGTTCTTGCAGGTATTGAAGATGATGTCGTTGCAGCACATTCAACATACACTCAGCCAAGTGAAGTAATTGATTTTGTTTCAAAAACAGGTGTTGATTCACTTGCAATTTCAATAGGCACAAGTCATGGTGCCAACAAATTCAAGCCGGAGCAGTGTACAAGAAATGCTGACGGAATACTTGTTCCGCCACCGCTCCGTTTTGACATTCTTGAAGAGATTGAAAAAAAGCTTCCCGGTTTCCCGATCGTTCTTCACGGTTCATCATCAGTTCCTGCCGACCTTGTTGAAATGGTCAATAAGTACGGTGGAAAAATGAAAGATTCAGTCGGAATTCCGGAAGAACAGCTTAGAAGAGCGGCGGCAAGTGCGGTATGCAAAATAAACATCGACAGCGACGGCCGTATCGCAATGACAGCAGCAATAAGAAAAGTCCTTGCTGAAAAACCCTCTGAATTTGACCCCAGAAAATATCTTGGACCGGCTAGAGATGCTTTAAAAGAGGTTTATAAACACAAAAACATTCATGTGCTCGGTAGTGCTCAAAAAGGCTGAGAAAATTCATGAGAATTTATCAAAACCTCAAAGATATTCCAAAAAATGAAAGGATATCACTTGCCATAGGCAATTTTGACGGAGTTCATCTGGGACATCTTGAAATAATAAAAAAATGCAGGAAGAATGGCGGGTCATGCACTCTTCTGACTTTTGATGTTCATCCAAGAGAGCATCTTTACCCCGGTTTTGCCCCGAGGCTTCTCACCCTTAAACATGAAAAATATGCTTTTTTGAAACACGCCGGAGTTGACATTGTAATTGAACTTCCGTTTTCGCAATACTGTTCAGTAGATCCCATAAAATTTCTTGAAATACTCAACAAAGAGATTCAGCTTGATTCAATAACTATCGGATTTAACTTCTTTTTTGGCCAGAATCAGAAAGGAAATGCTGATCTCATGTTCTGGTGGGGAAGATCAACCGGTGTAAGAATAAATGTTGTTCCTCCGATAATAAAGAACGGAATGAGGATCAGTTCGACCATCGTAAGGGAATTTCTTGCAACCGGAGAAATGGGAAATGCTATCTTGTTTCTTGCATATCCTTATGTTGTTTCCGGAAAAGTGACGGAAGGTCGAAAAATCGGAAGGACAATAGATTTTCCAACCCTTAATCTTAGTGTCCCGGAAAAGATAATACCGCCCGACGGAGTATATTTTACAAGAACTGTTATAGAAAAAAAACCGTTCTTTTCTCTTACTAACATCGGAACTAACCCGACCATTGATTCCGATGAAAAGATAAGGAGGATAGAAACCTGGATAGCAGACCGGAAAATTGATGAAATGTACGGCAGGAACATAGCCGTTTATTTTTATAAAAAAGTGAGGGACGAGATCCATTTTTCATCGAAGGAAAAACTTTCAGAGATGATAAACCACGACAGATCTCAACTTGAGCAGTTTGAAAAAACCAATAAATTTGATGAGTTGCCTGATATTTTCTAAAACTTTTCAAGGAAAAATTTGCATTTACACCCAAAGCATGTAATATCCATCTGATTTTTTGCTGATGTTAACATATGAAGGAGAGAACGATGTCACGCAAATGTGAAATATGTGGAAAAAAGCCGATGTTCGGTCACAATGTAAGCCATTCGAACAACAAGACACAGAAGATCCAGAACCCGAATGTTCAGAAAGTGAAAATAAAAACAGAGAACGGTTCCACTAAGAAAACAGTTGTCTGCACAAGATGTCTCCGTTCAGGAAAAGTTCAAAAAGCTCTGTAATTTTCTGAAAGAATTTCTTAAGATATTTGTTTTAAATTATTCGAAGTCAGCAAGAGCCGATTTAAGATTATCCATCCCTTCTGCAATGTTATCCATACTTGTTGCATAAGAAAAACGGATATATCCCGGCATACCGAAGCTTTCACCGGGAACTGCTGCAACATGAGCTTCATCAAGAAGATAATTTGCAAGATCAACAGTCGAGTTTATCTTTTGTTCATTCACTTTTTTATTTAAGTAATGTTTAAAATTAGTGAAAATATAGAAAGCCCCTTCAGGATATGCAGATGTAAGGTTTGGAATGGAACTAAGTTCATCATACATGAACCGTCTTCTTCTATTGAACCGTTTAACCATCATTTCGACTGAATTCTGGCTTCCGCTCAGCGCTTCAACTGCGGCATGCATTGCTATTGAGTTTGCGTTTGATGTTGTGTGACCGAGGAAATATTTCATTCTTTCAATGATGTCTCTTGGTCCTGCGGCATAACCTATTCTCCATCCGGTCATTGCATAAGATTTTGAAACACCGTTTATTACAACGACATTTCTTCTGTATTTTTCCTTTACAATGCTTGCAAGAGAGATGTGCTGAATGTTGTCATAGATTATCTTTTCATATATTTCATCACTGATGACAATTATGTTTCTTTCGGCAAGATAGTTTACGATCTCCTCAAGGTCTTTGAGCGTGTAAACAGCACCTGTCGGATTGTTCGGAGAATTTATGATCACCGCTTTTGTCTTTTCAGTAATAACAGGTTTTATGTCTTCAAGAGTAAGACGGAATCCGGCATCCTCCTTTGCATAACAGAAAACGGGAACTCCGCCGTTAAGACGGACAAGTGTGGGATAACTGACCCAGTAAGGTGCAGGAATTATAATTTCGTCGCCGGGGCTGGTGATGGCGGCAAGAAGAGTGTGAATGGCGTATTTTGCACCGTTTGTAATTATGATGTTGTTTTCATCGTAATGGAGATTGTTCTCTCTTAAGAATTTCTGGCGGATCACACATTTCAGTTCAGGTGTTCCTGATGAATCTGTGTATCTTGTGAAATTGAGATCAATTGCCTCCTTTCCTGCATTCTTTACATTCTGCGGAGTGTTGAAATCGGGTTCGCCCGCGGAGAAAGAGATGACATTCAACCCTTGAGCATTCATCCTTTTGGCTTTTGCCGCTATTTCAAGAGTGGCAGATTTCTGAAGCATTGAAGTAGTGGTGCTTAGTCTGGGACGCTTATTGTTGTCCCCGTTTTCCTGATTTCCGTTCAAATTTTCACTGATCTTTGTCTTGGGAGCCATAACTACACCTCATCAAATTGAAATTATTAAAGTTTATAGTTTAAAGAGCTGTATCAAAGCGAGTATATTGCTCAAAAAATCTTTAATCAAGATAAATTTACTGCGGAAATCAATCGAAATTTTTGATCATTCTCTGATGTTCGCCGGGTTTAAGTTCAACAGGGAAAGTCTTGTCTATATTGAATTTAGGGTTTTTGAACTGGATCTTGTAGCTTCCGGCCGGAAGAGGATGCTTGATTATGGGTGTTGCCTTAATAAGTTTTCCGTTGATATAAACATTGGCCCACGGACGGCTGTTTATACTTATGAATGTTTCTTCCTTAGAAGCTGTTGCAGATTTTTTTCCAGACTCTGCTTTCCTATTTGTCTGCAAAGGGATCGCTGGTGCGTTTTTCATCGGTTTCAGGATGATGCTTATCTCTTTATTAACTTTTGCAGGGACCTTTCCGATATTCTCTTCATAAGGGAAATATCCCGATTTTTCAAGTCTTATGACAATATCAAGACCGACCGGAATGTCATCCACAACGGTAGGCGAAAAAGCTTTAGCTTTCACATCATTTACATAAAGCACCGCCCCTTCAGGATCGGTCTTAACGGTTATCATGGTTTTCTGTTCACCGATCTTGAACATTTTAATACTTTTATTGAAAATTTCCCCCTTTCTGAGAGAAACAGTCTCTTTTACAGGCACAAACCCTGCCTTTGTGAGCTCTATCTGATGGTCTCCCGGGAGTATCCCCTCAATTTTGCAAGGTGTTTCGCACCTTTTCTGATACATTGTCCCTTCATTCAGCATGACAATGGTATTTTTTTCAGATGAATCGATCAGTATTGTTGCAGTCTCTTTTTTGGTTTCAAGCATTGTAAAACCGAAATAGGCAAGAAAGGAGAGAATGAGAATGACCGCGATCAGAACAGGGATCTTTTTACTCCGTTTCGGCATTGAAATTTCTGTGTCATGATGAGTTTTTTCAGTTCTTGCCGGAGGGCGGTAGTCGTTGTTATACTGCTGAGATTGGTGCTGTTCGACAGGTTTCTGTATCTTCTGATATTCGTCAAGTTTTGCGGTTTCTTCCTCAAGTTCATCAGCGAAGAACTCGCTCATGAAATTCATCATATCCTGTCTGGAGAACGAATTTCCGGTTGTGAATGAGAATTTTTTCAGATCCTCTGAGAATTCACTTGCCCACTGATATCTTTCATCACGGTCTTTTGAGAGGGCTTTTAAAACGATCCTGTCAAGTTCAGGGGGGACATTGCTATTGAAAACGCTTGGCGGCGGAACATCGGCCTTTCTTATTTTTTCAAGCGTTTCGACATCGTTCTTGCCAAGGAACAGTCTTTTTCCGGTAAGCATTTCAAAGAACACTACACCGAGAGAGAAGATATCGCTTCTGCGGTCTATCGGCTGTCCGCTCACCTGTTCAGGGGACATATAGCTGAACTTTCCTTTCAGCATTCCCGCCTGAGTTTTTGTGGACTTGCTTTTTGCTTTTGCTATTCCGAAGTCTATCAGCTTGACGGTCCCTTCGTATGAAACGATCATGTTCTGGGGAGATATATCCCTGTGAACAATGTTGAGAGAATTCATTTTATCATCAGTTTTCCGGTGGGCATAGTCAAGGCCGTCACATACCTGAGAAATGATGTAGGCACTTTGCTCAACCGGCATAAGAAGTTCAACTCTTTTCAGCCTTTTCCTTATTGTTTTGAGATCTTTTCCATTGACGAGCTCCATCGCAATAAAGTATGAGTCGTCAATCTTTCCAAGTTCAAGAATCTGAACAACGTTCGGGTGCTGAAGTCTGACAGCGATCTTTGCTTCATCAATGAACATCCGTATGAATTCAGCATCTTCAGCAACTTCAGGAAGGATCTTCTTTATGGCGACGATCTTTTCAAAGCCTTCGACTCCGAACATCTTTGCTTTGAAAACTTCGGCCATACCTCCAACATTGATGAGTTCGAGAAGATAGTATTTTCCGAATAATCTCGGAAGCTTGTATCCAGGTTTGTTTTCTTCCATAAGGGTCACACCGCTTGTCATTACGAAAATCTATAATCACGATATATTAGTTATCGCAGAATCATAAGTCAATAAATATTTGGTTTTAAATACAGTTTAAAAAATTGAAAGATTTTTCGTTAAATTGGCAAAATGTGTCTTGCATATCTTTTCTGTGATATCATGACCGAATTCTTGAATAATTCCGGATAGAAGATCATCAGAATTGCTTCCGCTTCCTGATATCAGTTCAAATTTTCCCTGAAGGACTGTTTCCGAGAGGTTTTTCAAAGAGATCAGATAGCCTGCCCTTGCAATAATTGATGCCGCCGCAACAGCGGGGTTCTGTTCAGCTCTGACAAAGAATTCAATAGGTATCTTTCCGGCAGCTTCGGTTATCAGTCTGTTTATTGCAGGATTTTCAGTAAATCTGTCAACTACGATATTTCTGATATCACTTCTTTTTTCGATCAGTCCTGACAACGCCTTGGAATGGGCCCATGCCAGCATGTAGTTAAGGTTTCTCCCTTTTCCGGCAAGGTCTTTGTAAAATGAATTATATCTTTCAGGCATTATTCTGACCAGTGAGAAGGAAGAAGGATATTCTTTGGAGATGTGTCTGTAAATATCGAGAATTTCATGGTTTTTAAGTTTTTTGCTGTCTTTTATGTTAAGTTTTAGAAGCTCATTTTCCTTTTCACCAAGCAGAAAAGAGCAGACAACTAAAGGCCCGAAAAGGTCGCCTTTTCCAGCTTCATCGCTTCCTGCTACTCCTGTTGAAGTAAGAAGTGAGTTAAGTATCGACCGCACCTCAGGATTCTTTGTGACAAAAGAGAACCCTTTTTTTTCTGTGTGGTAAATTGATACGGAAATGGTTTTTTTGTCTTCAGCAGAATCGAGCTTAAACGAAATTCCGTAATCGATTTCCTTAAAACTTTCGGGAATCACAGAAAATCTTCTTGTAAGTAAAGCCGCATAGGCCCTTTCCACAAATTCAGAAAGTGCCACATTATTTGAAAACAGCACCATTTCTCACCGCTTTAAATATCAAATTGTTAATGAGAGAGAACGCTTCCGCAACTTTGTCATCTTTCCCTGCAATGATCTCTGTTTCGGCTTCGACAGTGTTCCTGTCACCTCTTGCGGCAGGGCCCGTTATCCCTGTTGTGCCTGAAACAGCACAGTTTTCAAGGGATGAAGCGATAAGCTGTTTTATCAGAATTATGCTGTCATTATGTGAAAAACCCTGCTGTTTAAGAAGTTCCAGCGCCGCAACAAAAAAGAACTGGGTGAAATTGCCCGAAAGAACAGCCGAAATATGATAAAAAGGAGTCGGTCTGGTTCCGGCATAAACAAAGCGCAATCCGGTTTTTGACAAAGCTGTTTCAAGTGTAGGGTTCTTTTTTCCCCAGAGAGTGAAAAGAATGTCTGAAATGTCAGTATCTTTATTGATCGAAGCATAAGGGTGGAAAAGATAGCATCTGTCAATATTGGCGGTCAGCGATCCGGAAAAGTGGACTATGTGCAGAACCTTGTTTTTGTTGCGTATTTTGTTTATATAGTTAAGAAGATGGTCATCAGACAGAGCCGCAAAAAGAATGCCCGTCACATCGGGATCAGATTCATCCAGATCATTAAGTGCAATATTTTTTGACTTGAAATATGAAATCAGAGCTGTTCCCACACGCCCTTTTCCTGTCAGAAAAAAGTCCATTTTTTCCTCCCGTGTCAAACATTGTGATATTAGTAGTTTGCGCTTGTTAAGTCAAATTTAAACTCATTGTCGAAAGCATGTCTATCAATTGAAAAACTTTACTTTTTTCGCTTAGCAGGTAGAAATTAAGGTGCATTGATTTAACTGGTTGTTATTTGGAGAATTGTCAATATGGAAATCAGTAAAAAGTATGACCATTCAGGTATTGAAAAAAAATGGTACAGATTCTGGGAGGAAAACGGTTTTTTCAAGGCAGATCCTGAAAGCACAAAACCCCCTTATTCGATAGTCCTTCCACCTCCGAATGTTACGGGTGTTCTTCATATGGGACATGCTGTCATGGCAGTTGTCCAGGATGTAATGAGCAGATACAAAAGAATGTCGGGTTTTGATGTTCTGTGGCTTCCGGGGACTGACCATGCGGGGATAGCGACCCAGATGGTGGTTGAAAGGGACCTGCAGAAAAAAGGGATCTCAAAGCACGATCTTGGAAGGGAGAAATTCCTTGAAAAGGTGTGGGAATGGAAAAATGAGAACGGAAATACGATCACAACTCAGTTAAGATGCCTGGGCACTTCTTTAGACTGGTCCAGAGAGAGATTCACAATGGACGAAATGCTTTCAAAAGCGGTACGTGAAGTTTTTGTTTCTTTATATGAAGAAGGGCTTATTTACAGGAACAATTACATAATTAACTGGTGTCCGAGATGTCATACTGCGCTCAGCGATCTTGAGGTCGATCACGAAGATGTTGAAGGAAACCTCTGGCATATAAAATATCCTGTTGCAGGAAATCCTGATGAATTTCTTGTAGTTGCGACAACAAGGCCTGAAACTATGCTCGGAGACACCGCTGTCGCTGTTCACCCCGATGATAAAAGATATGGACATCTTGCAGGGAAAATGGTTGAACTTCCTCTTACCGGTCGCACCATTCCGGTCATCGCAGACAGCATTCTTGTTGACATGGAATTCGGAACAGGAGCGGTGAAGGTCACTCCGGCGCATGATTTCAACGATTTTGAAACAGGGAAAAGACACAATCTTGAAGAGATAAATGTAATTGATGAAGACGGCTTGATAAATTCTCTCGGCGGAAAATATCAGGGACTTTCAACGGCTGAAGCAAGAAAAAAGATCGTTGAAGATTTGAAAGAGCAGGGGCTTCTTTTAAAAATTGACAAACATTCACATGCCGTAGGACACTGCGACAGATGCAGAACGGTCGTTGAACCGATACTTTCAAAACAGTGGTTCATAAAGATAGAATCCCTTGCAAAACCTGCGATCGAAGCTGTTGAAACCGGCAGAATAGTTTTTCAGCCGGACAACTGGAAGAAAACATATTATGAATGGATGTACAACATCAAAGACTGGTGCATAAGCCGTCAGCTCTGGTGGGGTCACCAGATCCCTGCATGGTACTGCGAAGATTGCGGTGAAACAATCGTTTCGAGAGTTGATCCTGTAAAGTGTACAAAATGCTCTTCTTCAAAGATCACAAGGGATAAAGATGTTCTTGATACATGGTTCAGTTCAGCACTATGGCCCTTTTCAACGATGGGATGGCCTGAAAAGACAAAGGATTTAAATAAGTATTATCCCACAACCCTGATGGAAACAGGCTTTGACATTATTTTCTTCTGGGTTGCCAGAATGATAATGATGGGGATGAAATTCATGAAAGACATCCCTTTCCAGAAAGTCTATTTTCACGGTCTGGTGAGAGATGAACACGGCCAGAAAATGTCAAAAACGAAAGGAAATGTCATCGATCCTCTTGAGATAACCGAAAAATACGGTGCTGACGCCTTGAGATTCACTTTTGCAATGATGCCTCTTTCATCAAGGGACATAAAGCTTTCAGTTGACTGGATAGAAGGTTATTGGAGCTTTATCAATAAAATATATAACGCTGTAAGATTCTGCCTTATGCAGTTCAAGGACGGTGAAATATTGGAATTTGACCCTGTAGAATATAAAGAAGACGACTTTTCGTTTGCCGATAAATGGATTCTTTCCAGACTTGAAACTGTAACAACTGAAGTCAATAAAACCCTTGAGGAAATGAGGTTTAACGAAAGTGCAGGTGCTCTTTACCACTTTTTCTGGAACGAATTCTGCGACTGGTATATCGAGCTTGTGAAACCGGCATTTTTCGGAACTAACGAAAAAGAAAAGGAAGTTTCTAAAAAAGTTCTTGTAAAAGTGCTTGATGCAAGCTTGAAACTTCTCCATCCTTTTATGCCGCATGTTACAGAAGAGCTTTGGCAGAATCTTCCTTTTAAAAACAGCAGACGAGAGCGGTCAATAATGATAAGCAGATTTCCTCAGAAAGGGGATTCACCTGTTTTTGAAAAAGATGCCACTGTAATGGAGCAGATCATAGAAATAATAACCTGCATAAGAACTATCAGGTCGGAAAATGGCATAAAACCTTCAAATGAAATAAAGATCCTTCTTGCTCTCAACAGTGAAGTAGGCCTGGCAGTTAGAGAAAAGGAAGAGTACATAAAAAAACTGGCGAGAGTTTCGGCAATAGACTATGTTTCTGAAAATTACTCCCCGGACAAGGAAACGGCATCGGCCATGGTTAAAGGAGGAATGATATTTATTTCTCTATCCGGGCTTGTCGATTTTACTGAAGAGATTGCAAGGATAGAAAAAGAGATAGTTAAAATTCAGAAAGATTTCGATCTTTGTGACAGAAAGCTTTCCAACGCCGGATTCCTTGAAAAGGCAAAACCCGATGTCATTGAAAAAGAAAAGGAAAAGCATGGCGAACTTAAAGAAAATCTTGAGCATCTTAAAAACAGACTTGTTGAGATAAAGAAATGAAGTGTCCGGAATATGTTTCACCCGATTTCATAAAGCTTGTTCTCAGTGAAGACATTGGAAGAGGAGACATAACCACTTCGCTGATTGAAAATTCAGACAGACAGGGGCGTGCGGTCATTAAAGCAAAAGAGGACCAGATCATTTGCGGAGTTGACCTTGGAGCTTACATATTCGGATCTATTGACAGTTCTATAAAAGTTAAAATAAATGTCAGCGACGGTGATGAAATATCAGCAGGGACTGTAATAATGACCGTTTCGGGCAGTTCCGGTTCAATTTTAAAAGCTGAGAGAACGGTTCTCAACTTTCTTCAGCGGTTGAGCGGGATAGCAACTCTTACTTCAAAGTATGTCAAAGAAGTTGATAAAAAGTCCAAAACAAAGATAACAGACACAAGAAAGACGACTCCCGGGTGGAGAACGCTCGAAAAATATGCGGTCAGAACAGGCGGCGGCTCAAATCACCGTTTCGGACTCGATGACGGAATTATGATAAAAGACAACCACATTGCAATGGCAGGCTCAATTGAAAAGGCGGTCAGATCTGTCCGTGCAAAGGCGCACCATCTCCTGAAGATCGAAGTTGAAACTTCAAATCTTTCAGAGGTTAAAGAAGCTCTTAAATCAGGGGCTGATGTTATAATGCTTGATAACATGTCTGTTGATATGATGTCAAAAGCCATTGAATTAATTAATAAAAAAGCAGTTATTGAAATTTCAGGCGGAGTCACTCTTGAAAAGATAAACGAACTTTCAAAACTGGGTGCAGATTTCATTTCTGTCGGAGCGATAACCCATTCGGCTGTTTCAAAGGACATCAACCTTACTCTTAAGATATGAATATAGATAAAATAATTAGCAGATCTCTTGTTATCCTGTTCTTTATTTCCATCCCTTCAACCTTTATTTTCTGGTGGTTTTTCAGTGACAGGTCCGGTGTTGACGAAGAGACCGAAAAAGCATTTGCAAATGTCCTGAATTCAAAGTTTGAACAGGGTGATATTGTTTTTCCCGAAGTTGACTGGGACCTCGGATTTCTTAAATACATTGATCCCGGAATTCATCCAGTGTATCTCACTTTAAAAGAGACAGCAGAAAAAGACATCCGGTTGATGAAGGAAGATGGCGGGAAGATGTTTTTTCTTTTAAAAAGTGAAGAAAGCTGGAAAGAGATATCGGGCAGAACCGGAGTTAATGAGCTTGAAATAATAAAAGCCGGTTCAGGTGTTGTGGTCATCGGTTCTGACGGAACAGAATCTCAAAGAAAGCCACTCGTTTTTTCAAGAGATATCGGAAATGCAAAAAAAATATGGTTTTCAAAAGGGGATGAAAAATTCCCCTGCACAAAGTCATCTTCAACAAAATGGCAGTGCGGTAAAGACGACTGGAATTATGTCGGTCTTACAACTGCGGCAATGAACGGAAAACAGCAGAAAGCGGTCTGGGCACATCCGAAAACCGGAATGATCCTTCATGTTGAATTCGATCTGCCGGCTAAGGGGCAGATATTTTTTAACACCGCATTTCTTGAAACGGGATACAGGTCACAAAACAGATCCCCCATTGATGTTGAATTGCTAATAGACGGAGTAAGCCTTTTAAATTATTCAAATAAAAGTGAGAGAAAAGTTTATTCAAACACCATTGTGATTCCGGCGGACAGCAAAGTTCTTGAATTAAGGTTTAAGACGGAAGATGCAGGGCAGAGACACTTTGTTTTTAACGGATATATTGAAGAATGAAATTATCTGGAACTGTAAATTTTAAAGATCTTTTTTTTGCGGCAGCCATAGGTCTTTCAGTATTTTTTTAT
This sequence comes from uncultured Spirochaetales bacterium, assembly GCA_964630905.1. Classification (GTDB taxonomy): domain Bacteria; phylum UBP6; class UBA1177; order UBA1177; family UBA1177; genus JAGOEX01. The sequence continues at coordinate 68,663 of CAZVWR010000003.1, read as the reverse complement.
ATTTTTCTGACATCACACCTTGTAGGATTTGTAAGAGATGAAGGTTTTTATATGAAAGCCGCATCAATTAAAGCCGACTGGTTTGAATCGATGGAAGAAAGTTTCAGCACAGGCAACCTTCTTGAACCGTTCTCAAAAAAATCGATAGACAGATATTTCAAGTACAACAATGAACATCCCACACTCATAAAAACGATGTTCGGTTTTTCCCAGTATCTTTTTGAAAGAAAGCTCGGATGGATGAGTTTCGCACAGTCTGCCAGATTTGTAGCGGCTCTTTTTGCCGCTTTAACGGCTGTGATGATATATTTTTTCGGACTTTTATTTTTTAACAGGTTCACAGCTGTGGTTTCACCGGTCATGTTCTTTCTGATGCCTCATATTTTCTTTCACTCCCATCTGGCATGTTTTGATATGCCGATACTTTTTTTCTGGAGCGGAACATTCATACTTTATGCTGTAAACATAAAAACCCGAAGCAAAGCATCGGGAATTCTTACTGCCGTCTTTTTCGGTCTTGCTATGGCTGCAAAACATAATGTTTTTTTTATACCGCCGCTCCTTTTTGCAGGATGGCTCACGCTTTACCTCATAAACTACAAAAAACAAACTGAATTCAAAGGATTGAAAGGTTTTTTCAGAGCTGTGCCAAATGTCTATTACTATTTTGTCGCCATCTCTTTGCCTGTATATTTCATCAGCTGGCCGTGGATATGGTTTGACACCATCAACCGTTTTATCGAATACTTCTATTTTCATACAAAACATGTGAACTATACCAATTATTATTTCGGGGCTGAACTCTCAAGAGGCCCTTTCCCGTTCAGCTTTCCGTGGGCTATGACATTTTTTACCACACCTCTGCCGCAGCTTATATTCTTTATTTCGGGAATATATTATCTGTCTAAAAAAGTTTTAACAGAACAGAACCGCAATGAAAAAGAGGTGAATTTTGTATTTATTGCGGGTTCCCTTTTCCCGATATTTCTCATTGCACTTCCAACAGTTCCTATATTTGGCGGGATAAAACACTGGTTCACAGGATATCCGCTCATGATGACAGCCGGCGTTTTCTATATCAGTTCGGAAATAAAGAAGCTGGCAGGGAAAAACGAGTTATTCAAAACAGTTGCTGTTTCAATGATTTTCTTTTTTTCTGCCGTTTCTCTAATTCCTCTCAATGTAAAATTTGCAAAAAGAGGAGCTGCATTTTATAATCAGCTGATCGGCGGAGTACAAGGAGCGGCTGAATTTAGAATGCAGAGAAATTTCTGGGGTTATGACATACTTGAACTTGTTGATGAACTTAACAGGATAGCACCTGAAAAAGCGACTGTTTTTGTAATGGGCGGATATGAAGGTTTGAACTGGAACTCATTTCTTTATTTAAAAAAGGAAGGCATTATCAGAAGCGATATCAATGGTACGAATAATTTAAGAAATGCCGATTTTGCATTCTTTTTTTATGAAAAACAGAATGAGCATGTGCTGAATCAGATAGCTTCGGAATTCGGTTCGGCAAAAGCCCTGGCCATTTCTGAAACGGACTCAGTTTTTTATTCTGCTCTTTTCGGGAGGGAGAAATGAGCGGTTATCTTTTTTCCAATCCTCAGATAAAAAAGTGGAAAACTATGTTTTTCCTTTCCTTTTTAATGAACCTGATCCTTGTTGCGGTCATCGTAATGAGGGAGCAGGAAGTCTCTGATGTTTCCATAGAGGATGATAATAAATCTGCTCAAAAAGAGGATGTTTCACTGGAAAAAGAAAATAATACAGCTGACAGTGGTGTTGCTGTCAGTTCGACCGAGAAACCTCAGGAAAAGCCTGCAAAAAGCAGCCATATTCCGGGAGAACCTTTAAATGGATCTGTTGTTATAGAGGAAAATTTCTTTTCCGCTTTCAGTCAGAGCGAAACAGTTGCGGCCCTTTCATCAGAAACCGGCATTCCTAATCTTGCAAATCTTTTGAGTGCACACATAGGAAGGTTGCTTATGTGGGATATGGTTTTGCGTAACGATGTAAGAAAACAGGATAAGATTAAATTTGTTTTCAGAGTGATACCGGATGAAGAAAAAAAGAAGCGGAACGACATGCCGGATCTCATTGAGATAATTGCGGTCGACTACAGCTCAAAAAAGTTCAACAAACACATCAGTGTGTACAGATTCCGTCCAGAAAGATCAGATGACGGAAAGTTTTATTACAAAGACGGCACAATGATAGAAAAGATAATATCACCTTTCAGTCCCATCAAGAAATATTTTCAGGTTACAAGTCTTCTTGACGACAGGGCTCCCAAACATGAGGGTGTGGACTATAAGGCTCTTGTAGGCTCCCCCGTTTATTCTACAGTTGAGGGAACTGTTTCAAGAAAGAACTGGATAACAAAATACAACGGGTATTGCATAGAAATAGAAGAAAAAGGGAAGCCTTTTGTCTATAAATATCTTCATCTTGCAGAAGTTCTTGTCGATGTGGGTCAGAAAGTAAAGCCCGGAGATCATATTGCAAATTCAGGAAATACCGGAAAAACAACTGCTCCGCACCTTCATTACCAGATAAATCTTGGCCAAAAAGGGAAAGTAATAGATCCTTTTCTTCACCACAAGACTGTCATTGAAAAACTTTCAGGTTCTGATGAAGAAAATTTCAGAAAGATCGTTGTTGATACAGATCACATTTTAAACAGCTGATTTTTTGCAATAAATTTCGCATTTTTCACACACACACACCTTATCTAAATAAATTTAAGTAATTATACGACAAAAAATTTGACAAAGTGACGATGTATTTATATTCTAACCTGCACTAAGATTTTAGTGGTGTTTAAATTGTTACTTTATCATATCGTTTGACAGGAGGGTCCAGTGAGAAGGATCATTAGTGTTTCCGGATTTTTGTTCATTCTGCTTATTTCTTTAACAGTGAGTGCTCAGAGCAAGGTTGTTGTTGTTTCAACGATCGGTAAAAGCGGAGCAGAAAAAAAACTCGCAAGAGAAATTGACGACAATCTTTCACTGCTGTTCTCAACGGTCAGAGAGGCGGATATTGTGGGCGAGAAGGATGTCCTTTCTTCTGCGCAGTCTGCAAAAATAACAAGATGCAACGGTGAACTGAAGTGTGTTGTTCAGGTTGCTTCTGATGCAGAAGGGGTTGACTATATAATCACCACCCGTGTCCAGGTTCGCAAAGGAGAAGGTGTGAAAATAGCGGTTTCTCTCTATGACAGCGGAATGAAAAGACTCGGGAACAAGCCTGTTACTGCAGGCGATGATGCTGACGGCGAAGATCTCGCTTCAGATATCATCGGTGTTGTGAAATCGCTTGTGTCTGAAAATGTTTCAAGCAAGTCGTCTTCCAGATCATCTTCTTCTTCAGGCAGCAGCTCAAGCAGCAGTTCAAGCAGCAGCTCAAAGAAGCTCTCATCCTATACCGAAGTTAAAAACGAGATCGTGAAGGGTTTCAATGCCTATGATAAAGGCGATATGGATGAAGCGGCAGACATATTCAACCGTGCTGCGAACGAAATGAAATGCAACTGTTCACAGAATGATACGGCAAAATCTCTTTTTGATGATATTGACAAAATAAGGAAAGGTCTTCCTAAAGCAAGTGATGCAATGAATGCAAATGATTATAGAACCGCCCTCAGAACACTTGAAGATGTCAGAAAGGCTGACGAAAACATCAGAGAACAGGGCTATAAGTATATGGTTTTTAAAAAAGATAGAAATGTGCGCCTCAAATATCTTCAGCCGAACCCCAAAGATGCCGAAGCTGTTGAGCAGATTCACAAGGGTTTTAAATCCAAAATAGAAGAAGCAAGAAAATGGCGGGCAAAACAGCTTCTTGACATTGATAAATGGGTGAATGACAACATCAAGGAGAGAGAAAAGAAGATAGCTGATACCAAAGAACAGGAAAAAGGGATTGCGAAAAACCAGAAGGATGCGGAAGATGAGTTAAAGAAAAAAGTTCAGGAAATGAAGTATCAGTGGGAAAAGGATGATTCAAGTCTTGAAACAGAGATCGTAAACCTTGAGAGCCAGATAACTCAGATCGAGCAGAGAGAAAAAGGCGTAATAAAAGTTACCAACAAAAAAAGAGAAGATGAAAAAGATAAGGAACTCAAAGCTCATGACAAGGCTTATACCGACTGGAAAACTGCATTCCAGAAAGAAAAAGATACTTTCTACGACAAGCAGAAAGATCTTGAAAAAGTTGAAGGGGACAGAATAACCAAGAAAGTTTCTGAACTTGAAAAGAAAAAGCAGGAACTTGAGGGAAAAAATAAAGAGATAGATGCCGAGATCCAGAAGATGGTTGAAGAATTTGAAAAGGAAGAGCGGAAGATAATGGCAGACAACGAGTCTGTTAAAATGAAGAATGAGGATGAAGACAGAAAGTATAATGTCGTTGTTGAAAAAGAATACCAGAAGAGATTTGATGAACTCAACCAGAATCTCGCAAAATATGATTCTCAGGAATCTGATAAAACAAAGGAACTTGAGAAATATGATAGAGAGATTGAAGAGTTCATGGTGAAAAATGTTAACGCCATGGGTAAGATCCAGGAAGATATAGAAAAGAAAAGAGGAGAGGTTGAGGCTGAATATGCAAAAGTAAAGACCGACGCTCAGCAGAAAGTGGAAAAAGAGTATGAAACATCCCTTAACAAACTTGTTGCAGAAAAGTCAAAACTTGAAGAAGCCGTAAGCAGACATACTGATGAAACAGAAACACTCAAGTCAAAGAAAGAAGAAGAGATGATCAAGGCAAACGAGAAAGAAATAACCGCCGCTGATCAGAAACTGGCAAAGAATGAAGAGGCTATTGGAAAAATAGAGCAGGAATATGAAACAAAGATTGCTCAGGTCCAGGATGCAGTGGCAAAGACTTCTGATGACGAAGAAAATGAAAAAATGAAGAAGGAGAACGAGCTTAGGGCAAAGAGTGAAAAACTTCTTTCAGAGATTGGCAGTATTGAAGAAAAGATTGCTGCTGAGAGCGGTCGTTTTGAAGAAACTAAAGGAAAGATAGAAGACGAATACGCAAACAAAACATCCGCTATTGAAGATAAAATAATGGCTCAGCAGAATAAAAAAGTTGAAGTAACGGAAAGTTTCAGGGCATCATGGGGTGATTTCGTCAGCAAAGAGGTTGACAGGCTTACTGCAGAAGACAATAAGCTCAGAACTCAGATAGAAGATGAAAAATCTAAAATTGCAGAGATCGACGGAAAACATGAGCAGAAAAAGATGGAAGAGCTCAACAAACTTGATGTGAAGCTCAACAATATAGAAGATACTTATGCTCAGAAATCTGCAAAAGTTGAAGAAGACATAGCCAAAGAAATTGAAGCTGTAAAAGCTGAAACAATGAAAGAGCTTGAAAAGGCAGCTGCCGAAGATGCAAAATCGGAAGAGGCTTTTGCAAAGAAAATGAACGATCTTTCAGCAGAAGAACAGAAGATCGCAGCATCCTTTGATGAAAAAATCTCAAAGCTTGAGGAAAAAGTTGCAGCCATAGATAAGAATTACGAACAGAAAATGGCACCTTTCAATGTCGATTCCATTGTTGATAAGATGAATCAGGCGGTTGCAGAACTTGACAATCAGAAGGTTGAAGAGATCAACAAGCACCAGGAACTTCTTGATGCAATAGCACAGGCAAAGGGCAACGCAGAGCAGAATTATGATGAAAGAAGGGCGGCTCTTAAAGATAACAAAGTTGAGCTTTCTAAACTTGAAAGAGATCACACTGCAGCAATGAGAAAAATGGAAGTTGATGAACAGTCAACACAGAGAAAAATTCAGTTTGCTGAAGCAAGTTATGAAAGAAAGATAAAGTTTGAGAAAGCAAAGTACGAGCGCGATATTGAAAAGAACAAGGCAGAACTTCAAAAGCTTGAGAAAGAAAAAAACCTTGAACTTATTACAATCAACAAGGAACTTGCCGGATTGAAAAAAGAGAAAGGCACTGCAATTGCCGCTCATCAGAAAAAAGTTGCTGTAGAAAACTCGTCACACAAGGCTCAGATCGGTGCAAAGTCCGCTAATGCAAAGAAGATTTCTGCAAACGGACAGGCAAGGGAAAAACAGATTGCAGGAAGTGTTAAGGCAAGAAAAGCCGATGTTGAAAAACAGAAAGTGGCTGAAATTGCAGCTATCAATTCTGAAAAGGCAAACATTAATAATAAGTATAAAGCTCTCGCTGACAAGGAAAAGGGTTCAATAAGAGCTGGTATTGCCGAAAAACAGCAAAGAATCGCAGCCATTGGAAAAGAGATAAAAGCATGGGAGATCAAAATAAAGAAGGTCGATCCTGCAAAACTTAAAGAAGTAACAGATCCGGTTGACAAGGAGATCGCAAATCTTCAGAAGCAGAAAGCAGATCTCCAGACAGAAAAGAATGCAAAGATCACTGCACTTACAGAAGCAAATAAGCAAGTCATGGCTGATCTGTCTGCAAAGAAAACTGCAGCAGCCCAGAACACAAAAGGCGTTGATGCTCAGATCAAGAGTGAGCACGCTGTTATCGCAAAGAAATTTGCAGATATAAGAAATAAAATGAAAGCTGATATAGCCAATCTTCAAAAAGAAAAAGCACAGAAAACGGCCGCCCTTAAGGCTGAAAACGGTGCAACGATGAAGCAGAAGGCTCTGGCTGAAGGCGGATTCAAAAAAACGCTGGCCGCCGAACTTGCAAAACTTTCCGGTGAAAGGAACAAGGAGCTTGCAAAACTTAAATCAGATCTGGCAAAAGTTTCAAAAGACCTTGGTGTTCTTGAAAAATCGCATGACAGTTTTGTTATGAAGGAAATTTCAAAAATAGATGAGAAGTATGAAAAATTACTTACCGAACTTGACATGAAGCTCGGATCTGAAAACCAGAGACTGCAGAATGAGAACAAGGCATTTACAGCCAAGAAAAAACAGGAGAAGGCTGAAGCTGAAAAGACATTCAAGATGTTCCTTGCAGATAAGGGTAAATTCAAGGCAAACAATGATAACCTCATAAAACAGGCACAGGCCGAAAGAGACAAAAAGCTTCAGGCAAGAAAAGATGAAAGAGCTAAACTTCAGCAACAGTGGGCAAAAGAAAAAGACATGAGAACAGCAGCTCTTGACAGAAAAACTGCCGGTTTGAAATCCCGTCTTGCCGCCAACAATAAGCAGATTGATGCTATTGCAGGTGAAATTGACAGTGTTAATAATGTCTGGGCTAGAAAACTTGAAGAAATGAAAGCAAAACATCATGCAGACACAAAGAAACAGGATGCTGTGTGGCAGAAGACCTCATCTGCAAAGGAAAAATGGTATGAAGACACCAAAAAAGCCATAACTGATAAATACGACAACATGGAACTTAAGGAAAAACAGGATAGAGAAGCCCAGAAACAGCAGATGATGGCTAAGAGAGACAAGCTTCTTGCAGAAAAGGATAAGAGAAAGGCAAGAAGAACGGAAATTCTTGATAAAGAGAAAGCAAACTGGGAAAAAGCAAAAGCAAAATTTGTTGACCAGCTTGAAAAACTCAAAGTCGAAATTGACAAGATGAATTCCCAAAAGAGTGCACTTGTTGAAAAAGACAAGGAAAATGCAAAAGTTAAAAAAGATCAGGTTCAGAAAAAGTATGAAGAGACTATCGGAAAAATAAATGTCGCTGAACTCAAGATGGTACAGGAGAAATTTAAGAAGGAATATGAAGAGGAAGGTGTTAGAGAGGTTCAGACTACCGGAGCTACCAAAAAGATCGAATCTGTTGTTGCTGAAGCATATGCTAAATCGGGACTTGAAAAACTTGAAAAGAATGACATCGCTCTTGCAAGAAAGGATTTCGTTGATGCACTTTATATTGACAGAAACAATAAGACTGCAAAAGAAGGACTTAAGGCGATAACCGTTAAAGCTCAGGCAATGTTCTGGGATGCATCAGGATCGAAAGATTCAAATAAGGCAAAATCTGTAAAAATACTTGAAATGCTTATGAAATCTCTTCTTCCTACAGATGAGATCTATTTGAAATCAATGCTTTTGCTTGAAGAACTAAGATAAATTTTTATGCTACAGCTGTTTTCAAGGGGGGCGTTTCTGCTCCCCTTCTTTTTTTTAAGTGTTATATCATTAAGCGGCGAAGACGGTCTGTCAGGTTATTACACTGTTTTTTTTACTGACATAGATAAATATGAAAAATGGGTTTCTGCTGATAAAAATGACCGGTTTAAAGATATATTCATTTCCCTTTATTATCTTCCCGATAAAGGTAAAAGGATTTTTTCCAACGAAATAGAGCTTAAGATCATTGACAGTTATTCGAAAAACGAATCATACGGATATTTTTATACCGAGATTGCCTCTCAGACACCTGTCGAGTTTATAATATATGGAATCAGAAAAGGAGAGATCACTATTAACGGTTCGAAGAAAGGAGATATAAAAATTGATAACGAGACGGGATATTCACATTTAAAAGGCACATTTGAAAAAGGGGTTTATTTCGTTTCTGTAAAAATTGAAAAAAAAATGGAAGGGCTTCCGGTAAGGGTTCTGTCAAATAAAAAACTGAGGCTGTCAGAAGGGAAAGGGTTTACAAAAGATGCGTCATGCAGATTTTCACTGACTAATGTCAGTAAAAAAACATCCGGTGATTTTTTTTCAAATCTTTATAAAAGTTTCTGCTTTCCTTACAATAATGCGGATAAAGATTCAAAAGAGCTGTTTTTTTCAATATCAACAAGAAAAGATTTAACAGAAATCAGATCGAATAAACTTATTTACTTTCTTTATTCTCTTGCCGGAAGGTCATCAGTTGAAGAAAAGTTGAAAAAGACCGGATTTTCATCCATACAGATTGATTGGTGGAAAAAAAGTTTTTTTGAAAGAGAGGTGTGTTTTAATGAAAGAGATCAGTAAAAAAACAGTTTGGCAGACTGCGGTTTTTATTTTCTTTATTGTTGTTACAGGAACAGTGATGTATTCTCAAAACAGGGAGTTATCGCTTCTGAGAAAAAAAACGGAGATAAATGCAAAAGAGATAGAAGCTTTAAAAATCGATCTGAATACAAAAAAAGAAGGTCAACTTTCCGGAAGCGGTGAACTGCCGCAACAAAACACAGATCTTTTCTTTCTTCAAAGAAAAATGACAGAAATGAAGAAAGAAATTGAAAGAATGAGAAAAAATAATGATTCAGAAGCTCTCAATGAATACAAGGAAAGAGAGGAAAAGACATGGGAAGGTCACACCGAAAATGTGAAAAAGATCTGGAGCCTTAATTTAAAAGAGAGGTTGATGGAACAGAAATTCAATGATGAGGAAATCACAGATGTTCTTTACAATTACAGCGACATGATCGATAAAATGAAAGCTTATTCTTTAAGCTGGTACAGGGAAGAGATGTCTGATGACGAGCTGAACAAGATTTCTGTTCAATATGCCAAAGATTTTTACGAAAACGCGTCTTCCTCGATCGGGGAACAGAAAGCTTCCATTGTTCTTGCAATTATTTTTCCTGACCCTGCTTTTCGAAAAACTCTTTTTGATGTCGAGTGATTGATATTACTCTAATTCGTTTTTATCTGATTCCTTTCCCACAAGAGCAGTTCTCAGATCTATCATGTGCTGGTGTGTTTTTGTAAATTTTTCAAGAATGGATTTTATGTGAACAAGCATTTCACGACTGCTTTTCACAAGATCTTTTATGTTTGATGCGACAACTGCGAACCCTTTGCCTGATTCTCCTGCCCTTGCAGCTTCAATCGAAGCGTTTATTGCGAGAATATCGATGTTTTTTGTTATCATGCCGAAATCAGATATGGCTTTTTTAATTTCCTTTGTGTTTGAAAGGAAGTTTTCTTCAACAAACGAATATCTTGTCAAAATAAGTGAACTGACAGTGTCATACAGAAATTCGAACTGTTTTCTGTCGACAACGGTCTGATCAGTTTTAACAGACTGTGAAAATTTAAAAACATCAATACCTGGAGAAAATACTGCAAAGATATTTATATCATGAAATTTGATCGCTTCGCTAAGTGAAGTTACTGTTCTTATTTGATTTTCTTCCGCATATTTGATCCCTGCGGAGTCTTTGCGATCGTCTGCCATAAGTGATATTTCAAATTCGGGAAGACACGAGATAAATCTTATAAATTTAACATCATCTTTGCCGGCACCTATGAAAGCGATCCTTTTTTTCATTTTGAACTCCACAAATAAGTTGATCGATATTAGCATATTTTCAGGATAGTTCAAACTTTACGGGCTGTTTTTTCTTGAAAAAACTAAGTTTATTAGTATTTTCCTATTGTTGCTGTCGGATTGAATTAACAGTTTCAGATTCAGAGGTCGGTTCATGAAAAATCAACTGGAAAATTTAAGGAAGGACTTTTTAGAGCAGATCAATTCAGTTAATGAAAAAGATGCTTTAGAAACATTGAGAGTGTCGTTTCTGGGCAAGAAGGGTGCTGTTACTTCGATAATGAAAGATCTTAAGGACCTTTCAAATGAAATGAAAAAGGAAGTTGGACAGTTAATAAACCAGATAAAATCAGATATGGAAAAGACCATAAATGAGAAACAGATCGAATTTGAAGAAAAAGAGATCCGGAAAAAAATTGAAAGCCAGTGGAGCGATATAACATGGCCCAGTGAGCCTGTTCAGGGTTCCGTGCACCCGATATCCAAGGTGAGGCACGAACTGGAAGAGCTTTTTATTTCGATGGGGTTTGAGATAATTGACGGTCCTGAAATGGAAACTGAATATTATAATTTCAATGCTCTTAACATTCCTGATGATCATCCTGCAAGAGATGCTCAGGACACTTTCTGGCTAAAGAACGGCATGCTTCTAAGGACTCAGACTTCACCTGTCCAGATAAGAGGAATGCAGTCCAGAAAGCCTCCATTTAAATTTGTATCTCCTGGAAAAGTCTATAGAAATGAAGCAGTTGATGCAAGTCACGAGCACACTTTTCATCAGATAGAGGGGATGGTCGTCGATAAAGGCATCTCTATTGCAAATCTGATATATACGCTGAAGAAAATAGTTTCAAATATTTTCGGACATCCTGTTGAAATAAGGCTCAGGCCTTCTTTCTTTCCTTTTGTTGAACCGGGATTTGAGCTTGACTTCAAATGTCAGATCTGCGGAGGAAAAGGGTGCTCTGTCTGCAAGCAGTCAGGCTGGGTAGAATATCTTGGATGCGGAATGATACATCCTAATGTTTTGAAAAATGGCGGAATAGATCCTGAAGAATATCAGGGGTTTGCGTTTGGTGGCGGAATAGAACGCCTTGTTATGATGAAGTACAGCATTGACGACATCCGTCATTTCCACGGCGGTGATCTCCGTTTTATGAAACAGTTTTAGCTTGGAGACTGAAAATGAAATTATCTCTTAACTGGCTTAAAGATTATATTGAACTTGATGACATTGCTGCTGAGGAAATATCCAGACAGCTGACAATGAGATCTGCTGAAGTTGAAGGGGCTCACTGGGTCGGTGCACACTTTGATAAAGTGATCATTGCAAAAGTTGAAAAGGTTGTGCCTCATCCTGATTCGGACAGGCTTCATCTGGCAACGGTATTTGATGGATCAGGCAGACAGACTGTTGTTTGCGGAGCGCCGAACATTGCAGAAGGTCAGACTGTCGCGTTTGCTCCTCTTGGAACTGTGCTTCCGGGCAATTTTGAGATCAAGCCGGCGAAGATCAGGGGTGTTGAAAGCTGCGGCATGATCTGTGCTGAAGATGAACTGGGGCTTGGAACCAATCACGACGGAATTATTGTTCTTGATGATTCTCTCGTTGCAGGAAAACCAATTTCAACGATCTTCGGCGAAAAGGATTTCGTGATTGAGATTGAAAACAAAACAATAAACCATAGACCTGATCTGTGGGGTCATTTCGGTATTGCAAGGGAGCTTCGTGCACTGTTCAAAAGACCTTGGAAAAATGAACTTAAATATACAGGTATTCAGGCGGACAAAGTTGAAGAAAAGTTTGAGATCGAAATAAATACAGCAAGATGTCTTCATTATCTTGGGTTAAAAATGGGAGGACTCAAAGTGGTTCCTTCCCCTGACTGGATGAAGAAAAGGCTTGAAAATATTGGTCTTAGACCGATAAACAATATTGTTGACATCGCAAATTTCGTCATGTACGAGACCGGTCATCCTATGCATACTTTCGATAGACGCGATATTGCAGGAAATAAAATAGTCATCAGAGATGCGGCTGAAGGCGAAAAATTCGTTACTCTTGATGGTTTGGAAAGAATGCTGAAAGCGGAAGATGCAGTAATAGCAGATACAGCAAGAGGACTTGCGATAGCCGGTGTAATGGGTGGTCTTAACAGCGAAGTAAAGGATGATACGACTGAAATTTTCATTGAATCTGCTCTTTTTCATCCTTCAAGTGTAAGAAAAACTTCGACCCGGCTCGATCTCAGGACTGATTCTTCAAGCAGATTCGAAAAAGCACTCTGGGTGGAGAACTGCTATCTTGCGATGCAGAGATTTGTTGAACTTACCAAAGAACTTATTCCGGGTGCGGTGATCCTGTCTGAGCTTGCAGTTGCCGATAACAGTGCAAATTACGGTTTCAAGGGTCACATCACACTTACAACTGCAAAGATCCGCTCTTTCCTTGGTATAACAGAGGAAAAACTTCCCGATACTGAGATAGTTTCGATGCTGAGTTTTCTTGATTTTAAACTTGAAATGAAAGGTGGAACGCTCGTTGTTGAAATTCCCGAACACAGAAGGAGCAAGGATGTTTCAAGGGCTGAAGATATAATTGAGGAGATAGGGAGACTTTACGGCTATAACAACATTGAGCCGGTCAGCCCCCTTTTCAATATGGATAGAGCTCCGGTCAATATTGATCTTGAAAAAGGGAATGCAGTCAGGAATATTTTTGTGAACTGTTTCGGTGCAAGCGAAGTGATAAATTATTCTTTCTGCGGTCCTGATGAACTTGAAAAAGTCCCTTTCAATAAAGAGAAACTTATTGAAACTGTTGCAGAAAAAGAAACTCCTTATCTCAGATACTCTCTTGCTTTGGCGATGACAAAGAATGTGTTTGAGAATCTTAAGAACTTCAAAGATTTCAGCCTGTTTGAGTTCAGCAGGATATTTACTGCTGACGGTGAAAAGAAGAGGATCGGTTTCATTGCAACAGGTGAAAAGGCCGGATTTGATCTTTTGAAAAGCGTTGTTCTTTCAATATCAAAGGAACTCAGGACTCCTCAGCTTCGTTTTGACAGAATAAAAGACGGCTTCATGCTCGGTGATGTGATCCTTCATCCCGGAAGGTCGGCTGTTATCGCTTTTGCAAAAACGGAGCTGGGTATTATGGGCGAAGTTCACCCCGCTATTCTTAAAAAATATGATATTTCCATTCCTGTTTATTATATTGAGCTTGACCGTGAAGCACTTTTCTCACTTCCTGAAAGGAATATGAAATTTGCACCTCTTTTGAAGTTTCCCTCGACCGGATTTGATGTTTCAGTAATTGTTCCGCAAAAAATAGAAGTTGAAGAACTATTTAAGATAATTAAGAAATCAGTCGATCCTAAGATTTTCATTGAATCAAAACTTGTATCCTGTTTTGCCGGTTCACCTATCCCTGAAGGTTTTCAGAGCATCTCTTTCAGGATAATTCTCAACGCAAAAGAAAGAACCCTGACCGGTGATGAAATGAAGAACACCCAGCAGAAACTTTTCAACGACTTTAGAAAAGCAGGCTACAAAATAAGCGGTGACTGAAATGATAAAAGTTAATGGCAAGGCTTTAGAAACATCATCGGCAACATTAAGCGAGCTTGTTTCATTTCTTAAATTCAATAATGAAAACATTGCCATTGTAAAAAACGGCAGAATAATCAGAAAACAGGATTGGAATAACGAACCTGTTAATGACGGAGATTCAATAGAGATCTTTTCGCCTGTAAGCGGCGGATAGAACTATTTCTTTTCTTCAGCGGGTTTTTCCGGTCTCGGCCATCCGATGAATTCTTCTGTTTCGGGATCCATAAGTTCCGCATATTTAGTAATGAAAGTATCTTTCCACTCTTTCAAAGGGAATCTCCCTTCTTTTACAAACATTGTGATGTACATAAGTCTGTCATGGTGGGTAATTACCTGATATCTCTGAACAAGTTTATCAAGAAGCCCGAGAAGAAGCCCGTCATTAAGTTTTTTGGCCCCGGCATCAACACATTTTTCAGATGCTTTTTTTATCCAGCTATCAACCATATCTTTGTTAAGGTTTTCTACATTTTTGATCTTTATCATTGCTTTTATCCAGTCTTCCGCTGAACCACCCTGCTCAGCCTCTTCCCAGTATTTCTTATAGATACTTTCAGCGATTTTTTCATCAACCTGTTTTGCAAGATCTGTAAGTGTCTGATCGTTTGGATACTGTCCTCTCAGACCTATCAATACAACTTTTGCCTGCTGGAAATCACCTTTTTCAACGAGCTCCTTAACAAGTTCTCTTTTGTCAACCTGTTTTTCTGCACAGGAATAAAAAAATCCTGAAAACAGGGCAACAACCGTAAATAACACCAAAAATTTTTTCATAACATCCTCCAAAAAAATGTCTCATTCCGACCTTTCTTATGAATCAAGGTAAAGCAAACATTGGAAAAAGTCAAAAAAAAAGGGAGCACTAAGCCCCCTTTTAAAAATAAATACTTGAAACAATTACATTTCAGCACCGGCTGAAAGCATTAATGTTGTGAAACCGTAGTCGTATTCTCCGGCAATATTTTTTGTTGAAGATGCACCGACTATCTTTGATTCCGGCTGTACAAGGAAAGTTACACCTGCAAATGAACGGACACCTTTGATATCTTTTGCAAAGAAATTAAGGGTAGCCCCGATTCTGAAAATTACAGAATCACTCTTGAAGCCTGTGTAGCTTGAACCTGCAGTATCAGAAGATTCTATTCCGTAATCAAGATATTTAGCTCCTTTTGTATAGACACCTTTTACAAGGTCAAATCTTACAGCAAGACCGATCTTGTCTGCCCATTCGCTGTCAAATGAGTATGCATATCCGGGAGCCAGTGAAAGAAGCATGTTTTGTGCTACTTTTTTTGTGGCAACTCCTGTTTTCTTCTGGTACATGTCCATCTGGTTGAAATCAAAAGTGAGCGGCATTTCAAAGCCGGCAATACTCGCTCTCAAATGAACACCGAATCCAATGAAAGTGGCATTTTTTGATTTAATAGTGTATGCAGCGTCATTGAAATAATCTGTCCTGTACTGAAAACCGATTGCTGCCTGAATGTATTCATGCATATATCCAAAACGACCGTAAAGACCCATTGTCTTGTCGCTGTTCCAGAAATCTGAAGCAACGGAACCGGTTCCGAGCATAAGCCCGACAAGTATTGTGTGTGCATCAGCGAATGTCCCTTTGTAGCCAAGTGCAATACCTGCATCTGTCTCAGGAATAAAACCTTCAACTGCGAGAAGACTTCTTGTAAGGAAAGGAGTTGTGAATCCCATTCCAATCGTCTGATATGTGTCAACAAGGCCGTATTCAGGAAGCATTTTTCCCGCTTTTACAAATATGTCGAAGAACTTAAGTCCGCCGTAAAGTTCATAAAGACCGTTCTCAGCACCGTTCTGGATGGTGTGAAGATTCTTTTTTGCAAGGGGGTTGTTCCCTTTGTCGATAAGAGGATTGTCGGTTCTGATGTTCATTGTTCCTTTTGCAATGACATGGTCACCAATGAACTCTGCACCTAAAAGACCTTCATCAACACCGCCGAACATTGAGCCGAGAGTTGTTTTCGGAGCGGTTTTATACTGACCGAGAAGCGTGAATCCGCCTTTAACGAGAATAACCGGCTTCAGTCCTTTCTCTTTGGGTTCAGCAACTTTCTTTTCTTTTTTCGGTTCATCAGTTTTTGATGATTTCTTGGATTCTTTCTTATCTTTCTTTTTGGTCTCTTTCTCAACGATCTCCTCTTCTTCTTCATCACCAAGAAGATCTTTCATTGCAGCATCACTTGCTTCCTGATCCTTAGCTTTCTTTTTCTCAGCTGAATCTTCGGCATCATAATCTTCGTCATCGCTACTCTTACTTTCTTCTTTCTTTTTTCCTTCGTCTTCGAAATCATCGAATCCGCCGAATTCATCATCAAAATCATCTGCGGCTGACAATGGAAGGATAAAAAGAGCGGCAAATAACAGTACTAATACTTTCTTAAGAGTCATTAATTCCTCCGTTCTTGCTAAAACAAATAAAATTCTATTTTTAATAACAGTCAAAAAATCTCAAGACACCTTATTGGAACATCTTGAAAAATTCAAGTTTTTTTAACACGAAACTGACTCAACACTTATTTTCTTTGAAAGAAATAGAGTTTTGTGGTATTTTGCCGTGGTTTATGTTTGTTGCAGTAGGAGTCAAAATGAAACAGATTTTAAAAAGGTTTGCGGTTTTTTCTTTAATTTTCTCAGTTATAACGGGATGTGCCGGTGCGGGAAGCATCGAAAAAAAGCCCGATCCGCTTGAAGTTACACATAAAGTTGTTCTTGAAACGGGTGAGGGAAAGATCGTTCTTGCCCTTTTCGGCAACGGAATGCCGGAGACTGTTAAAAACTTTGTAGATTATGTGAACAGCGGTTTTTATGACGGATTGATTTTTCACCGTGTAGTTAAGAATTTTGTAATTCAGGGTGGCGGTTTTTCAGCCGATATGGTGCAGAAAGAAACAAAACCACCTGTAAAATTTGAGATGCCCCCTTTTGAAGAGGTTATTTCTGAATCGGGGAAAAAATCAAAAAAACTTCTGATCACTCATGAGAAATATGCTCTTGCGATGGCCCGTACGAGAGATCCTCACAGTGCGACAAGCCAGTTCTATATCACACTTTCTCCAACAAAGCAGCTTGATCCCAATCCGGAGTACAAAGAGCCGAACGGATATGCGGTTTTTGGGAAAGTTATAGAAGGCTTTGAAATTGTTGACAGGATCGGGTCTGTGGAAGTTGGTATGCAGAAAGGTCATGCAAATGTTCCTGTGAATTCTGTTAAGATAATAAAAATGTCACTGATGGCGCAAGAGGAGAAAAAATGAAATTTGAAGTATACCGCGAAATCCATTTTTCTTCCGCTCACCGTTTGAGAAATTATTGCGGAAAGTGTGAAAATATTCACGGACACAACTGGCGAGTCAGATTATACGTCACAAGAAAAGAGCTTGATAAGACTGGATTTGTCATGGATTTTAAGGATATAGACCGTATTTTGAAAAAGATCACAGATCTCCTTGATCACAAGGATCTAAATGCACTTGAGCAGTTTGATGAAATAAATCCGACTGCAGAGAACATAGCTCTGTTTATTTTCAACGAAGCAGAAAAAGAGGTTGCGGCACTTGACAGCGAGGCATCCGTTTCAAAAGTTTATGTCTGGGAAAGTGAAAGAAGCTGTGCCTGTGTTGAGGGGTGAGATGAATTTCAGAAAGAATGTCGCAGCAATTATAATTGATGATAAGGGATTGATATTAGCGGGAAAAAGAACTGATGTTGCTGATGCGTGGCAGCTTCCTCAGGGGGGGGTTGACAAAGATGAAAATGAACAGGATGCTGTTCTCAGAGAAGTTTTTGAAGAAACTGGAATTCAGTCGCATTTTCTCAGTATTGTGAAAAAATCTAGTGTTATCAAATACTTGTTCCCGCCTGAAATAAAAAAAAACATGGAATTCGACGGTCAGGAACAGATCTATTTTCTCATTAAGATAGTTGGACAGGGCTGGTCACTTAAAAGATCAGATGAATTTTCCGATTTTGAATGGATTGATCAGAATGAAGTTGTAAAAAGAGCTGTTGAATTTAAAAAAAATAGTTATATTGAAGCGTTCCGGCAATTATTCGGAGTGAAAAATGGCATCTGAAAAAAAGAAAAAAAAGTCGATAATAAAAAAAATAGCTGATTTGAAGAAGACCATTATGATGCTGATCCTGATTTCGGCACTTTCCGGTTTTCTCATAAGTGTCGCTGTTTATTACAAATATAAGTCAGATATCCCTTCCATAAACACCGTCAGCGACTATAAGCCTGATGCCGGCACCAAAGTTTACTCCTATGACGGTGAACTTATTGCCGAATTTTATCATGAGAACAGAAGAATAATTGTCCCTTACGACAAGATCCCTGAAAAACTGAGACTTGCTTTTGTCGCGGGAGAGGACAGCTCGTTCTATAAACACAGCGGAATAGATCTGTTCGGAATGATGAGGGCGGGATTCAAATATCTTACGACCGGGGTCAAGCAGGGCGGAAGCACCATAACCCAGCAGCTTGCTAAATCTTTTGTCGGAACCGAAAGGACATGGGGAAGAAAGATAAAGGATATAATTCTTGCAATAGAACTTGAAAAACATCTTTCCAAAGAGGAGATCCTATATCTCTACCTTAATGAAATTTATCTGGGGAGCGGCTCTTTCGGGGTTGAAGCCGCCGCAAGAAAATATTTCAGCAAACATGCCTGGGAGCTTGAACTTCACGAAATTGCTGTTCTTGCGGGACTTCCTAAATTCCCTTCTCTTGCAAACCCGATAATGAATCCGAAAACCGCTTTAAGAAGGCGGAATTATGTTCTTAAAAGGATGTTTGAAGAAAAATACATAAACGAGGAAGAATATAACAAAGCCAAAGATAAGCCGGTTGTTACTGATCCGCAGAAAGAGCTTTTTCTTGATAAATCCCCTTATTTCAGTGAAAGGGTAAGACGGTATCTTCTTGAAAAGTACGGGTTTGATAAACTTTATAAAGAAGGCATGTCGGTTCAGACAACCGTTGATATGAGAGCGACAAAAATTGCTCACGAAGCTGTTTTTATGGGATTAAGGGAGCTTTCAAAAAGGCAGGGATACGCAAGGAATGCTGAGGACAGTTACCAGAAAAGTAAAAAGTTTGAAGGAGAGGTGACAAATCCTCTTTACAAAATAAATCTGAAAAAAGATCTTGAAAAATATCTCTCAAGACACAAAGAGCATTTCGGCGAAATAACTCAAGAGAACATTCAAAGCGGAATATATTATCAGGGCGTTGTCCTTGAAACAAAGCCCAAAGAGGCGGTCATTCAGGTCGGAAAAGTGAAAAGACCGGTATATCTTGAAGATCTGATGTGGGCAAGACCCTGGAATCCGACAGGTTATCCCCCGGTAATAAGGGAAATGTCAGAGGTTCTTTCACCCGGGGATGTTGTAATGGTCAGAGCAACTGATAAAGAGGGTACAAGGGATGTGTTCGATCACCGTAACTACTCTAAAAAACTGAAGAAAGAGTTTTTCTTTGTTCTTGAGCAGATACCGGCAAGTCAGGCGGCGATAATTGTAAAAGACCCTTATTCGGGATATGTAAAAGCGCTGATGGGGGGATACGATTTTGAAATAAGTGAATTTGACAGGACCACACAGGCATGCAGACAGCCCGGCAGTGCTATCAAACCTGTTTTCTATTCACTTGCACTTGAAAAACAGGGTGGAAGACCGCCTCTTCTGACCCCGGCTTCGATGATACTGGATGCTCCTGTAACGGTCGTTGATACTAATTTTAAGCCGTCTAACTTTGAAAACACATTCAAAGGGGAGATAACTGTCTGGGAAGCTTTGATACATTCGATGAATACTCCTGCGATCAGAGTTTTGCAGAAAACAGGTCTTGCAGATGCATTGAAATGGGCACAGAGCCTGGGGATAAAAAGCCAGATAAGACCTGAATTCGGAAGTATGCTCGGAGCAAGCTGTCTGACGATAGATGAACTCACAGATGCCTATGCCCATTTTCCGAACATGGGAAAAAGCCCATATACGACATACATCAGAAAGGTTTATGACAAATATGGAAAAGTGCTTGAGGACAATACGGTTTTTTATGATCCGTATATTTCAGCTCCGGAAAAGATATCAAGACTGATTCATTTTGCAAAAAGGGAAGAAAATCAAGTTGTTACGCCTCAAACTGCATATATAGTCAACAAAGTTCTTGAAGATGTTGTGAACCGCGGAACTGCAGGAGCCGCAAGGGGTCTGAACAACTATCAATGCGTTAAAAAACCAAAACCTTCTGAAGTGACAGAAGGATCTGAACAGGTTGATGAAAGTTCATACTGCAGCCGTCATGTTGCGGGAAAGACAGGCACTACGAACGACTATTTTGATGCCTGGTTCATAGGTTATTCTCCCAATCTTGTTGCAGGTGTCTGGGTCGGCAACGATCAGCACGGAAAACCGATAGGCAGAGTCGAGACCGGCGGTAAGGCGGCACTTCCGGTATGGATGGATTTCATGGGGAGATATCTCGCAAATTTTGAGCCGACTGATTATAAAATGCCTTATGGAATTGTCTCAAGAGCGATTGATGCCGCAACAGGTCTTGTAACTGAATCGGGTGGTGTAAGAATGTATTTTCATTCAGGAAGTGAGCCGCAGGGAAGTGTTGATGAAAAGCACATCCTTGATCCGACAAAAGGTCCGGAGGGGATATTTTGAGCACAAGATCGATCCTCAAAAGCAGTTATGTGCTTGTCGGCTTCACCCTCATTTCAAGATTTTTAGGGCTTGCAAGAGAATCTGTCAAGGCGGCGTTTCTTGGTACCACAGCTTTAAGTGACGCATTTTCTGTCGCTTTTTTGATACCCAATCTTTTAAGGAGACTTTTTGCTGAAGGGACGATCTCTGCCGCCTTCATTCCTACTTTCAAAGGATATCTCAGCAGGAACGATAAAAAGGAGACTGCCGATTTTCTCAGTGCAGTGTTCACTTTCGGAATAACGGTTTTTTCGGTAACTGTTTTCATCGGGATAGGTCTTTCCGGAGTGCTTGTTAAGATCTTCGGACCTGCTTTTTCTGATGATGTTTATTCTGAAGCTGTCTTTCTTACACAGATGATGTGGCCTTATCTTGCCTTTATTTCGGTTGCGGCACTGCTTCAGGGTGTTCTTAACAGTCTTGGTATATTCGGTCCGAGTGGTTTCACACCGATATTATTCAACATTTCATTCATCATAGCCGCTTTTGCCCTTTCACCGTTTACTGCAAATCCGGCAAGAGCGATTGCAATAGGTGTCACGGCAGGCGGAATAATTCAGATGCTTTTTCAGATCCCGTTCATGCTTAAAACGGGGATGCGATTTTCGTTTACAAACCTGAAGAATGCATTTTTCCATCCCGGGGTAAGAAAGGTGATGCGCCTGATAGCTCCGACACTTCTGGGCATGGGGGCTTATCAGATCAACATAATCGCCACAACACACATTGCAAACAGGGCCGGTGAAGGTATTGTCAGCTCTCTTCAATTCTCAAACAGGCTTGAGGAGCTGATCCTCGGGGTTTTCATTGTTTCACTAAGCACGGTTATCCTTCCTGAACTTTCAACGGACGCAAAAAGCGGGAACTGGGAAAGTTTCAACAAAAATCTGGTGTTCGGAATAAAAGTAACAGCAATGATATCAATTCCGGCAACGGTGTTTACTCTGCTGATGAGAGAAGAGATAGTATCACTGCTTTTTAAATTCGGAAAATTTGATGATGAATCGGTAAGGCTCACCGCTTTTGCTCTGATGTTCCATATCTCAGGCCTTTTTTTCATAGCTGTGACAAGAATTCTTTTCCCTGCCTTTTTTGCTCAGGAAGACACGGTGTCCCCTACCATTGCAGGGATCGTTTCGGTCGTTGTGAACATTGTTGCTGCATATCTTCTTGTCGGCTCGATGAAAGGGGGCGGGATTGCATTTGCTTCGACAATTTCAGCTTTTGTAAGCATGGTGATACTTGTCTTCATGCTCAGAAGGGGTGGAAAAATAAATATGCAGGCGGTTCTCGCTTCATTTTTTTATGCGTTAAGATTCCTTTTAATATCAATATTTTGCGGAGTGCCGCTCTATTTTACAAAAGGTTTTGTATATGGTGCTTTTTCAAAAATACCGGCAATGTCAGCGTTTGGTGAAAAAATTATCAGGGAATTTGTTCCTTTTTCAGTTGTCACTGCCCTTTTCGGAATAGTTCTTGTTGCAATGCTTATAATCATTAAGGATGAAAATGCGGTGTATATTTTTGATAAAGTCGCAAGGAGGATAAAATGGAAAAAGTGAAGCTTCTCATCATTGGTGCAGGTCCCGGCGGTTATGTTGCGGCAATAAGGGCGGCTCAGCTCGGTCTTGAGCCGGTTGTAATAGAAAAAGCCGATCTTGGCGGAACATGCCTGAACTGGGGATGTATTCCGACAAAAGCATTGATCGCAGCAGCGGAAACATTTGAGAACATCAATCATTCCGATGCATTCGGAATAACGGCAACTGCCACATTTGACTGGACAAAAGTTGTGGCACATGCAAAGAATGCAGTGACAAAAAATAGAGCAGGAGTTCAATATCTTTTCAAAAAGAACAAAGTCCGCCTTGTTACTGCAACAGCAAAGTTCATAAGCCCGAAAACTGTCAAGGCTGGCGAAACTGAGTTCGAAGCAGAAAATATAATAATTGCAACAGGTTCCAAAGTTCGTGATGTTGCAGGGTTTCCAGTTGACGGAAAGAACATAATAAGCTCAGACCATGCCCTTTTTCAGGAAAAACTTCCCAAAAGCATAGCCATAATCGGCGGCGGAGTGATCGGTGTTGAAATGGCCTATATTTATCATTCGTTCGGAGTTGAAGTTACAATAATTGAAGCGATGAACTCGATAATTCCTTTTGAAGACGCTGATATTTCAAAAGAGCTCACAAAAGAGTTCAAAAAGAAAAAAATGAAAATACACACAGGCGTTTTTGTTGAAAAAGTTGAAAAAGTCAACGATTTAATGGTGATAACACTTAATAACGGCACAACTGTTGAAGCTCATCAAGTTCTTTCGAGTGTCGGCAGAAGCCCTAATCTTGACGGACTTGACATTGAAAAAGCGGGTGTGATCCTAAATGAAAAAGGTTTCATAAAAACTGACGAACTTTTTAAAACAAATATCGAAGGTGTTTTTGCGATAGGTGACTGTATTCCGACCCCGATGCTTGCCCATACCGCTGAACATGAAGGGATCATTGCTGTTGAGCAGATCGCCGGAATGAAAGTTCATAAAATTGACTACTTGCTCAATCCGGGGTGCATATACTGCCTTCCCTCAATAGCTTCAATAGGTTACAGAGAATCAACTGCAATCGAAAAAGGGATAAAAATAAAAACAGGCAAGTTCCCGTTCAGTGCAAACGGAAAAGCTGTTGCCTCAAATCACACGACCGGTTTTGTAAAAGTAATAATTGAGGAAGAAAGTCACAAAATTATCGGGGCGCATATCATCGGATACGGTGCGACAGATCTCATTTCAGAGTTTATTCCGGCAATGAAACTCGGCGCAACTGCTGAAGATATTATTGAAGCGATCCATCCCCATCCGACACTTTGTGAAGCATCC
Organism: uncultured Spirochaetales bacterium; assembly: GCA_964630905.1. GTDB lineage: Bacteria > UBP6 > UBA1177 > UBA1177 > UBA1177 > JAGOEX01. Next base: position 45,232 of record CAZVWR010000003.1, on the reverse strand, counting down.
CTTGAAGCTGTGCTGAATTCGCTTGGAAGAACTATCCACATTTAACGGAATTTATATGTATCAACTTTTAATGCTGCCGGCAGGGCTTGCGTTTTTCCTTTTCGGAATGACTCAGCTCAGTTCGATGCTTTCGGGTTTTACAGGCAGGTCTTTTGCCGATAGACTTGATAAATGGACGAGGAGCGATTTTACAAAAATATTTGCAGGGTTTTCGGTGACGACTCTTTTTCAATCGTCAGGAGCTACTACGGCAATTCTTGTTTCGATGACCTCTGTCGGGCTTGTAACGGTTACTAGTTCAGTAAGTTATCTGATCGGAGCGAACATTGGTTCAATAACAACAGCGTGGATAGTAGCTGTAAAAGTGACCTCATTCGGTGTTTTCATGTTTACCGGCGGGTTTTTATTAAAATTTGTGCTGAAAAATGAAAAGTTAAAAAAGATCTCTCTATTTGTTGCCGGTCTCGGTCTTATATTTTTCGGACTTCAAATGATGATGGATTCAGTTTCTTTTTTGAAGGAAAATCAAAAAGCACTATTATTTTTTTCAGGATTTGATGCATCTTCATCATTTATTTCCATGCTCATTCTTGTGATCGCAGGTGTTGTTTTTACTGCTGTGATTCATTCAAGCGGTGCGACTGCCGCAATGATGATCGGGCTTGTTTCAGCAGGAGCTGTTTCAATTCACAGCAGTGCGGCGGTAGTGCTCGGCTCAACTCTCGGAACAACGGCGACTGCATATCTTGCTTCACTCGGCACATCTGCGGAAGGGAAAAGGACTGCTTTTTTACAGATCTTCATCAATGTCGTTGAACTTCTGGCAGGACTAATTCTTTTTTATCCTTCAGTCGGACTTGTTATGAAAACAGCTTCGGCATATTCGCTTAATTCCGGATTTGCGATAGCTTTATACATGACATTGCTGAAAATAATGCTTGCACTAATAGTTTTTCCATTAAGAAAAGTATTTGCCGGCATTGCTGAAAGAATGATCAGAAAAAAATTCCGGCTGATAACCGAACCGTTTGTTCTTTCACCTGTAAAGGATGATGATACTGTTGAAAAACTGAGAGATAACTTCATGCCTGCAATTGATCTTTGTGTGAAATATCTTACAGATATGCTGAGTTACAGCTATATCGGCATTAGAAAACCGGCGCTGCGTTCAATTTATAAAAAAGTTATCCATTATGAAGAGATAATTGATGAAGCTCAAAAGGATATGGTTGGAATTATCAGTAAAAGCAGAAACAGTCACACTGATATACTCTGGCTTTTTCTGAAAGTGGCTGATGAACTTGAATCAATGGGCGACCATGCCAAATCTATCGCAAAATACGGAGTCCGTCTTGATGAGATCAGGCATAAACTGAACGATGCGCAGAAAAAGATCCTTCTTGAATGTTATCTGATGGTTTTCAGACAGTTTCACGAGGTGTGTGTGAAAAAGAAATATGACTGTGCCCTTGTTGTAAAAGGGGAAGAGATCGAAAGGCATTTGAGGCGTGAGAAAAGGAGAATATATTCCCTTCTGTGCACCGAATCGGACCACAACTATGAAAAACGACTCATTCTTGTTGACATACTTTCTGAATACAGCAAATTCAACCATTCGGTGAAAAGGATCCTTCAGGTAAATATCGATGTGAGTGAAGGAAGAGGAATCTATCTCTGGGAAAACAGGTGTAAAACTTAAATGATATTCACTGAAAGGACAGATTTGGTATTCGGTCCAGAAGGACTTGAAAAACTGAAAAATTCAACCGTTGCGGTCTATGGACTTGGCGGAGTCGGAGCAAGTGCCGCTGTATCCCTTGTCAGAGCAGGGGTCGGCACGATCGCAGTCACCGATTTTGATAAAGTGAACATTTCAAACCTCAATCGTCTTGTTTTTGGGTTTGAATCAACGCTAAACCTCGATAAGACCGAGGTTTTCGTTAAAACAGCTCATGATATAAACCCTGATATAAAAATTATAATATCAAAAGATTTCGTTCACGGAGCTGATGCCGCTCAAAAAGTTCATTCTGCCGATTTTCATATTGATGCAATTGATTCACTCAACCCGAAAGTAAACCTGATTATCGCACTTCTTGAAAACAATGCCGCCTTCATCTCCTCGATGGGAACAGGGGGAAAATTCAGACCGGAGTTACTTCAGATCGCTGACATCTGGAAAACGGATGTTTGCCCTTTATCAAAATTTGTAAGAAAACGGCTCAGGAACAGAGGAATTAAAAAAGGATTTCCCGTTGTTTTCAGCAAGGAACTTTCAACAGAACCCGTTGACCTTGAAGACGACCACAATGAAGAAATGCCCGGAAGAAAACGGCTCACTCAGGGCTCCACACCCTTTGTCCCGCAAGCCGCAGGACTCATCCTTGCAAGTTATGCTGTAAGGAAACTTCTGGGGAAGGGGTAAATTATCGGTCGTCAGAGAGTTCCGTATTTATTCCACATCTTCCTTATGGTGTCAAGCCACTTGTCCCTTAATTCTTTCGGAGCGACGATCTCGCTGTCCGGGGCGTAGGCCATTGTTCTTGCAATGATCTCGTTGTGTCTTTCTCCGACGGGCAGAGTTATTTCAATATAATTGATGCCGCTGGATGATCCTTCTGTAACTGTCTGATCTTTATGCCATTTCTGGTTTTTCACATAATGCATTGACGGTTCAAATATTCTGATCGTTGCGAGTGCGGTCTTTGATGATTTGAACATTCCGAATGAGCCGTCTGTGTAATTTTTGAGTTCTTTTTTTGTGACTGAATTTTCAAACATGTTTTCAGTCACCCGGCAATTTGTTATCCTTGATATGAGAAAGACCGCAAGCTCCTTCCGTTTGTGGCAGTATCCTATGATATACCATTTTCCAAGATAGTTTGTCAGAAGCATCGGCTCAACAACTCTTGATGAAATTTCCCCTTTTGCGTTGCAGTAACCCATCTCAAGCTGGAAGCTGTTTTTTATGGATCGCAATATGTTCCGAAAATCCCTTATGTCCATGATGTCCTGGTCAGATGAATCATAAACAACGCTGTCAAGGATGTTTTCATATTCACTTGGTACATAACTCTTTATTTTTGTTAAGATATCTTTTGAAATAACCGGCACATAAGGAACACCGCCAAGACGGAATCCGTCAGTTATCCGGTGAACGAAGATATAATACAGAGCAGCATCTTCAGCGGCTGAAAACACAGTTTCAAACGGTGTGGAGTAGGTGTACCCATGAAATTTGTTTGAATATTCAAGCGGAGCGTTTAGAAAAAGCCGCATATACTCGATGTCCCGTTTAACTGTGTCAATATGGACTTCAAATTCTTCAGCGACCTCTTTTCTTGTGACAAATCCCCTTGATCTGATCCGTTCATCAATGAATGTTATCCGTGACAGGTTTGACATTTTATCCTCCGGTTATTCCAGCCGCGATGATACCATCAGGGCTCAATGATTTCAACTTCTTCCGTGACATCTTCCAAACTATCAGCCGTTTCACTGTCCTCTTCACCAAATGATGTCACCGCTCTGGACACATCTTCAATTCCTTCAAAAAAGATCTCAACACCTTCTTCGATCCGTTCTTTGAAAGATGCTCCGAAAAGATGTACTTCATCAGCATCAACACCGAATATCCTTTTAAATAGATTAAGCATCACTACCCTCCGCTGTTAAAAGTTCTGTCTTTTTTTCATCTTTTATGATAATCCCCATTTTTTTGAACACTGATGAAACTCCCGCTTCAAAAACATTGTCGAGGGCTGAAACTGCAAAACCGGGATATTCATCAAGACCCATAATCTTCCCCCTGGTAAGGAGAAGATCTCCGAGACCCTTGAAAATAAGCCGTTCTTCAAAACCGTAAGTGGTTATAACCATTGGGAGCTCTTTCAACCGCCAGAAAGGATCATTCCCGAGCACAAGATCAACAGGCTCAACCCCATGTTCTTTCAGGAAGTCACACATGGCAACCTCAAGAGAATTTACAAATCTTTCGACCACTCCGAGAGCATGATCCCTGAGTTTAGTGATCTCACCTTCAAGAATTCCGTTAACCCTTTCAGTCATTTCATCAATTTCATCGCCATCACTCTTGATCACATAGCTTTTCTTCACAACCGGGAACCTGCTTTGTGAAAGAGCATTCTTCGCCTCATGATAACCCGACATCATCTTAAGTCTGGCCCGTACTTCCTGCGGAACCGGTAAGTTCTTCTTCATCGTCTCCTCCTGAAAAAAACATTAATGACACATCCGATTATAAACCAGAGGTTGGGCATGGAATGTCCATGTGAAAATTTTTCTGTGGGGCGTTATATGCCCTACCGGTTAGCAGATAATGCAACCGTTTGCTGAATGAATGTCCGGCAGGTATAAAAATTTAATCTTTTCGGGGAGCTTAAAAATGAGCGAAGAAACAAAAAAGTGGTATTACAGTTTTGAAGGGACGGCAAAAGGACCCTGTTCAGTTGAGGAAATTAAAATGGCAATTCAGGCACAGATCATAAGGAAAGATACAATGGTCTGGCCGGGAACCGGCGAGTGGATAAAAGCATCCCTCAGTGAGTTGTCCCCGTTCTTCCCGGAGGAGCTTTTCGCTCCGCCACTTATGCCTTCATTACAAAAAACTACCGTTTTTGAAGACTTGCTGAAAGATATGAAATCTCCTGAAAACCGTATCGGGTGGATATACTCAGGCATATTTATCTTTTTTATCATAATTAACTGGATGACACTTTCTCTTGGGAGAGATGGCTCGGCAATTGTTCTGCTGATCACAGGACTTCTGCTGTTTGGAACTTTCTTTTTTGATCTTAAGAAAATGAAAAAAGAAGGAAAGCCTCTACCTTTTGTAAAACAACTCTCTTTCCTGATATTACCCTGGTATATCTGGCAGAGATCGGCACATCTGGGATTAAAGAAATACCCGTTTTACTTTTTTATCGGGCTGACCGTTATATGGACAATACTTGCAGTTTCATATTTCGCACCCCAAAGAGAGCAGGCAGAGTTTGCAAATGAGGCATGTGAAATAGCAAGAAGGAACAATTATGACTGTGTGAAAGTGAAAATCACCGAAACAGTTAAAAAAGGGGAGAATTACAAAGCCGTCATCTATCTTGGGAATGGAAACATAGAAAACATAACCATATCCTACAACAGCAAACTTGATCGGGTCACAATCTGGGGACTGTGAAAATTAATCCTTAAAAATACTTTAAAACCCACTCCGCAAACTTGTCAAAACTGAATCTCATCCAAGACCATCATCAGAAAAAAGAGGTTGGGCATCATGTGTCCAAGTGGTTGAGGTAAAAGGGAAATGTGAGGGGATTTTGTTGATTTGTTAAATTGAAAAGATAGAATAACCCGAAACGAATCGAAGTAAGTTTTTTGTTGTTTTTTAAGGAGAAAATAATGCATTTAAAAAATTTTGAGCTTTTAAGGGAAGAAGCATTGAGACTATTGAATGTCGAGTGTGAAATTCTGCAGGAAATGCTGGATCAAAACAATATTTTAACTGAAAATATTGGCGAACAGAAACAAACTTTTGACAAATATTCTACACCTAAAGAAATTGAAGTTTTATCTGGTGAAAAGAACAAACTTGCAAACTTAGAAATGGTTTTAGCAATAGTTGGTACGATGAAAGCAGGAAAATCTACCTCAATAAATGCAATTGTTGGGAACGAGGTGATGCCTAACAGAAACAGACCGATGACGGCAATTCCAACACTTATAAGACACAGACAAGGATTAACCGTCCCTATCTTGAATTTTCATAACTATAAACCCATAAGCAATTTGTTGGAATTGTTAAAAAAAGAGATACTAAAACAAAAAGACAAAACAGAGGGTTTAAAAAAGGATAAAAAGGATAATGATGATATTAAAGAAATTTTGAATTTCATATCTTCCGGAGCAAAGCCCAAAGAAAAATATGAAGGACCAGAAGAAATATTTGAGTTTTTAAAAATACTTAATGATTTGGTCAGAATATGCAATGAATATGATGTTGATTTCCCTTTTACAGACTATGATGAAATTCATGAATTGCCTGTAATAGAGATAGAGTTTTCATCATTAAAAGAACTGGAGAATCCTGGTGGAGTATTGACACTTTTAGATACTCCAGGACCAAACGAGTCAAAGCAAAAACATTTAAAAGCTATGTTGAAGGAGCAGATGAAAAAAGCGTCTGCTGTTTTAGCTGTTTTAGATTATTCTCAGTTAAAATCTGAGGCAGACGAAGAAGTTAGAGAATACTTAAGAGAAATATCTGAGGTTTCAAAAGGAAGACTATTCGCTCTTGTTAATAAATTTGATGAAAAAGATAGAAATTGCGATGATGAATCAAGTGTTAAAAAATTTATATCACAAGACTTATTAAAGGGGATTCTTGAAGAAGAAAACAACATATATCCTGTTTCAGCAAAATTGGGTTTTCTTGCAAATAAAGCTCTCTATGAGTTAGAAATTAATGGCTGTCTGCCTGATATCAAAGAAAATCCATGGGTAAAAGATTTTGCCAAAGAAGCATTTGGAAGCAGATGGGAAAACAAATTAAACGATGTTGATGAGGCAAAGGAGTGTGCGGAAGCTTTATGGAAAGAATCTTTGTTTCAGAAACCATTAGAAGAAATAATAGAACATTCTTATAATAAATCAGCCATTTTCGCAGTTGATTCATCAGCATCAAAACTTCTTGACACAGCATCAAGAATTGAAAACTTTTTAAATACGAGAGACGGGGCACTTTCAAAAGACATAAAAGAGCTGCAAAAACAAATAGATTCCCTCCAAAATGACATTGAAAGAGTTGAAGAAAGTGAAAAAAACATAAAAAAATCATCCGGCAAAATGCTTAAAAAGGTGGATGAGGAGATTGAAGAAATGTTTATAAACTCAAAAGACAATCTTCAAAAAGTTCTCGACAGTTTTTTTAAGGAGGGAAAGTTGCTTGAGAAAAAGCATTTTAAAGAAGCTGAGAAAGAGGGTGATTTTTTTAAAAATATTGAAAAGATATTTAAAAAAGATACTGAAAATAATCATAAATGGAATCCTCAAAATCCAGTTATAAATTTTTACGGTGAAAAAAAAGCCGCTGAAGATTTTGTTAATAATATCCAAGACAACATTAAGGGAATCTTTGTAAACACAGAAATAGAAATAAAAAAGAATGTTGATAAGGGACTAAAAAAATTCCAGAAAGATTTTAAAACAGAAATTGAAAAAAACATTGAAAATGTAAAAGATTCTATAAAAAATAGACTTGATGAGTTTGGTTTTAATCTCAATATAGAAGTTCCATCTTCAAAAAAACTTGAAATTAATGTTTCAGCTGAAGATGTGTTTGAGAATGTTATTAAAGACAAGTCAGGCTGGAGGGACAAAGATGGTGGGTGGGCGAAAATTTCCAGATTTTTTAGCTTTATAAATTCAGATTGGGGCAGAGAGTATGTCAATCGTTTTGAAATTGACATGAATATTATAAAAAATAGTTGTTTTGAAACAACGAAGAAATCTTTTAGCGGCATTGAAAATGCCATTGAAAAAACAGTAAAAGTCCCCTTAAACGAATCAATAGAAGACTTCTTTTCAACTTTCAAAACAACCATTGAGAACATTAGAAGTGACTTCCTACAGGGAATAAAAGATAAGCAGAAAAACAAAAAAGAACAGGAAGAGCTGGTAAAGTCTTTTAAAAAACTTATAAAAAAGCTCGGCAAAACAAAAGACCACGCGGCTCTTTTAAAAAATGAAGTAGAGACTGTAATCAACAGAGGTTGAGATGAATGACATTCAAAGATTTTTTGATGATAAAAAAGAAATCATAGAAAAATTGCCAAATTTGCCTGATAAGTTCATTGTTGATTTTGCGAACGGAATTGATGTTGCAAAAGACCATGTAAGAGTCAAAAGATCAAGAGGCGGTTTTGTTGACCGTTTTTGTGATTCAATTCCCGGGAAGGATCATCGAAGACAAAATGAAATAAATATGTGTCTGATAGACGGACTTGAAGGAAGTCTTAGGTGGCTCACTGAAGTGACAGAATCTCTTTCTTTGACAAACATTGCTGTAATAAAAGCATTCGAAAGTATTGACAAAATACAATCAAGTCAGTCAAAAATAATAGATTATTCGATTGAAACAAGAAAATCGTTAAATGAACTTAATGAGTTGTTTCAAAGCAGAGTGAAGACTTTGGAAAAAGAGATAAAAAGAATTGATTTTGAACAGAAAGCAAAAAGACATATGGATTCAGTTTTAGATAAATGGAAAGCTTCAAAACTGAATGATTTCTCAATTGCAGGAAGAGTGGCTGCTGTTCTTGAAGAACTAAGGTGGGGCGATTTTGGATATTTTATTACAAAAGTAATTAATGATCAAAGAACCCGTTTGCAATTCTTAGCAGATCTCGAAAACAAACTCATAATAAGAACAAGAGAGGAACTAGGGGGTAACGAAGCATTTGAAACAAAATTTATTATGAAGTCAGATAAAAGAGAATCTGAATTAATTGATGCACTTGCCTATTTGTCGAACTGGGCAAATCCTGAAGAAAGCCCCATAATATATTCAGCCACTCAATTTCCTGAAGAATATCCAAGACAAATAGCCCATATATATAACCCGGCAACATTTTCGAAGCATGTTGTATCTGAAGTATTTGAAGGGAAAGATTTTGAGCAAAATTAAAACGGGACTTGTTCTTTCAGGGGGCGGTGCAAAGGGAGCATATCAGGTTGGAGCAATTAAGGCCCTGGCTGAATATGGATTTGAATTTGATATGATTTCCGGTGCAAGTATAGGTGCTTTAAATGGTGCAGTGCTTGCTTCATCTGGATCTTTTTCAGAAGGTGCCGCAAAGCTTGAGTTTTTGTGGAAAGAAATCTGCAAACTTAACTTCCTTCAGCCAAACAAAGGCATAATATCTCCGTTAATTCAGTCATATTTCAGGTATCTGGTTCTTTTAAATTTTGGGCTAAACATTGGACCCATAAAATATTTATTAAAAATTGAAACATTTTATACTGCTGCCAAAAACAAAGAAGTTTCTGAATTTCTCAATGAAGATGTTTTAGATGTTATAAGGTCTGTGAAAAAAATTGTTTTTGCTGATGAAGAGTCCATTTTTAGTAGCGAACCGTTAAAAAATCTTGTAAAAAACTCTGTTGATATCAAAAATCTGAAAAATGGCTTTCCATTCTTTGTTTCGGTTTATGAGTCTGAAGGAAGAGCTATTCAAGATCTTTTGACCTGGTTGTTGTCCGAGAAAACAGGTCTTTTTGAAACAAAAAACTCTGAATTTATTAGAGTTAATGGTTTGTCTGAAGATCTTGCCACAGATGTGATTCTTGCATCGGCAGCTCTACCAATTTTATTTTCACCAAAAAAAATTGATGGGAAAAATTATAGAGACGGAGGCCTTGGTGGAACAAATAAAGTTCAGGGGAACACACCGATTACTCCTCTTATTGATAATGGCTGTAATTTTGTTGTTGTAACCCATCTATCTGATGGCTCTTTATGGAGCAGACATGATTTTCCTGATACCACTATTTTAGAAATAAGACCGCAGAGTTTTATAAAAAGAGATGGTGCAACATCGGACATGCTTTCATTTAGTCCTGAAAAAATTCTACCGTGGATGGAACAGGGATATGAAGATGCAAAAATTTGTATTAAAAATGTCGCAGAACCACTTATTGCAAGGAAAAAGCTTAAATTCACAGAACAATTAATGATTGAATCTATGAAACAATCCGAAGAATCTGGAAAATTGCTTGATGAAAAAATTCAAAAACTTGGGAAGAAATTTGTTCAAAAGATTGAACCCACTCCCATTAAAGGCAATATTGCCAAGTCAGAAGAAAAATAAAGCCGTCCTCTTAACTCCCAACCAGTAAATAAGAAAAAACTAATATACTGGAAGTTTTGCACTGTCAAAAAGAATGATTTTTCAAACTCCCCAAAAGCCACTTCCATGAGGGGATTACTTCTATCAGGTCGCAGGACTCATCCTTGCAAGTTATGCTGTAAGGAAACTGCTAAAGTGCATCTCTTAAGATATTTTCAAGATTTTCGGTGGCATATATAGGAACAACGGCAATTTTGTCATATCTTGCGAAGTTTTCGGATGATATTCTGATCCCGAGATCGGTTTTTCTCTCTTCCATGAACAGAAACATGCTTTGCATTGCCCCTTTTGTGCCCGATTTTACTTCGATAGGAATAATTTTTCCACCGATAGATGTCACAAAATCAACTTCGGCGGAACTTCCCTTCTTTTCTCTATGCCAATAATACAATTCAGGTCTTCTGTAAGGTTTTCCCATAGATGCCAAAGCAAGAGCAACAGATAATTCTGCCAGAGCACCTTTATTTATTAAATCAGTTTCAACAATAAATTCAGCAAGATCAAGCCCCGACAACCTCTGAAATATACCTGTATCAAGAAGCATCACTTTAAATTTAGAGTCATTGATTGCGGCACCGAGCGGGATTCCTCTTGCGGAAGTATGAAAAACCCTGTAGGCAAGACCGGCACTGACAATCATGTTTAAAGCTGTTTTGTAATATAATGACCTTTCATTTGAAATTCGACTGTAAACAAATTTGCTGCCTGTCTGATTTGCAACAGACTTAAAAGTTTCAGCCAGCTTTTCAAGAGAAACCTCTTTCTTATATTTTGCAAAATCATCTTTCAGAGTTGTAATAAGGTTGTCAATAACCTTCTGGCACCCGAGGATATCTTTTTTTTCAGCATATTTTTTTACAGCGGCAGGTAATCCGCCTATGATCTGATATTTTCTGAACAGGTCTAGAGCTTTTTTATGAAGAACTTCATCAGCAGGTTCTTTAAACGAGCAGGATTTAATATATTTAACAAGAGAATCTTCCCGGACAGCGTTGAGAAATTCAAAAAAAGTCATCGGATATAAAAAAAGCGACTCAATTCTACCGACACCGAATGAAGGAATTTCCGATAATGCAAATTCAAGAAGAGAGCCAGCCGCAACAACATGAAGTTCAGGCATTTTCTCATAAAAAAACCTTAAGGACCTTATTGCATTCGGACAAGCCTGAATTTCATCAAAAAACAGCAGAGTTTTTCCCGGGATGATCGCTTTCCCCGAAAAAATGGAAATCTTCTCAGCAATAATTGCCGGATCAAGAGAACCATCAAAAAATTTTGCAACATCTGTATCCATTTCAAAATTAATTTCAACAAAGCTGTCAAATGTTTTTCCAAGCTCCCTGATAGCATAGGTTTTTCCAACCTGTCTGGCACCTCTTACAAGCAACACTAAACGATCAATATTATCCTTCCATTCCAGTAACTTATCAAAAAATATTCTTTCCACAACACTCCTCCTTTATGCAAAAGTCAGGGCAATAATATGGCGTTTCTGTGCAAAAGTCAAGGCAATGCTGGTCGTATTTTGTGCAAAAGTCGGGGCAATCTGATTTTGATTAAGAAAATAAGGTTTATTTAACTATTTCCCTGCGAGTTTTGCTTTGATGTATTCGTCGAGTCCACCGCACTGCATGATCTCGTCAACTTCTGGCGGAAGCGGGGGGAATGTCACTTTCGAGCCGTCGGGGAGTGTGACTGTGCCGGTTTCGGTGTTGATCTCAACGGTGTCGCCTCTTTTTACTTTTCCGAGAAGATTTTTTATTTCGAGAGCGGGGAGTCCTGCGTTGATGCAGTTTCTGAAATAAATTCTGCTGTAAGATTCAGCGATTATTGCTCCCATTCCGAGATATTTGAAGCAGAATGCCGCCTGTTCACGCGATGATCCGCAACCGAAATTTTTTCCGGCTATTATGATGTCACCGGGTTGAACTTCTTTAATGAAAGCAGGATCTTCGTCTTCAAGAGAGTGACTTGCGATTTCTTTGGGATCTGTCACTGTGTATGTATATTTGCCGGGGAAAATGACATCTGTATTGACATCATGTCCGTAAACAAAAACTTTTCCTTTTATTATTGCCATATTCTCCTCCTACATTAATTTTCAGGAACAGTTAAAAATCCTTTGATCGCCGTAGCCGCGGCAACTGCCGGACTTGCAAGATAGATATCAGACTGATTGCAGCCCATCCTTCCCTTGAAGTTCCTGTTCGCGGTTGAAACTGTCACTTCGCCGGGAGCCATGATCCCTTCGTGAGCACCAAGACACGGTCCGCAACCGGGATTGAGAATTATTCCGCCGGCTTCGATGAATATTTTGAAAAGACCTTCCTCCATTGCGGCAAGATATATTTCAGAACTTGCCGGAAGTATCAGAAGCCGCGTGTCAGTTGCTATCTTTTTTCCTTTCAGTATTTTTGCGGCGATTCTGAAATCTTCAATACGGCCGTTAGTACATGTTCCTATAAGTACCTGATCTACTTTGAGATCTTTCATTTCAGAAACTTTTCTTATTATATCAACTGAGTGCGGTGCCGCAACAACGGGTTCAATCTTTGATACATCTATTTCAAGAACTTCAGCATATTCAGCATCTGCATCGGGATAAATGAGATCATATTTATCTTTTGTGATACCTCTTTTTTCAAGATAGTCAAAAACTTTCTTATCGGGGGCGATATAACCGTTCTTTGCACCTATTTCTACGCTCATATTTGTGAATATTATCCTGTCCGCAAGTTCGATAGAGTCAATGTAATCACCTGAAAACTCTACGCTTTTGTATAAAGCTCCGTCAACATTGATAAGCCCTGCAATATGCAGGAGAACATCTTTTGATGAAACGAACGGCTTCGGCTTTCCATTCATTATTATCTTCATTGATTCAGGAACCTTAAGCCAGATCTCGCCCGTTGCCCAGATTCCTGCCGATTCACTTCTTCCGATACCGGTTGAGAAAGCACCCATGACACCGTAAGTTGTTGTGTGGGAGTCGCTTCCGACGATAAATTTGCCCGGAAGTGCGAAACCCTCTTCAATTACAACCTGATGACAGATGCCTCTTCCGCCGTCATAAAAATTTATAACCCCTTGATCTTTAACAAATTTTCTTACTGTCTGGTGGTTTGTCGCCGCCTTTTCGTCACTTGCCGGAACAATGTGGTCAAGAACGATGAGGATCTGATCAGGATCGGCAACTTTTTTTCCACCCATCTTCTTGAAAGTCGAAAAAATAGCGCTTGAATTGTCGTGAGTCAGCACATGATCGGGTTTCATCGTAAGAATCGTCCCCGGAACAACAGCTCTTCCCGCCATTTTTGAAAAAATTTTTTCAGCAAAAGTCTGTCCCATTTTCTGTTACCTCACAAAGTTAGAAGTTTAAAGAACCCGTCCGGAACATTTTTACATTTTAAATGAATAACACAAATTTTATCTTTGAAACAAATGCTTTTGACATTATTTTTCCTTTAGAATCAAGAACTTATCTCTGTTTTTATAAAAAAGGTTGACAATAATAGGGCTAACTGCTATAAAAATCAGCACTTTTTCCTTGTTCTGGGGGCTCGTAGCTCAGCGGGAGAGCACTGCTTTGACGTAGCAGGGGTCAGTGGTTCAATCCCACTCGGGCCTACCATTTTACAGGGGAGGAAGATAACTTAAGAGGATTTTTATGTTTGAAGTAACCCTTCCGGATGGAAAGATCGTGAATTCAAATCAGGCTGAAACCTGGCTTGAATTCATTAAAAGAGAAATCGGAGCCGGTCTTGCAAAAGCGGCTGTAGCCGTTTCTGTGAACGGCAAACTCGTCGATGTAACTTCAAATGTTGAAACAGGAACTATGACAGTCATCACTGCAAAAAGCCCGGAAGGTGTGGAAATAATAAGACACTCAACTTCGCATGTCATGGCCGATGCGGTACAGAAGCTTTTTCCGGGAACCAAAGTAACAATAGGTCCGGCAATAGATAATGGATTTTACTACGATTTCGATTCTCCCCACCGGTTTTCTCAGGAAGATTTTGAAACGATCGAAATGAAGATGGCTGATATAGTAAAAGCAAAACATCCGTTCGTCAGAAAAGAGGTCAGCAGAGAAGAAGCGATCGAACTTTTCACCAATATGGGCGAAAATTATAAAGTTGAAATAATTCAGGATCTTAATGAACCGGTTGTGTCACTCTATTTTTCGGGTGATTTTGTTGATCTGTGCCGCGGTCCCCATATTCCGGATACAAGTTTCATAAAAGCATACAAACTCATGTCTGTAGCCGGTGCATACTGGAGAGGCGACGAGAAAAACGCAATGCTTCAAAGGCTTTATGCAACAGCTTTTGCCACAAAAGAGGCTCTTGACGCTCACATAAAAATGCTTGAAGAGGCAAAAGAACGCGATCACAGAAAGCTCGGAGCAGACCTTGATCTTTTCAACTTTTCTGAAAATGTTGGCGGTGGACTTGTTCTCTGGACACCCAATGGCGGTGTAGTAAGAACTGTTGTTGAGAATTTCTGGAGAAAACAGCATGTCAGGAACGGATATGAACTGGTTTTCACTCCTCATATCGGCCGCAGTCATCTCTGGGAGACCAGCGGACATTTAAGTTTTTACAAAGACGGAATGTACAGTCCGATGGATATAGACGGAGAGGATTATTATGTAAAACCGATGAACTGTCCTTTCCATGTGATGCTGTATAAAAGAAAAAAATGGTCATACAGGGAATTTCCTTTCAGATGGGCTGAACTTGGAACCGTTTACAGATATGAAAAATCGGGAACTCTGAACGGACTTAAAAGGGTTCGCGGATTTACTCAGGATGATGCACATCTTTTCTGCAGACTTGACCAGCTTGAAGATGAAATTAAGAGAGTCCTTGATTTCTCACTTTTTATGTTAAGAAGTTTCGAATTCAACGAGTTTAAACTTTTTCTCAGTACCCGTCCGCAGAAGTATGTCGGTCAGATAGAAGTGTGGGACAAAGCGGAAGATGCACTTAGAAAAACACTCGAAAATTCAGGACTTCCCTGGGAGACAAACGAAGGCGACGGTGCTTTCTACGGACCGAAAATTGATATAAACATTACCGATTCGATAGGAAGACTCTGGCAGCTTTCAACAATTCAGGTCGATTTCAACCTGCCGGAAAGATTTGACATTTCATACATCGGTGATGACGGTGCGGAACACAGGCCGATAATGGTTCACAGAGCGCTTCTCGGTTCCATCGAAAGATTTTTCGGAGTCCTGATAGAGCATTTTAAAGGTGCTTTTCCTGTCTGGCTGTCACCTGTGCAGGTTGCTGTTCTCCCTGTTTCAGACAGACACAACGCAACTGCTTTGAAGTTCAGGGACATCCTTGTTGAAAACGGGATAAGAGTGAAATTTGACGAAAGAAATGAAAAGATCGGTTACAAGATAAGAGAATGGGTAATGGAAAAAACACCGTACATTGTTGTTATAGGTGATAATGAAGCCGATTTGAAAACGATAAATGTAAGGAATAGAGGCGGAGAGCAGGAAGCCGTTACAGTCGAAGACTTTATAAATATGTTAAACAAGGAAAATTTCAGCGGAGTTTACTATTGATGAAAAACAGTAAAGCCGAATCCGGCGGAGCGGCAGCTTCACAGGGTGTCGGACTTGTGAACGAGACTATCAAGTCAAGTACGATGAGAGTTATAACTCCCGCCGGTGAAGTACTTGGTGTCCTGACAAAAAGGGATGCCCTGGATAAGGCGAGAGAGTTCGGACTTGATCTTGTCTGTGTTTCCCCGAACACAGATCCCGTTGTATGCAAGATCATGGATTACGGTAAACATCTGTACAAGATGAAGAAAAAGGCCAAAAAAGCCAAAGCAAACCAGGTTGTTGTCGAGATCAAGGAGCTTAAGATCAGGCCGAATACCGACACACATGACCTTATGACCAAAGTCCGTCAAGCCAAGAAATTCCTCGAAGACGGAAACAAGGTCAAATTTACTGTTTTCTTCAGAGGAAGAGAGATCATGTTCGCTGAAAAAGCGCTTGAAAATCTGAATCTTATCGTTAAGGAGCTCGGCGGAGAGGAAAGTCTTCTCATAGAGCTTGACAGTATTGTAAAAAATAAAAAAATGACGATGATGGTATCGCAAAAAAACTGATGGAGAGAGTGCTATGCCCAAAATGAAAACCAATAGAGCAGCCGCAAAAAGAGTTAAATCCAACGGCAGCGGAAAACTTAAAAGATGGCATGCTTTTAAAAGTCACATTCTTACAAAGAAGAGTCGTAAAAGAAAAAGAAATCTTAGAAAAGGTCTGTTGATCGAGAACTGTGATGTTCCTGCATTCAAGAAGCTTCTGCCTTACGGTTAAAAATTAAAGGAGTCCAAAATGAGAGTTAAAAGAGGTTTTAAAGCTAAAAGAAGAAGAGCCACTATAATGAAGGCCGCAAAAGGCAACTATCAGTCAAGGTCAAGGACCTACAGAGTTGCCAAGGAAACAGTCGAGAGAGGCTGGGCCTATGCATTTGCACACAGAAAATTGAAAAAGAGAGAGTTCAGAAAGCTCTGGATCACAAGGATCAATGCCGCTGTAAGAGAAAGAGGGCTCACCTATTCAACATTTATTGACATGCTTAACAAAGCAAATATAGATATTGATAGAAAAGTACTTGCATTTCTTGCTGTGGAGGATCCCGGGGCTTTCGATAAGGTGATCGAAGAAGCCAGAGCCGTTAACTGATAAATTGGGGGACAAAATGAGCGTAACAAAAGTGGAACTTGCGGAACTTGTTTACGAGCAGATGAAAGTTGACAAAAGACATGCTGCGGAACTTGTTGACATGTTCTTTGAAGAGCTTAAAACAGGGTTGGTAAAAGATGGTGAGATCCAGATCAGCGGATTCGGAAAATTTGTTGTAAAAGAAAAGAAAGAAAGAAAGGGTCGCAATCCCCAGACAAACAAACCGTTGACTATCAGCAAGCGCAAGGTTGCGACATTCCATCACAGCCAGGTACTTAAAGATAGACTTAACAGCAAAAAATAAGTTGGCAATTTCTGCTTTTTGCAGGATTTGTATAGGTCGGGATGTAGCGCAGCCTGGGTAGCGTACTTGAATGGGGTTCAAGTGGTCGCTGGTTCAAATCCAGTCATCCCGACCACTTTTTAATTATTGTGAACGGGAAGATATTATTAACAAATGACGACGGTATTCATGCCGCCGGTCTTAATTCAGTTGAGGAACATCTTAAAAGTATAGATATTCCGTTTTTTACTTCCGCACCACTGTATGAAAACAGCGGAGCGGGCCACTCTATAACTCTTGACAAGCCTCTGAAAATAAAGAAATTCTCCAACAATCGTTTTGGTGTGACAGGGACTCCTACAGATTCGGTATTTCTGGGACTTCATGAATTATTAAAAGAAAGACCGGCATTTGCGGTATCCGGAATAAACAAAGGGGGCAACCTCGGAAATGACATAACCTATTCGGGTACTGTCGCTGCAGCTATTGAGACTTTTTATAACGGCATAACTTCTTTTGCGGTTTCACTTTACATTTCAGATAAAGAAAGCTTTTGTGATGATCTTTTCACTATTGCGGCAAAAGTCCTTTTTGAAATGATAATTCCTGATATTGAAGCAAAGATAGGGAAGGATGAACTTTATTCGATACCACATCTTTTTAATATCAACATTCCTGATACAGTTTTGAAAAAAAAGAATTATAAAATCGAGTGGACTTCTCTGGGAAAGAGACTTTACGGCGGAGAAGTTGTGAAAAGAACTGATCCCCGTGGTGGAGAATATTACTGGATCGGAGGCAATCAGCATCTTTTTGAAAATATTGAAGGGAGCGATTGTAATGCTGTCAGCGAAGGATTCATAAGCATTACTCCGTTGAAACTTTCTTTTTCCGATAATGCTTTTCTTGAAAAATTAAAAAACAATTGATCATAAAAATAAGGAAAAAAATGGAAAAAATGACTTTAAAACAGGCGATAATGAGTTCTCCAGGCCCCAATTCTTTGAAAGAAACCCTGATTCTTTTTGTGAAAGGTCTGTGTATGGGCGGAGCAGACATAATTCCCGGTGTTTCAGGCGGAACAATTGCTCTGATCGCAGGCATTTATCAGAAACTTCTTGCGGCAATTAAATCTGTTGACATCGTTTTTTTAAAAAAACTTTTAAAATTTGATATAAAAGGGGCAATAGCTGAAGTTCACATAAGGTTTATTGTTGTCCTTTTTTCCGGAATAGCAGTAGCAATAATCTCCCTTTCAAGGTTGATGAACTTTCTTTTAAAATATCACCCGGAACCGACATTCAGTCTGTTTTACGGACTTATAGCTGCTTCCATTCTTGTTGTAGGAAGAGAGGTTAAATGGAAAACAGCTGAGTACATTTCAATAGTTGCCGGAATTGTAATGGCGTATCTTGTTGTCGGTCTTATTCCTGTTTCAACTCCCACTGGACTGTGGTTCATCTTCTTAAGCGGAGTTATCGGGATCTGTGCCATGATCCTCCCGGGAATAAGCGGTGCGTTCATTCTGCTGATACTTGGAAAATATGAATTTATCACAGGAACTTTGAAAGCGCCTTTTTCAGTAAACGAGGTAACGGGAGTCAATAATCTTGTCATCATTATCGTCTTCTGTCTCGGCTGTGCATCGGGGCTTGCAGGATTCTCCAGATTTCTTAACTGGTTGTTATCTAAATGGCACAGCATAACACTTGCTTTTCTAACTGGACTTATGGCCGGTTCGATGAGAAAAATATGGCCGTGGAAAGGCGAAGCCGTGGTTGAAATAATAAGGGGCAAGGAGCATATTGTTTCTCAACCGAATGCTTTTCCTGAAAGTTTCGGACTCTCTTTTGTGTTCTGTCTGTTTCTTATGGTTACAGGAATTGCGGTGATAATTATCCTTGACCGTCTTTCAAGGAAATATTCTTAAAAATTATTCGGCTTTTTCCTCTTCAGCGGCTTTTTCCTCTTCAGCGGCTTGTGGTTCTTCAGCAGGTTTAGGTTCTTCAGCTTTTACAACTGTCTGAAGGGACGCAATTATCTTTTCATAGTTTGATTTTTTATCAGAATATTTGTTCATGTATTCAGAAGCAATATCAAGAGCAGTTTTTCCGTTATTACTTTTGAGATCTCTGTCGGCACCTTTTTCAAGAAGAATTCTCACCACTTCGTCATTCCCGCGGATTGAAGCGACCATAAGAGCGGTATTACCCTGTCTGTCAACGGTGTTGATGTTTGTTCCTGAATCGATAAGTTCTTTTGAAACCTTTGCAAATCCGCTCCATGAAGCCCACATAAGAGCTGTCCAGCCGTCTTTGTCAACAAGATTCGGATCTGCTTTGTTCTCAAGGAGAAGTTTTGAGGCTTCAACCCGTTTCTCTTCGTTTTTTGTTACAAGTTCAGGGTTCTTGAAGTTGACATAAGCGGCCCACATAAGAGGAGTTCTTCCCTGTTCATCAACAATGTTTGCTTTGTCTGCGTCAGCCGCAATATCTTTTTTCATCTGTGCAATGTCATCCTGAATAATGGATGCAATAATGGGATCAGTCTTCACTCCGCCGCCTTTAAGAAGATTTACAGCATATAGACTGACAACAGCAAAAATGGAACTGAACGCCATAAGTATGAGAGCGTCCTTGATGATGGGCATATATTTTTTCATATTATCCTCCTTTAGTGCGTTGTATCAGCTGGTTTGTCGTTATCCGGATTTTCCGATTTGAGGAAATTCCGCAGTGCGACTATTGCTATCGGGCTTATAGCGGCAAGTACAAAATAGATCATCCACATCCACTCAGGGCTGTCCATGTAGCTGATGTTGCCGGTGTCTATTTTTGCCCTGATACCTTCATAAGAAAGACCTGCAATGAGAATTCCGCTGACAAATCCGTTGATGGGCCGTGCAATAAACATCGGCAGTGCGGACAGTCCCATGTATGAAGCCACCTTGTCCTTCGGAGCGACTGTGGCACAATATTCAACAAACCTGGGTGAGAAGATGAGTTCACCGAGTGCGAAAATAAATATTTGAGCTACAATTATATAAACATAAGCCTGGTTCATGTTTTCAACACCGGGAACTGCAAGTATCCAGCTGTTTGGAACAGCAAGGAAAAGGAGTGAGAGTGCAGAAACAGCCATTCCGACAACAAGCAGTTTAACAGTATCGAACTTGTTGATGATAGGAATAAGAACAATAAGTCCGACAACAATGATCGCAGGGTTAAGAGAATTGACAAGGCCGAGCTCAAAATCGTTGTAGAGAGTTCTCAGATAATATTTGGGCATAACCATTGTCTGGTGTGTGAAAACAAGTCTTACTCCGAGCGTGAGTATAAGGAAAAGGACCAGTTTCTGGAAAGCACTCTCTTTCCATACCTCTGCGAAGATCTGGAGGGGTGTTTTCTGAGGTGTAGGATCTGCCGCTTTTTCTGCCGCGGTGTCTTCAGCATGTTTATTGGTAATGAACCATCCGCATACGAAAGTCATTACGGCCATTAAAAAGCTGAAGTTAAATATCATCAGATTTCCTTTAACTGTTCCGAACCATGTGCGGAATCCATCAAAAACGACTGCACCTGCAATCATGGCTCCGACATTCATTATCAGATAATAAACATTGAATCCTGTGCTGCGGTTTTCAGGAGTTGTGTAGTGACGGAGAGCAGCGTTGGTGTTTGTGACCATTGTTGCCGTGCCGAGCGCCATAACGATGAGCAGTGCCATCGTCACATATTTAAGAGGTTCTCCTGTCATCATTTGAGGGGCAACGCCCATTCCAAGACGACTAATGATAAGCAGCGCTGTGGCAATATAATATGTTCTTTTAACGCCAAGCGTGTCACAAATGGAGCCGACAGTGAACATGAAAGCGGTGATGAACATAAAGAATATCCCCTGCCAGATACCGGTTTCCATGTCGCTGAAGCCTACATTGTCGTTGAGGTAGAGCGAAAGAACGATGATAATAGAGAAATAAGCAAGGCCGTCGAAGAACTGAATTGCATTGACCATCCAGAAATCTTTAGAAACAGTTTTCATGATCTTGAATTCAGCGAAGTAATTTTTAATTGCTGCAAACATTGACATCTCCTCCAAAAAAAAGTCGGCTAAGTTTCTTTAAAAATTGTCTGTAAGTCAAAAAAAACTTTATTAATACTGGATTCTTATTCAAAACATTAAATAATTTTGCTAAAAAAGATTTTTCTGGTAATGTTTCGGGTCTTTTTGTTAACTTTAATCTCAAGGAGAGATATGATGAAAAAAATTTCCGTTTTTTTATTTGCAGCAGCAGCCGTTGCGATCATTTCATGTCAGATGCCCCAACAGAAGGTTGAGGAAAAACCGGTTGTAAAAGAGGACATTCAGGAAGGGCTTAACAAAAGAAGTTATGCACTCGGTCTTGACATTTCAACAAATTTTAAATCAAGGGGTGTCGAACTTGATATGAGAACTTTTATTGCCGGCTTTAAGTCAGGTATCGAAGGCAATGCTCTTATCACTGAAGAAGAAAAAATGACAGCTCTTAACGAACTCCAGCAGGAAATGATGAAGAAAATGCAGGAGGAAATGACGCAGAAATCAGCAGCAAACAAAGAAAAAGGGCTGAAGTTTCTCGAAGAAAACAAGACAAAAGAAGGTGTGAAAGTTACTGAATCGGGTCTTCAGTACATAGTTGAACAGGAAGGAACAGGCCAAAACCCCAAAGCTGAAGACACAGTTGAAGTTCATTATACAGGAACTCTTCTTGACGGGACCGAGT
Source organism: uncultured Spirochaetales bacterium (assembly GCA_964630905.1). Taxonomy (GTDB): domain Bacteria; phylum UBP6; class UBA1177; order UBA1177; family UBA1177; genus JAGOEX01. The sequence continues at coordinate 23,549 of CAZVWR010000003.1, read as the reverse complement.
TTGACAGTTCTGTAAAAAGAGGACAGCCGGCTAAGTTCCCTCTCAACAGAGTTATCAAGGGCTGGACAGAAGGTTTGCAGCTTATGAAGAAAGGGGCAAAATTCAAATTTTTCATCCCTTCAGACCTTGCATACGGTGACTACGGCAGTCAGAATATAGGACCGGGCGAAACACTCGTTTTTGAAGTTGAACTTCTTTCAATAGAAAAGACCGCTCCTGAAAAAAAATAATTGCCTGATTTGAGCAAATCTTTGTAACTCCATGAAATAACACGTCAAACATCATTAGCAATAAAAGTTAATAACGCTCTCTTTTTTGCATTTTCCCACTTGATTTTTATGTTTTTAGGTGATACATTCACCAGTGCGTTTGTTAATTTCATTTTCAATTCTTGGAGGAAGAAATGGCAGCAAAAGGATTCGTGGAAATTTCAGTCGAAGGATGCAAGGGCTGCGGTCTGTGCATTCATTATTGTCCGGTAAAATGTCTTGCTCTTAAAATGGATGACACCAACTCTTTCGGTCTGCATTATTCATATCTTGCCGAACCGGAAAAATGTATCGGTTGTGCAAACTGTGCCGTGATTTGTCCTGATGCGGCGATAACAGTTTACAAACAGTCAAAGTAGTTAATAATTTCAATAAGATGGAGGCAAAAGTGTCTGGAAGGAAAGTCGCTTTTATGAAAGGAAACGAGGCTCTTGCGGAGGCCGCTTTAAGAGCCGGCATGACCGGTTATTTCGGATATCCGATAACTCCCCAATCAGAAGTTGTTGAATATCTTTCCCGTGAAGTTCCCAACCATCCGGGAGTTTGTGTTCTTCAGGCAGAAAGTGAGGTTGCAGCAGCTAATATGCTTTACGGAGCAGGCGGAGCAGGCGGAAGAGTTATGACAACAACATCCTCTCCCGGGTATTCGTTGATGCAGGAAGCGGTTTCGTATATTGCATGTGCCGAAATCCCAACAGTTTTTGTAAATGTTCAGCGTGGCGGTCCCGGTCTTGGAACAATTCAGCCGAGTCAGGGCGATTATTTTCAGGCAGTTAAAGGCGGTGGGCATGGTGACTACCGGCTTATTGTTCTTGCTCCCAATTCAGTTCAGGAAATGGTTGACCACACTGTCATGGCATTCGATCTTGCCGACAAATGGCGGAATCCTGTTCTAATCCTCACTGACGGAGCGATAGGCCAGATGATGGAAAAGATAGAACTTCCGGAGCCGTATCCATTGAGAAGTGCTGAAGACATGAGAGATGAGAAGCCATGGGCGACAAACGGAAGAAAAGGGGGCGTTAAGAAAAATCTCCTTACATCGCTTAACATAAAATCAGATGAAATGGAAAGAAAGAACAACGAACTTCAGGCAAAATATGCAAAAATAGAGAATGAAGAAGTGCGTTATGAATCATACCATCTTGATGATGCCGATATAATAATCAGCGCATACGGTCTTTCAAGCAGAATATGCAAGAAAGTTGTTGATCTTGGAAGAGAGCAGGGTCTTAAAATAGGTCTTCTCAGACCGATAACGCTTTGGCCTTTCCCCTCAAAAAAGCTTGATGAACTTGCTGCAAAACCAAATGTAAAAATGTTTATGACGATCGAAATGAGTGTCGGTCAGATGGTTGAAGACATCAGACTTGTCGTAAACGGTCGCAAACCAGTTCATTTTTACGGCAGAACAGGCGGAATTCTTGCTACGGCTGAAGAAATTCTTGAACAGATCAAAATGAAAATGTAAGGAGGCATAAAATGAAAGAAGGATACGAATTAGTTTATAAAAGGCCGTCAACGCTTCTTGATACCAGAATGCATTACTGCCCCGGATGTTTTCATTCCACTCTTCACAAGCTTATAATGGAAGTAGTTGAAGAAATGGGGATCAAAGAGGACATAATCGGTGTAAGTCCTGTCGGATGTTCTGTTTTCGCCTATGATTATATGGACATAGACTTCCAGCAGGCGGCTCACGGCAGAGCATGTGCCGTTGCAACCGGAATTAAAAGAACTCTTCCTGACAAGTTTGTTTTCACTTATCAGGGAGACGGTGATCTTGCCGCAATCGGAACTGCTGAAACGATCCACGCATGCAACCGAGGTGAAAAGTTCTCGATCTTTTTTGTAAATAACGCTATTTACGGAATGACCGGCGGACAGATGGCACCTACTACACTTGAAGGTCAGAAAACTACGACAAGCCCTTACGGAAGAGATCCCAAACATGTCGGATACCCTTTGAAAATGGCTGAAATGATCAGTCAGCTTCCGGGTGTTGCGTACTGCGAAAGAGTTGTTCTGGATACTCCGGCAAATGTCAGAAAAGCAAAGAAATCGGTGAGAAAATGTTTTGAAATTCAGCAGCAGGGTCTTGGTACAACATTTCTTGAAGTTGTTTCAAACTGTCCTTCGGGCTGGAAGCAGCTTCCCGTTAAATCGCTTGAATTTGTTAAGGATAATATGCTTCAGTATTATCCGCTCGGCGTAAAAAAAGATGTTACAGCTACTGAAAACAAATAACTTAGGAGGAAAATAATATGCTTGCTGAAATGATTTTTGCAGGATTCGGCGGTCAGGGAGTCCTTTCAATGGGAAAACTTCTTGCCTATGCTGCAATGAAAGAAGGTAAGGAAGTGAGCTGGATGCCTTCATACGGCCCTGAAATGAGAGGCGGAACTGCAAACTGTATGGTGAATATCAGCGATGAACCTATTTCCAGTCCGATAGTTCAGGCTTATGATGTCGCTGTTGTTTTCAATCTTCCTTCACTCAAAATGTTTGAACCGAAAGTGAAGAAAGGGGGAATATTGATATGGGAAAGCTCAACAATAAAGGAAGCTCCGACAAGAACAGACATAACAGTTATCGCACTTCCGGCGATTGAACTTGCAACAAATGTTATAAAAAACACACAGGTAATGAACATGATAACCCTCGGCGCACTTCTTAAACTCAGCCCGATGGTCAAAGCGGAATCTCTCATTCTTGCACTCAAGGACACTCTTCCTCCCCGTCATCACAATATGATCCCCATCAACGAAGAAGCGATCAAACTCGGAATGAGCAAGGTTTAGTTCATAAATATTTTCAGATATTTGATATTTCTTTCCAAATAAGTAAAAATACCACAGATTTTTTTATGGTGAAAAATGGCATTTGATGTCGGTGCAGTGATTTTCATAATTCTTGCGATGATAGCGGGCTATCTTGCGGGTGGCATTAGAGAAGTGCTTAAATTAATTATACTTATCGGTGTTTTTTCCCTTTTCAAGATCCCCTCCCTTGAGTCGGCGATGAAGGAGTTCACAGGCCCTAAAATGTACACAAGTTCTTACATTTTTGCTTTTCTTACTGTCTATTTTGCTTTTTACTGGGTGATATATCTTGCCCTGAAAGGTCTCATTCAGGAAAGGGAAGGGGTGCTTGGTGATATTAACAAGACGATCGGGGTTGCCGCAGGATTTTTCAGGGGAATAGCGATACTGACGGTCATGGTCTATATCATGCGGGCACTTTTCAAAAGGAATATTCTCATTGAATTGAAGCGGTTGACCGAAGATTCTCTCTTTTACAATGTTGCCGCGGCCGTTCTTAAAAAAATAGGTCTGATTTTCTTTTAATTTTTCATTTTTGTTATTATTCTTCCTGCGAAATTTGTTTTTGGAGGATTGATCATGAAAAAAATATTTCTTGATGGTGAAAAGCTGACGATCAGCGATGTAGTCGAGATCGCAAAAGGAAATGCAATTGTAGAAGTTGAAGGAAGCACAAGGGCGAAAATGGCTAAATGCCGTCAGTTCGTTGACTCGATTCTTGATGATGATAAGCCGGTTTACGGGATAAATACAGGTTTCGGCATTCTCAGTGATGTTAAAATCGCACATGAAAATCTTGAAGAGCTTCAGATAAATCTCATCAGAAGTCACTCTATTGCAGTGGGAACCCCTTATGATAAAGAAACTGTCAGAGCGATAATGGTTTTAAGGGCGAATGTTCTTGCAAAGGGCTACAGCGGAATTACCCTCGAAACATTTGATAAACTCCTTGAAATAATTAACAAAGATGTTGTTCCTTATATTCCATGTCAAGGGAGTGTCGGGGCAAGCGGCGACCTTGCACCGCTGGCACATCTTGCTCTGGTTCTTGTCGGGGAGGGATTTGTCATCAATGAAAAGGGAGAAAAGGTGGAAACACCTGTAATATTTAAAGAAAAAGGGATAACTCCCGTTGTTCTGAAAGCAAAGGAAGGGCTTGCGCTCATAAACGGAACTCAGGCAATGACAGCGGTCGGAACCCTTGCCGTTCACAGGATAAAAAATCTGCTGAAACTCGCTGATATTGCTGTTACTTCAACTCTTGAAGGGATAATGGGGACTGACAAAGCTTTTGACAGAAAGGTCAATGTTGTCAGAGCACACCGCGGACAGATGGAAGTTTCAGAAAATGTGCTTAGAATAATTAAGGATTCTGAAATAAGGGACAGTCACACATGCTGTTCAAAGGTTCAGGATGCCTATTCTCTCCGCTGTGCTCCTCAGGTTCACGGAGCGGTAAGAGATGCTCTTAGACATACTGAATCGGTCATAACTACTGAAATTAATTCATCAACTGATAACCCGCTCATTTTTCCTGAAGAAAAAGAGACAATTTCCGCCGGCAACTTTCACGGTGAACCGATAGGACTTGTGATGGATTATCTTACTGCGGCCGTTTCAGAGATTGGGAGCATTTCGGAAAGAAGGATCGAGCAGATGATAAACCCTGTTTTTTCGCAGGCCCCGGCATTTCTGGTAAAGGAGAAAGGGCTCAACAGCGGATTCATGATAGCCCATGTCACAGCGGCAAGTATTGCAAGCGAGAACAAGACACTCTGCTTCCCGGCGACAGTTGATTCAATTCCCACTTCGGCAGGAAAGGAAGATCATGTCAGCATGGGCACTACAGCCGCAAGGAAATGTGCTCAAGTTGTTGATAACACAGTGAAAATTATATGTATGGAGCTTTTTACCGCAATGCAGGCGATAGATTTCAGAAAACCGCTTGTCCCCGGAGCAGGAGTAAAAGCCGCATATGAACTTATACGCAAAACCGTTCCGTTCATGGAAAAAGACCGTTTTATGTATCCCATGTTCGAAAATGTCCTTAAAAATGAATATCTCATAGTCGAAGAAGTCGAAAAAGTTACAGGTCCTCTTAACTGAAATAATCAAAATCTGAAATTTCACAGACAAAAATCATCATTGCTTAAATTAAGACTCTTGAGTTTGAATACATTATGGATCAAAAATAATTTGACATGAAACTTAGCCGCTGTTAGCATAACCGTGTTGTTAATTTAAAAAAAACGAAGAAAGTGATGAAAACCTTGAGTTTAAAGGCAATTTTGGCACACTTATTGCTCATTCATTTCTCTTATAAAAATTTTCGAAGAAATCCCCCCGTAACGAACTTTTCAGAAAATTTCAAGCCGGATCGTTTTTTGAAAAATTTTTTGAAAAGGTGAAAAAATGAAAATGAAAAAGTTAGCAGTTCTGATTATCGGAACAATGTTATTCTTAAATCTTCACGCGGGGCTTGTCACGCATCTTGAATTTGAGGATAATTTTGATGATAGTTTTGGTGAACATGATTGGGAAAATGGTCCGGTAACTCTAACGGAAAATAATAGTGTGAATTTTACCTCGGGCAAAGAAGGCAGCGGCATATATTTTGACGGAGATGATTATATAGAGATCGGAAAAAATGGAGATTTTAATCCACGAGGTGCTGACAATTCATATTCAATATCACTCTGGGTGAAATCAACAGAAGCGGCAAGCTCATCAAACGCCAATTGCTATATCGGCAAACATACAGATTCAGGTGGAAATGTTTTTCTTCTTGGATACTGGTCATCTGCACTTAAACTGCAAATTCAAACCACAGCCGTAACTGTTTCCACATCGGCAGAGCCGCAGGAATGGACTCATTATGTTGTTACAGCGAAAGAGAATGGAACAAGCACTTCGGTGAAAGTGTATAAAGATGGAGCACAAATTTGGACAGGAACAGTTAACAATGTTCTCGGAACTTTTAGTAGCGATGACAAGCCATGGGTGTTGGGTCAGGACTGGGACTCATCGACAGGAGGATCAGATTGGTTCAAGGGTTACATGGACAATGTCAGGTTTTATGACAACGAGCTTGATGCCGACTATGTTAAGCAGATATATCTCAAAGAATCATCTATGGTTCATCTTGCTCTGGATGACAATTATGAAGACAGTGCTGGAAGTTATGACGGATGGCAGAACAACGGTGTTGTCTTTAAATCGGGAATGGAAAACAGAGCAGCATCTCTTGATGGATACAATGATTACATTGAGTTTGGAACACCAACGACAGATCCGAGACTGATTTCCGGTTCATACAAATATTATTCAATAAGTCTCTGGGTAAAATCCAATTCAGCGGCGACAACTTCCAATAATAACTGCTATATAGGAAAACATGATAATTTGTATGACAATATTTTCCTTCTTGGTTACTGGAATGCAACACTCAGACTTCAGATAGGGTCTCACTATGTAACTGTATCAACAGCAACAGAGCCTACGGAGTGGACACATTATGTCGTTACCGCATCTGAAACTTCGACTTCAACAACGGTCGTTGTTTACAAAAACGGGGAAAATATTTGGTTTGGAACCATTGCGGATACAATGGGAGGCACATTCCAGTCAAATTATCAGGAATGGGTTCTTGGTATGGACTGGGACGCAAGCGGTCCTTCGGATCGTTTTTACGGATACATAGACAATGTAAGATTTTATAAGAAATATCTTAGTGCTGTTGAAGTTAAACAGCTTTATTTAAGTGAATTTTCCGGATTGAGATATTGCAACACAACTCAATATGCGGCAGGGTGTACAACGACTACGGAAACAGACAATGACCTTAATGACACATGGTGGTGGATACCATCAGGAGGAATAGGAGGAGGATATTTAGTCAGCACAGCAAGCGTAGAGTCAATAAAAGTATCAGAAGGATGGGAGGCGTATCTCTGCACATCAACTAACAGCCAGGGCACATGCCATTATTTTGATGACGGAGTTTATGCGTCTGGAACAGGTCTGCCGTCAGAACTTCTGAACAGCACATATTCAATAACAGTCCAGCCGAAAACATTCGATGCTGCGAAGAAATATTTCGGATATAAAAAAGTCGGAGAAAGCGGAAATTTACCTGTCGGATTCGCTTATTTCTATCAGTATGCAAACTATGCCAAGCCGACAAAAGAAAATGACAGAAGACGGCTTTTTATGGATAGTTTGAACAGAAATAATTTTCAGAATATGTCCAACACAATTCTCGGTGCATACAGAGCAACTTCAGCAGAACTTTTCGGAAATGTTTATGCGATTCTCAGTGATAATTCATACAATGATAAATATCTAATGACATCACATAGAGATTTTTCAATAAATCCTGAGTCTTACCCTGATTTGGACTTTAGAGATTACGATGACAATGTGAAACAAATATGGCTGATGGGAGAAAATCAGGAAGTGGGGTCGGTTGGCTGGTTTATGGCAAATGATGTTGCAATGGTTCAAGATCGTGTTTATATAAAAGAAGTTTGCCTGAAAGGAATTGATGATACTTCTGGTTATGATATAAGAATAGAATGTATGCAATATGGGAAAAATAATATTGCTTTAGAAAGTGGGGTAAGTGCCGATGATTTTTATGAAAGAGTATATATTGGTAATCACCAAAAATTTGAGAAATACGCAGACAATTATAGTTTGTTAATGTTTAATGCGCATGGAGATTATAATGAATCTGATCCTTCAGTAGAAATATGGGCTCCGAATTGTTCTTATGACGATCCTGTTCTTTTCTCCAGTGGAGATAATAATTACTCAAATAAACTTGGAAAATTCAATACAAAATGGGTTCAGAGTGTATCCTGCAACTCTATGGGAAAAAGCAATATTTCTTATTCAGAAGTAGGAGATGTTTATTACAATTCTTTAAATCGTTTAAACGGTATCGGTGGATTTCGAAATCCAGCTTATTTCGGAGGATCTGATGATCCAACTGATTATTACGATTATTGGCAAGATCTTTTATCAAACAGCAAAACTATATCTAAGGCGTGGGTGGATTCTTGGACTCAGGTATGGGAAACATCATGGTGGGATGAATGGGAAAGAGATGCCCGCTTTCTGACACTTGAAGACTGCGATTGCACGCAAACAGAGTGTACATCTTACATGAAAAACGATTATTTCTTCAATGTACAAACAGGTCCTATGGATCAGAAAACCACAACAACAGGTTATAATTATTACTGTTTCAGAGACAAAGAGTCGCCTAATTTCAGAAATTATGTGAGAACCTTAAACAAATCCATGCCAGAAGAAACCTATCCAGAAGAATTTTCGTCTTACTCAATTGAGCCGGTTGCTGATTCAATTATTGAGGAACTAATGGGAATAAAAATTGGCGGGAAAGAAACCAGAGCTAAGGGAGAAAATGATTATTCATACAGGGACGATTATCTGATAATGAAAAAGAGAGGAAAGGATTTTTCATCTATTATGAACAGGACGCAGGAATCGTTCAGATATGACAGTGACTGGGAATACGAAGCAAAGGATAGATTTGAAGAAGTAAAAGCAATTGCTGAAACACTCACAACCCTTGATCTTGAATATGCCGGAATTTCAAAAGATACCAACGAAGCATTTGAAGTCGGTGGGGATGGAGAATCGCTTGGAAAGAGTGTAAATTCAATAAGTTTTGTGTTTTGGCCAAAAATAGGTGGAATAGAAATATTTAACGAGAAAATCGAAGTTGAATATGATTCAAATGGTCTATATCAAATTAAATCAAATGTCCCTTATGCGGTATCATTATCCAAGATTGGTGCAATAAAGTCTGAAGAAAAAGCAGTTGAAGAACTTTCAAAAAGTGTTACAATCGAAGAAGCTGAAAAAGGAAAGATTGTTTATGCTATTAATAAGTACGGAGAGCTTGAGCTGTCTTGGATTTCTCTTAATAAGGAGAAAAACCTTTTTGTTAATATTTCGCTTGATGGAGAAGAAAATGAATAAAATTAAATGTTTTTTTATTGCCATGCTTTTAATTGTTGGTTGTAGTGAAGATTCTGATTCAGTTAAAATTTCAAAATGTCTGGACAATGAATCGTCTATAATAACCGTTAAATCTACAGTTGACAAAGATGTCGAAGCTGATGATGTTGAAGTCAATGATGCTGACTCTATTAATGGGAATGAGAACTCTTTGGATGTAGCAAAATTAATCTCATTGGAAAATGACATGATGATAATTGACCTTACTTCTGATTTTAATTGTTCTGATGCAATAACTTATAGTGTTGAGAGTCTTATTGATGGTGATACTGTTATGATTGAAATCGTGTCTAACCATGATGGCCCTGTAACAGCATGTATGTGCAGAAAAACCATCACTATTGAAGTAAGCGGAAATAAAGAAATTCTTGAGAAAATTAATAAGGTTAAATTTAAATTACCTGATACTGATGAATATAGAGATGCTTTTTTTGAAAAATCAACAGAAAGAGTATTGTCTGAAGAAAAAGCAGTTGAAGAACTTTCAAAAAGTGTTACAATCGAAGAAGCGAATAAGGGCAGAGTTGTTTATTCACTTGATGAAAACAATGAATTAGTTCTTTCGATAATTGGAAGAAACGAAGAACAAAAGAAAGTAGTATCTGTTTCTTTGGAGGCAAAAGATGAATAAAATAATACTGCTGTTTTCGGCATTGATGATTTTCATATTTTTTACCGGCTGCAAAGCCCCGGCTTGTTCAACACTTTCATGGGGTGAAACGTCAAAAATAGAAGAAAAAACAGTGGAACTTAAATATAATGCTGGGAGTAATTGTGAAAATTATTCTGATTATTATGACGAGGATATTGAAGGAGTCATAAATAAAATCCAGAACATGAAATTTGTTTCCATGGATAATTGTAGAATTTATAATCCTGATATTGTTGATGGCGAAGAGTGGGAAGATGTGAATTGTCCTGAATTTGTACTGAAAACAGTAGAATTTACTGAACTGAAAGGCTGTGAATTCAATACTCCGCCTGATGAAAACACAGATTGCGAGACCGGTCCACTAACTCTGTTTTTTTCAGGAGTCACTACAGATTACTCATCTACATGGTTTTTTGAAAACTCAGGAAACCTATCATTTTTTGATGAAAATGTAAAAAATGAATTAGATATGTCGCTCAGAATGGCGATTGTAAGTGGCGAAACAATGGCGAAAGGATATTTTGCAAATAAAAACCTGAACGCCTTTACTGCAACTGTCAAATGGAAGGAAACAAATGAGGGTGTTGAAGTTGAAAAAGTTATGACACTGAGCTATACAGTTGAAACCAAAGAATAATCACAATATTTGACTAAAGCGACATATACTAATATATTAACGGGGTTTTTTTAAGGAGGTGTTTCATGAAGAAGAAGATCATTATCGCGGTTACAGTTGTTTTTATCGCGGTATTTGCTGTTCTGGTGTATGTTTCAAATTCAAAAACAGACGCTGAAATCAGGGAGTTGAATGAGAAAATAGAATCATCTATGAAGCAGAAAAATCTGATGAGACCGGGTAATTTGAAAATTCAGAAACAGCCTGATAAAGAAAAACTAAAAAAAATGATGAGAAGACAAAAAACTGAAAAAGAGAAAAATCAGACACCGGAGACAGAAAAATGAACTCAAATCCAGTTGTGCCTCAGATGGACGAAAATGAGATAATTGCAAAGAAGAAAGAAAAGATCAAAACTCTCAAAAATGAAGGGATACACCCTTATGCAAACAGTTTTTCACCTGCGAACAATGTTTTTCAAGTTAAGGAATTCTGCTCAAAAACAGCTAAAGAGGAACTTGAAAAGACTGGAAAAGATGTGAAATTTTCAATTGCCGGAAGAGTTATGCTTCTTCGGGTGATGGGAAAGCTTGCTTTTGCCAATATAAAAGACGAAACAGGGACTCTGCAGGTGGTTTTCGCAAAGGATTTTCTCAAAGATGACTTTGACAGATTCAAAAAATCATATGATGTAGGCGACATTGTCTGGGTTGAAGGCGAACCCTATGTCACCCGTACCGGTGAATTTTCGATCCTTGCACACAAAACAGAGCTGCTTACAAAAAATATCCGCCCGCTTCCTGAAAAATTTCACGGACTTACAGATAAGGAAATGCGTTACCGCCAAAGATATCTCGATCTGATAATGAACGATGATGTGAGAGAGACTTTCAAAAAAAGGGTAAAAATAATCTCTTTCATAAGGAACTATATGGATTCAGAGGGTTTTCTTGAAGTCGAGACACCGATGATGCATCCACTTGTGAGCGGTGCGGCGGCAAGACCTTTCATCACGCACCACAACGCTCTTGATATGCCTCTTTACATGAGGATCGCCCCCGAATGTTATCTCAAACGACTGCTTGTCGGCGGAATGGGGAAGGTTTATGAGATAAACAGGAATTTCAGAAATGAAGGGATGGATGTCAAGCATAATCCGGAATTCACAATGATGGAATTCTACTGGCCTTATGCAACTTATGAAGATCAGATGAATTTCACTGAAAAAATGGTGACTTCTCTTGTAAATGAAGTGTGCGGTTCTCAACAAGTTGAATATCAGGGTAAAGTGATTGATTTTTCTGCCCCGTGGAAAAGGATGACAATCGAAGAAAGCATAGTAAATACAGGAGTATGCACTATTGACCAGTTGTCTGATAAAGACAAGCTCATAGAGATCGCAGTTGAAAAGGGTCTTCAGAAAGAAGCACTTTTAAAACTGAGCAGATTCAAAATCATAATGGAACTTTTTGATAATTTTGTTGAAGAAACGCTATGGAACCCTGCGTTTATCACAAGGTATCCGACCGAAGTGAGTCCTCTTTCAAGAAGAAACGATGAAAATCCTGAATATTCTGACAGGTTTGAGCTCTTCATGGCAGGAAGAGAAATTGCAAACGCATTCAGCGAGCTCAACGATCCTCAGCAGCAGTACGAAGCATTCGCCGCTCAGGTAGAAGCAAAGAAAGCAGGCGATGATGAAGCGATAGATATGGACAGCGATTATATCAGAGCACTTGAATACGGAATGCCACCTGCCGCAGGACAGGGCATAGGGATAGACCGGCTTGTAATGCTTCTTACCGATTCTGCAAGTATCAGAGATGTTATCCTTTTTCCCCAGATGAGGCCTGAGAAGTGAAAACCGAATCTTTCATCGGTTTAAGATATCTCTGGAATACGAGAAGAACGAGATTCTTAAGTGTAATTACCGTGATATGCATTCTTGGCATTGCGATCGGGGTGACCGCTCTCATCTGTGTCCAGTCGATCATGGACGGATTACAGAACCAGATGAAAAAAACGATTCTCGGGGCAAAGACCCACATTCTCATAGAACACAGTGAAGGGGAATTCAGGGATTATGGTAATATCAGAACTGAGATATTAAAACATCAGGAAATTTCAGGTGTTACGCCGCTCATTTCAAGAGATGTGATCTTTTCGTCAAACGATGAAATGATAGGGGCTGTGCTTAACGGGATAGATCCTGAAACCGCAGGAACGGCACTGCTGCTCCCTTCTCAGATAACATCAGGCTCTCTTGAATGTCTTGAAGATCCTTCTGTTTGTCCCGCAATAATTGAAAAAAGGATGAAAGATCCTTCAAAAATATTAAAGAGAGACCTCGAAAATGAAAGCAGAAGCAACAGTTTCCCGGGGATTGCGATAGGTTCTGAGCTCGCAAAATTCTACGGCATCGATATCGGTGATGTGATGAAAGTGATAAGCCCGGTGGGTGGAGGAATGAGCCCTGCCGGACCGGTTCCGCTCATCAGGTCGTTTCAGGTTGCCGCGATCTTTTACAGCGGGCTTTACGAATATGATCTGAATTACGGTTACATAACTTTGAAAAATGCCGCTGATTTTTTTTCAACAGAAGATAAAGTTGACTCTCTGGGAGTAAAGCTCAAAAATGTCTATAATGTTGATAAGTCACAGGAATTAATAAAGAATCTGATCGGTGATAAATATACTGTAAAGAACTGGCGTGACATGAACAGGCAGCTTTTCGGTGCCCTTAAAATGGAAAAACTGATCTGGTTTCTGATACTCGGTTTTATAATTCTTGTTGCCGCTTTCAACATTGTTTCGGCACTTGTTATGCTTGTCATGGGAAAAAAAGAGGAGATAGCAATACTTCGTGCAGTAGGGTTCAGCTCAAAGTCGGTGATGAAGATTTTCATGCTTGACGGAATAGTGATAGGTTTTTTAGGGACGGTTCTTGGAACTGCGGCGGGTTATGCGATCTGTGTTTTCCTTGACGGACTGACGCTCAATGTCGCAAAGGATGTCTATTATATTGACAGGATACCGGTTGACATGTCGGTTCTCACTTTCATTTATTCCGGTGCCGGTTCAATGGCACTTTCTGTAATTGCGACGATATATCCCGGAAGAAAAGCCGCATCCATGTCACCTTCGGAGGCACTCCGCCATGACTGAGTTCATAAGGTTCATCGGCTTGAGATATTTTTCTCAAGGGAGAAAAAAAAGCACTCTTTCGCTTATTTCTCTTATTTCGATAACTGGTCTGGCACTTGGTGTAGCCACTTTGATAACGGTTCTTTCGGTAATGGACGGACTGGTGAAAAGGATGGAGCAGACAGTTCTCAATTCAACTTCACATTCAAATGTTTACAAACTTCTCGGCAGTTTTGAAAATCATGAAGAGACAACAAAAAAGATCCTTGAAATAGAAGAAGTTACAGGCGCAGGTCCTGTCGTTTTCAGCGAAGTTCTCATCTCTTCCGGAAAGCACATTTCAGGAGCGATACTTAACGGAATTGACAGTGAAAGTTACGGCACTATTTCTGATGTCCCGTCACTTGTTACGGAAGGAAATTTCAGTTGTCTTCACGACGAAAAGAAATGCAATTATGAAAAAAATGATGCGACACACGCTGAAAAACTGGATGATTTTCTTGGTGAAAATGAAGGCGGTCTGCCACGGATAATTATCGGGAAGGACCTTGCTGAAAAACTTAAAGTGAGTCCAGGCGGGATAGTTGCGGCTGTAAGTTCAAAAGGGAAAAGGACAACAGGCGAAGATGCAGTTCCTGTTAGTGGAAGCTTTATCGTTGCAGGAATTTTTGAGACTGGAATGTATGACTACGATTCAAGATTTGTCTATTCAAACATAAAAGATGTCCAGAAATTTCTCCAGATCGGTACACACATAAGTTTTGTTTCGATGAAAGTTAAAGACCCTTCAAAAATTGATGATATCAACCGGAAAGTTATGGACAAGGCGGGGGGGTTCCCTTTTGCTGTGCAGGATTGGAAAGAGATGCATAAAACGACTTTCAAGTTTTTGAATTTGCAGAAACTTATCATGTTCATCATTCTCATTTTCATAATTCTTGTCGCATCTTTCGGCATCATTACCACCCTCATAATGCTCGTCATAAGCAAAACAAGGGAGGTTTCAGTTCTCAGATCTTTAGGTGCAAAAAGGAGCACGATCGCCGGAATATTCATTTTTGACGGATTTATAATCGGTTTTATCGGAACCCTGCTCGGTGCTGTGCTTGCCGCAGTGATGTGTATCGCTCTTTCGAGGATAAATTTCCCGATAAGTAAAGAGATATACTTTTTTTCAACACTTCCAGTTGAAATGTCTCTTTTCAGTTTTCTTTCAGTAATGGCTTCAACAATGATAATTTCAATAATTGCAACACTTTACCCAAGTTTAAAAGCAACAGGGATAACCCCTGTGGAGGGTTTGAGATATGAATGATGACAGAATGCTTGTTCTTGAAAACATCAAAAAAAGCTATTTTGTGGAAGGGCACAGAATTGATGTTCTCAAAGGGGTCGATCTCACTTTGCATAAAGGTGAAAGACTTTCACTTACCGGGAAAAGCGGAGCGGGAAAATCGACACTTCTGAACATAATGGCAACACTTGAAAGGCCTGACAGCGGAAAGATATTATTCAACGGCACCGATCCTGTTAAAATGGGCGATGCAAAGTTAAGCAGTTTCAGGAACAGAGAGATCGGGATAGTTTTTCAGTTTCACCATCTGCTCCCTGAATTCACCGCTCTTGAAAATGTTGCGATACCGCTCATGCTTTTAAGATCAAAAAAAGAAGCTTTAAAAAAAGCGGCTGCTATGCTTGAAAGGGTTGGACTTTCTCAAAGACTGAACCACAAACCGGCTGAGCTTTCAGGTGGAGAACAGCAGAGAGTTGCAATTGCGAGGGCACTGATAAATGACCCGTCGCTTTTATTAATGGATGAACCGACAGGAAATCTGGACAATGAGACAGGAAAAATGATAATAGAGCTCATTCTTTCCGTTGCAAAGGAAAGAGAGCTGACAACTTTGTTCGTTACCCACAACAAATTGTTTGCTTCGGATATGGGAAGAATGATTGAAATTAAAGAAGGGGTTGTTAAGAGTTTATGAAGAAATTTCTTATAGTTACCGTTTTATTGCTTCTGCTTTGCAAAATAAGTGCTCTTACAGTTGAAAATGTTCAGGTAGAGGGAAATATCAGGACCGAGACATCAGTTCTCACCCGCCCATTCACCAAAGGAAATGAATTTTCAGAAGAAGAAATAGACAAAATTTTGAAAGAAGTAATTGATCTCGGGATCTTTCAGGACATATCTGTTTTTTATTCACAGGAAAAAAAGACACTCATTTTTAAAGTTGTTGAATTTCCGATAATTAAGGAAGTGAAAATAACCGGCAACAAAAAAATAGATCTTGATGATATAAAGGAAGTTGTGACTGTAAAAAAGAATGAGCTTCTTGATACCACCAAAGTAAACAGGAACACGACAAACATAATAAATCTTTACCGTGACAAAGGGTATCTGATGGCCTCAGTGGAAGCGGATATTGTCAGGAACGAAGAAAGGAAAGAGGTTTCTGTTGAGTTCAAAATAAATGAGGGCAAAAAGAGCAGAGTTAAGAAAGTGACCATTGTCGGCAATAAAAATCTCACAGACCAGTTCATCAAGTCGAACCTGAACACTCAGGAAGACGGGCTTTTTTCATATTTTCAGGATGGCGGATATAAAAAAGAGCAGCTTGAAGAGGATGTTGCAAGGATAATGTATTTTTACAGCGACGAAGGATATGTCAATGTAAAGGTCAACAAACCTGTTCTCACAATATCTCCTGACAAAAAGGATATTTATGTCACTTTCGTAGTGACTGAAGGTTTGCGTTACAAAGCCGGAGATCTTAAGATAAGCGGAGACACTCTGGAAAGCGGAGAATACCCTAAGATAAAATTCACGCAGAAAAAAGGATCATGGTATAAGCACACCCATTTGATAAGGGATGTTGAAAGGATAAAGGCAATGTACGGAGATGAAGGATATCCTTTTGTGAACATTTATCCTGACCGTGACCTTAATGATAAAGACCGCATAGTCAATCTCGATTTTGTTATAAATAAAGGTCACAAGGCGAATGTTGAAAGAATTGATATTTCAGGGAATGAAAGATCGCGTGACAAAGTCATCCGCCGTGAAATGGTGATATTTGAAGGGGAGCTTTACAATTATACCAACCAGAAAAGAAGCGAAGAAAGGATAAAGCGAACCGGATTTTATGACGAGGTTAAGATCGAAATAAAAGAAGGGAGTGCTCCTGATCTTGTAAAAATCCTTGTAACGGTTAAAGAAAGAAAGAGCGGAACTTTCAATGTCGGTGCAGGTTTTTCAACTTTTGAAAGTTTTGTCTTTAATGCGAAAATAGATCAGAACAACTTCCTCGGATATGGTCAGAACCTGAGCCTTTCCGGACAGGCAAGTAAGATAAAAAGAGAGATCAGTTTAAGTTTCTACGAACCCTATTTCTTTGATTACGACCTTTCATTCAGTGCTTCGTTTTATTACAGATATTTGAATTATGACTCAAGCATTTATGAATACTATGCAGACTACAGCCAGAACAGTTACGGCTTTTCACTAACTTTCGGTGTGCCGTTCTGGACATATTTCAGGGCTTATACCGGATACCGGCTCAAGAAAGTTGATATAAGCGGAAAGACGGAACATCAGATGAATTATCTTTATCGGGATATTTTTGCATCTTCGCTTGAATTCATGCTTTCGGTTGACACAAGGAACGACAGAATGTTTGCAACCAAGGGAATATATTCAATAGCAAGCCTTGAAATAGCTCCGAAGATTTTCGGCAGTGACGAAGATATTATGAAACTTGATTTCAACTTCAGGTTCTATCAGGAGCTTTTTCTTGGTGTCGTATTCAAGAGCAATCTTGAAATGGGTTACAACATCCATCTTGAAAACAAATCTCTTCCATTTGCTGAAAGGTTCAGGCTCGGCGGGATGTACAGCATCAGAGGATATCCTTTCTTCTCGATCGGGCCTAAACATGACGGCAACGGAACAAACTATAATGTTCCGACTGACGGCAAAGACCCGACAAGCAGCACTTATCCTTATGTTATCGGCGGAGACAAGAAGTTTGTGATGAACAATGAACTTGAGATCCCGATAGTAAAACAGATGAGGCTCAATTTTGTCGGTTTCCTTGATGTTGGTAACACATGGGCCAAGAACGAAAATATGTTCTATATCAACACAAAGAAATATGATGAATACGATCTGCCTCTTGGACTTTTCTGGAGTGCAGGGTTTGGAATAAGATGGGTGACACCTATTGCACCGCTCTCTTTCGAGTGGGGCTTCCCGCTGACTCCGAGACCGGGTGATCCGAAGTTCCAGTTCGAATTTAACATAAAGAATTCTTTTTAGGAGGGAATTATGAAAACAAAGTTATTTATCGCTCTTTTTCTGCTTATGGTCGTAACACCAGTCTATGCAAATAAAGTTGCATGGATAGACATGAAAAAAGTGTGGGAAAGTTCAAAAGAGATAGCTGCCGAAAAGAAGAAAATGGAAGCTATGTACAAACAGAGCCAGGATTCCATAAAAGCAAAGCAGAACGAAATAATGAAACTGCAGGAAAAAGCTAAGAAGGAAGGTCCGATGGCAACTGATGAAGCAAAAGCGGCAATGCTTGAAGAATATCAGAGAAAGGCGGCTGAATTCCAGCAGGCAGTTCAGGAAGAAGAGAGGAAGCTTGCCGAAAAGGATGCAAGAGCTCAGGAAGAATTTGTTGAAAAGGTAAAGAAGCTGGCGATGAAAGTTGCGATTCAGAAAGGATATGAAATAGTTCTTGCCAAAGAACATGTTCTTTATATTGATGACAAATATGACATAACAAAACTGGTTATTGCTGAAGTTAACAAATAAAAATGACTTTAAAAGCAGGGATGATCTTTCTTAAAAGATTTTTTAAAGATTTTGTCTCTTTACCGGAAACCAGACCTCTGCTTCTTTTGATTCCGCTTTTAATGCTTGAGGTCGTTTTTTTCACGATCATCCAGTACAAACACGATTTCCACCTTGCCGACCACATACTCATTGTTGGAGTGATTCAGAAGCTTCTTTTTGATTCTCTCCTTTTTCTTATCATTGCAATGCTTTTAAAATTTGTGACCCGCATCAATCTTCCATCAGTCATTTTCATGATCATCTATCTATACCTCATCGGGCAGGATATGACGGTATATTTTTTTGGTAACACCCTTTTTGAAGCACATTTCATAGATCTTATGACTTGGTTTGCCATAAAGGGATTTATCAATATATATTCAATACTTATGGCACTTGTCTTTGTCGGGTGCTCTGTCGGAGCATTCCTTATTTTTAAGAAAATATCGGTTCATTTCAGATTTTCCGATCTTATAAAATACTCCGTTCTCCTTGGCATGATAATCGTTATCGACCCGACTGACGCCCTTATCTGGAAAAGCGAAGAACACGATGGAAAGTTCAAAGGAAATGAAGACAAGAATGTCCATTACATTTTAAGATGCAAAAACGAACAGATTCGATATGCGGTAAAGAACAGTCTTGTAAATTTTGTGAATGAAGTGTGGCTGAAAAAGAGCAGAAGAAACCATAACATCCTTAATTCCGCAGAACCGATCCTCAAAGATGCCGCAAAGTTCAAGATCCCTGTGGGAAAAAGGAATTACGAAAAACTTGAGATCGAACCTTTCAGCAAGGTCGTCTGGTTTGCATCGGAATCAATATCGCTTGATTTCTTTAAGAAATTCAATGACAAAATACCTTTTGAAACGGCTACCTCGTTTTATGAAAGCGATGAATTCATAACGAACATGATGACAAATTTCTACACTTCAGGATCCCCCACTCTTCAGGGTCTTACTGCAACTTTGAACAGTCATCCGAACTACGATCTGATACTTGCAGGATTTCACCAGAACGCAATTGCAAATGTCCTTAAAAAACAGGGATTTGAAACAATATTTTTAAGAAGTGCTTCAAAATATTATGCAGGTGAGAACATCATTTTCCAGAAATTCGGGTTTAAGCAGATAATAGCAAGGGAATATTTCTCACAGTTTCCTGAAAATGCTGAACACATCTATGACTGGGGAGTGAGTGACCGGATAATGCTCAACAAACTTGTCGACATCCTTGAAGAATACAAAGATAAAAAACTTTTTGTCGTAGTCTTAGGAATTGATACACACCCTCCTCACGGAAGGGCTGAATACGGTTTCAGAAAGACAGAATATCCTGAAACTCCAGGCAGTTATAAAGAATTCGGCAGTGCATACAGATTTATGCAGTCAGTTTATAATCACGATTTTGACATGGCAGCCACCCTTAAAAAGATAAAGGACAGGGGACTTTTCACACAAGACACCCTGATAATTGCGACCTCTGATCACGCCTGTCCCTACAACAATGTGGTAAAATATGTTCCCGGATTTGAAAACACCAATCTCGGCCGCACTCCTCTTTCATTTTTTACACCGGCAAAACTTCCTGAATATGATAAAAACATCCTTTCAAGCCAGCTTGATCTTGCTCCGAGCATCCTTCATCTTCTCAATATTGAAGTTCCTGAAGGTTACTGGGGCGAAAGCATTTTCTCAAAAAAGAAAATACCTCAGTTCATAGGGCTTAACCGCGGAGTTATAGAATACAGGACAGACACTGAAAAGATGAGTTTCAACAAGAACAGCAAATCGAAGCAACACTCCGAATTTATTAAGGCATTTAACTCTGTTATAATAAAGAAGGCGCATTAGTGTATCTAAAAAGTCTAAGGTCGTGGTCGATCCTGATCTCTCTTAACATTGCCGCGGCTTTAATTCTATATCTTTTTTTTCAAAATGACCTGATGTCGCTCACACAGGGTCCCGACAAACTTTTTATTTTCAGGGTGGCCATTGCTGCTGTAACATTTGCCTGTCTTTCAATCTGGGTTGCCGGTATATTATTGATATTATTATTTAAACATAAATCTGTAAATTATTATTTATCCATTTTTATATCTGTTCTTTTCATTTTTCTTTTTATTGATGTTCAGACTTTCGTGACAACGGGAATGCATCTCTACTCTTCTTTTGTGATCGGAAATCTTGTTCAGAAGAACATTTTTAACGAACTTCATTTTCAAGCCAATACCATCGCGGCGTTCATTACGGTGTTCATTGCGGTGTTTTTTTTAAACGGATTTATTACTTTCTTAACTCTCAAACTCTTAGATATTAAAATATTTAGATATACCGGCAACTTAATTATCTGTACTCTTGCAGTCTTGTTTACAGGTTTATTACTGCTTTTTGTAATAAATTCAGAAAAGATCTCAAAAAATGAAGGGGTTGAAACAATTCCTTTTTTTAGTGGCACATACTCTTTCCTTTTTGAAAAAGATCAGTCCGACCTTAAAAAGCTTGAAGTTAACTATCCATACAAAACATTTGCAGACATAAAGATTGAGAAAAAACCCGATATACTGATGATATTTGTGGAATCTCTCAGAGCTGATATTTTCAACTCTGAAATAATGCCTGTTTCATACAGTTTTGCCAAAGAAAAGTGCATAACTTCCCGCAATCACCATTCAGCGGAACTTTCAACAATTTACAGCACTTTTGCGTTTCTTTACGGGCTTAACATCCATCATTACTATCCTTTCCATTTCAGAAAAACGAGGTCTGTTCCGATCCGGATATTAAAGAACAACGGATATGTCACGATAGGTGCAGCCGCTTCAAACCTCAAAGATATGTCCATTCATTCAGATGTCCTGTACGATCAGTTTGACAAATATAAGGAATTTTTTGATAATGGCTGGAAAAAAGATAGAAAAATGGTTGACTGGATAAAAAAGCTGAGTCTGGATAAAAAAGAGAAAAGACCCCGTTTTTATTTTACATTTTTTCAGTCAACCCATCACAATTATTACTATCCTCCCGAATTTGAAAAGCATGTTCCCGTGATCGAATCCGATTTTAATTATCTTAAAGGAACAACGCTCAAAGAAAGAAAAATCGAAGTGAAGAACAGGTATCTCAATGCGGCGGGATATGTCGATTCGCTTATAGGCGAACTTCTTGAACATTTCAAAGATAAGATAGAATCTGGAGAAATCATCATTGCTCTTGCAGGAGATCACGGGGAGGAATTCTGGGATATCGGGGCACTTGGTCATGGTAAAATATCAAATAATTTCAGAAGCAGGGTTCCTTTTGCGCTGTGTCTTCCGGGGATTGAACATAAAGAAGTCGAACTTTCAAGCCATGTTGACATATTGCCCACAATTATCAGCTACTTAAATCCATTATCAGACACAAAAAAATGGTCTGACGGAATATCACTTCTTGGCGAAATTCCGCAAAACCGCTATATCACAGTAGGCGGATTTGACTTTCCAAGAAGAAGCACTGAAGTAACGCTTATCAACAACCGCGGCAAACTTTTTTTAAACAAAACGACAGATTCAATAAACCCTGAAAATATATTCAGGATCATCAAAAGAACAGATCTTGAAGACAGACCTGACAAAACCCTCTCAAAAGAACTCGACTGGATGATGGACCAGTTCGCCATCGACATGAACAGGTTTTTTTCAGGGGCTAATTGAGACTTACGGCTTCTTTACCCGTATGACTCCTTTTTTTTGAAGTTGTAGTTGATATTTCTGTCAATGAAATTATAATGTTCAATGAATTTTAATAATGGAGGGTTCTTTGCCTACGGTTTTAAGACACAATGGATTCAGATTCTTTTTTTTCAGCAATGAAAACAATGAACCTCTTCATATACATGTTGAAAAAGGCGAAAGTTATGCAAAGTTCTGGTTGAAGCCCGTTTCAATAGCAAGAAATATCGGCTTTAATCAGTCGGAAATCACTGAAATCAAAAAGATATTATTTGAAAAACAGAATGATATAGAGGAGAAATGGAATGGCTACTTTAACAAATAAGACATTTTCGAATGTTGCTAAAAAGATTTCATTCACATCTGAAATGCTGATCGTTTTTCTTATTGACGGAAGAATAATTGAAATCCCGCTCGATTATTTTCCTTCACTCAGAGATGCAAATGAAACTCAACGCAGCAAGTGGCGTTTTATCGGTGGCGGAATAGGTATTCATTGGGAAGAAATTGACGAAGATATCTCTGTTGAAAATCTGTTGAAAGGATAATTTTAAAACATTAATTGAGGTTGTCAGCGATGAGAAAGAAAAACGCGCTATTTAAAATTGTTGTGTTGCTGCTATTTATTGCTTTTTTTATTAATGGATGCAACAAGGACAAAGAAGATAATGCATCGGTTACTCAACCTGTTGTTCCGAAAGAAAGAATTAAGGAGGAACCCACCGAAAAACAAGTGCAAAAGAAAACAGAGTCAGACCAAAATATTAAATATGAGATTATTAAAAAAGAGTGCGTGTTGCCTTTCAAACGTGCTTTAGACATTAGAATTCAGAACAGAATAACGGATCAACAATTAAGAGAATTGGCGTTGAAAATAAAAGAAACATTG
This sequence comes from uncultured Spirochaetales bacterium, assembly GCA_964630905.1. GTDB lineage: Bacteria > UBP6 > UBA1177 > UBA1177 > UBA1177 > JAGOEX01. Next base: position 557 of record CAZVWR010000003.1, on the reverse strand, counting down.
TCACTCGAAGAAAAGAAAGCCGCTAAAATATTTATAGCTTATTGGTTACCAGGAATGATATTGAATGCAGGATCTTGGGCACGGACTGATTTTACGCCTTCACTTGAAGTTCAGATTTTTGGCATTACAAAAGAACAGGAAAAAGTGTTCAAACCTCAACCTGCAGATTATGAAGGAAAGGTTATTGGACAGTGGTTACATAATCAATTGCAAATGAAGTGTGTCTTTCTTGAAAAAAAGGATGGCCTTTTTATGCAATCAACTTATTCAGACGGTTCAAAAGGAGAAAACAAGCTAATTAAGAAAAAAGTAAAAGGTGGAATAAGATATTACGAAAAAGACAATGATTCCGGTGAGTATTACATGATAAATTCAAATGGCAATCTTGAAGCATACGACACAGATGGATTTATTGAAACCTACACATTTACTAAATTAAAAGACCAATAATTTAATCAAGAAGTTTGAATTTGTCTTGCTTAAATGAGTTGTCAATAAGATGTCGCTTCGTGAAGTTCGTGGATAAAATACCACTGATAGATCTGTTGAATAAAATT
>CAZVWR010000002.1:0-122346 GCA_964630905.1 uncultured Spirochaetales bacterium | reverse complement strand
TATGATCGGAGTTGCAAACGAACTCGGGATAACGGCTCCGACCCTGTATCATTATTTTTCAGGAAAAGATGAACTTCTGGCTGCCGGGAACAGTATGATAACAAAAGAAATAACAGAGATTGCATTTATGAAGTTTCCTTCCTCGATGCCTTCCAAAATGAAGATAGTGACAATTGCAACGATAATTGCAGAATATTTTATGAATTCAGGTCTGCCTGTTTCATATCTTGTCGAAGATCCGAAAGACAGGCCGGTAGTTCTGAAAGATTTCAGAGACAGGATCACATCTCTGTTCGCTGAATATCTTAAAAATAAAAAAGCGAAACACACCCCTGAAAAAATGGCATACAGATTCCTTTCAGCGCTTCAGTCGGACATGTTGCTTTTAAGAAAGAACAAAGAAAAGCTTGAAGATGATCTTGCTGAAAAAGTTTTTGAAGATGTTGTCTGATATTCCGATCTATTTGATATTCTCACATATTTTTACAGCTACTGCCGCAGCAAGTCCGATATCTTCGAGGGCAACGAATTCCTTTTGAGAGTGGAAGTTGACCCCTCCTGCAAAAATGTTGGGGCAGGGAAGTCCCATGAATGAAAGGCGTGCACCGTCGGTTCCGCCTCTTATCGGGTGAATGTCAGGTGTCGCACCGAGGTCTTCGATCGCTTTTTTGACATAATCATAAACATACATCTTATCTTTCATAATCTCATACATGTTGAGATAGCTTTCCTTAAATTCAGCTTTGACCTCAAGTCTGGGTTCTTCTGCTTTAAGAACTTCTATGATATTAAGGATGATCTGCTTTTCACGGTCGATGTCTGATGGGACGAAACTTCTAAGTATCATGGAAACTGAAACTTCCTCACTTCCTCCTGTAACATTTACCGGATGGATGAAAGGTTCTCTGTTGTGAGTTCTTTCAGGTGACATCGTTTTTGGGAGCATATCTATGAATTTTCCTGCATACCTTATCGCATTGACCATTTTATCTTTAGCATATCCCGGATGTATTGAAACACCTTTTATTGTCACTTTTCCGCCGTATGCGTTGAAATTTTCGTAGTTGACTTCATAAGGGGTTCCGCCGTCAAAAGTATATGCGAAATCGGCATCGACTTTCTTAAGGTTTATGAAATCGACACCTCTTCCGATCTCTTCATCGGGAGTAAAACACACTCTTATTTCTGGTCTTTTGATGTCCGGATGTTTCTTGAGATATTCGATCATTGACATAATTGCGGCAACACCTGCTTTGTCGTCAGCACCCAGAAGTGTAGTTCCGTCAGAAGTTATAACAGTGTCGCCTATCAGATTTTTAAGATGTTCGGAATCATCGGGATCTATTACTGTTCCGCTACTGAGCTTGATAACAGAGCCGTCATATTTTTCATGAATTACCGGCTTAACTCCTTCGCCCGCACAGTCTGTAGCGACATCCATGTGGGCAATGAAAGCAACTTTTTTTGTAACACCGCAGTTTGATTCCCATTTTGCATAAACATAGCCGTTCTCATCCATTTCAGCGTTGTCAATTCCAAGCCCTTTAAGCTCTTCAACAAGTTTTGCACCGAGATTCTTCTCTTTCATTGAAGAAGGGAAAGTTTCGCTTCCCGGAACAGCCTGAGTGTCCTCTTTCACATATTCAAGAAAACGGTCTAACAGTCTGGTTTCCTTAATGATCTCAGATGCCAATTGATGTCTTTTCATGATCTCCTCCTAATATTGATAAAAACTCAACGGCTCATTATAACAGACAATAAATTCATTGCAATTTTAGAGGAAGTCAATTATCGGACAGCTATTCTTCTGCGGTTGTCAAAAACCCTTCTGAAGTTGTTGAAACGGTAAGGTTTATTGATGTTTCTTGTTCTTTTCTTGAATAGCACAGCTCAAGCAGAGGGCTTTCAAAGTGTCTTCCGACGGCTCTTTTGACGGCACGGGCACCCATCATTTTGTCTTTCGAGCTCATTTTGGCAACAATGTAAGACGATGCTTCGTCTCTATTTTCAAGTGTTACAAAGCACTGTTCATTCACACTTGCTCTATAGATCACTTCATCAATATAATTCTTTGCAAGGGAATTAAGTTCGTCATCTGAAAATGGTCTGAAAACAACTACATCGTCAACTCTGTTTAAAAGCTCAGGGGATAGAAACTGTTCGATCTTATTGGAAATATCTTCATCTTTGACCCCTGCTGGTCCGGAATCGCCGAAACCCACTTTGGAGACAGAGAAAAGTTCAGCTCCGAGATTGCTTGTCATGATAACAATTGATTCAGTCATGTCTGCTGTAAAGCCGCGTGTGTCTGTAATTCTTCCTTCTTCAAGTATCTGGAGAAATATCGAAAGAACTTTAGGATGCGCCTTTTCAATCTCATCAAGAAGCAGAAGCTGATAAGGTTCCCGTCTGAAAGATTCGGTAAGTTTTCCGCCGTCTTCAAACCCTGTGTATCCCGGAGGTGCACCTATAAGCTTTGAAACCGAGTGAAGTTCCTGAAATTCGCTCATATCAAAAACAACAAGCCGTTCTTCGTGTCCAAACAGAAAAGATGCAAGTTTTTTTGCCATTTCTGTTTTGCCTGTGCCTGTCGGACCGGCAAATATCATTGAGGCAAGAGGTTTGCCGTTTGCCCTGTTACCGAAACGCCTTGCAAGGAGCCGGATTATTTTTTCCTTTGCACTCACCTGGCCGATTATTGACCTGTCAAGTATCACAGGAAGTGCTTTTACTATCCTTGAAGTGTCAACGAGGAGGCTTTCGACCGGAATTCCTGTCATGTCACTTACAAGCGACATCAGATCTTCCACAGATGGTTCTGCACGCCGCTCTCTTTTCAAGACACTTCCCACTGTATCAAGAAGTGAAAGAACTTTGTCCGGCTGACTTTTTCCTGAAATATAACGGTTACTTAAACTTATTGCACTTCTTACGATATCTTCACTGTTCATGCTGACACCGTGATATTTGCTGAGTGTCGCCGCTGCATGGATGACAATTCTGTAAAGGTCTTCGCCTTTCGGTTCTTCAACTTTTACAAGAGTGAACCTTCTTTCCATTGCCGGATCTTTGGCAATGTGCTTATTAAACTCGGCAGTTGTTGTCGCTCCGATAAGTGGAAATGTTCCACGGGAAAGTGCCGGCTTAAGCATGTTCGCAACTACATCGTTACCCGAAGAGAAAAGAAGATGCAGCTCATCAATGAAAACTATTATCCTTTCGCAGTTTTTCTCAACAAATTCAATCAGATCTCCAATCCTTTTTTCAAGAGAGCCGCGATATTCCGTTCCCCCCACAAGAGAGGAGAGATTGAGTTCCCATATCTCTTTTTCAGGCAGAAGCCCTTCTGTCTGCTTCAGTGCGACTGCTTCTACAACTGCGGTCTTTCCGCTTCCTGCCGGACCGATTATGAGAGGATTGTTGTTCCTTTTTCTTCCTAGAATGTCAACGATCGACTCTATTTCGCGGCTTCTTCCGTAAACAGGATCAATTGAACCGTTCTTGGCAAGAGCTGTGAGATTTCTGCCGAAGATTGAAAGAATTTCGTCATCCTTTTTTTCTGATTTACCGTTTGATGCTGTGCCGGTTTCAGTTGTGTTCTCGGCTGTTTTTTCTTTTTCCTTTTTTGCGTTTGCAGGAACGACTCTTGTCGATTCTCTCCGCATCTCCTCAGCACGCTCTTTTATCCTTTTTGCCGGCTCATCTATCAGTTTCATTGCGGCAAGCCGGATGTCGGTAAGTATTTCAAGTTTGTGCAGAACTCTGTAAGCTATTGAATTTCTTGCAGTTGTCATTGAAGCAAGAAAATGGACCGCCGAAACTTTCTGCCCTTTATTGAGCAGTTTTTTCAAAGAGCTTTCTTCAAGAGTTTTTACAGTATCGACCGGTTCTTTCAAAGAGCTTCCGGAATGTCTTGCCATTTTCACCATTTCGTTATAGCAGTCAACGATCTCCTTATAGCTCACACCCTTTTCTTCAAAAAGAACTGCCGCTTCGCTCGGAGCTGAAAAATATGCAAGAAGAAAGTGCATACTTGTAAGCTGTCTGCTTTTCATCCTTTCGGCAAAATCGAGTGCTTCGCCGTAAAGAGAAACCAATGATTCGTCAAAATTTTCCTGCAACGATCTCTCCCGATACTCCTCAAAATAAGCGGACAAGATTAAACCAACCCGACATTTTTTGCAATAAATTAATTCGATATATTTCACTCAGATCCATAAATGAACAATTGAACAATCGTTCAAGTAAGTGTTTGTGCTATTTGACTAAAAATGATTTTTCAGATAATCTTCCAAAGTTTTTAAACGCTTTTGTTTGAGGTTTTATGAAGTATTTTGCAGTAATTATTCTGGTTTTTTGGTCATGCACGGCATGTAACGGGAAAAGTCAGAACCATGATTCTGATGATTTGCCTGATTATGACAATTCAGACCTTGATTCTGACCATAACGAAAACAATGATAATCCTGATGAAGAGTCTGATATTATTGAAGTTGCTGATGAATCTGATGATTTTGACTTGGTAAAGCAGGATGTGGATATTTCTGAAGATAAAGATAGCCTACCTGACGAATCTAACGACATTGAACTTCCTGATTACGACTATCCTGCTGGAAAAGATGGCGATCCCGACTGCCCGAATCTTCTAAACGCAGGATTCCCGTATAAAGACGGTGATGGTAAAATAACATTCTGCAGAAAGTGTGATCTTCCTGCACCTGCAAATGACCCCCAGTGTGTCAGGAATCTGTGGGAAATGAATAATCGAAGGATCGTAGAGGAATATCCGGAATATTACTGTTATCCTCTTCCTTGTGATGTAACAGAAAAGGCGATAAAAAACGATGCTCCGACAATAGGCAAGTGTGATTTTGAAGCTGTGTCAAAAATATATCACGGTTCGACAGGGGTGTTTAAACAGGGAGACATCTGGGAAGGGAAAATAGGTATGTATGCCACTGCAGGGAAGCAGGTTGATGGAAAATATATGGTTTCGGGAAGTTTGTTGTATGAAATATCAACCGGAAAATATACGATGGTTACAAACGCTGATTCAAAACAAGCATATAAAAACAACAGATTTCTTTTTATTACTGGCAACACTATTGATTTGAAAACCTATGTTGTTTCATCATTGAAGGTTGAGGATGGATGGAAATATGAAGTTGCTTATACAAATGACATAAACAAAGTTCAGTTTTTGTACCCCCCAGCTATTGGAGAGAAATTTGTAATTATTAATGTTCAGAGGGTTGACGGCACCGGTCCCCAGGAAATATTGTATGCATCTGTAAATGACTGGAAATGGACAAAACTGGGGGAAGGCAAAACGGCTTATTCTCAAATACATGGAGACACCGCATTTTTCAGCTATAACAGCAGTGTGTGGGCGTGTGATCTCACCAAATCCCCGACCAATATTGAAACCGGTTGCAGAAAAGTGAACCGGGAAGGAGAAAAGGCGACTTCACCGGCAGTAAAAAGGACAGATGAAAACTTAGTGATATATACAGCAGAAGAAGGATATCATCAGCTTTATATGGCTGATATAACAAATGAAGAGATCGTTTATACCAAGCTTGATCTTGAAAAATCATCTGATCTTATTTCTTTTATTCCCGGTCAGTGGGATGGGGATGTTCTTGTGCTTGAGGAACTTTATCAGTTCTCGGAAGTTGATGTTGATTACAGGGTTTGTTATTATTCAGTAAGCAAAGATAAAAAAGTCTGTTTTCCGAATCCAGATCCATATGGGAATCCGATGGGATATGTATATAGTAAAGTCGAAGGCAAATATATAATGTGGCAGCCCACAGGAGGTCATAGACTTCGTGATATGGAATGTTACTGCAAAGAATATCCCGACCAGTGTCTTTATGATGAATATATGCCCGAAACACCAGTCTTAAAGAAGAAATAATCTAAAACGAAAATCCCAGACTCAACCCGTAAGTTTTTGAAACCGGATCGATTATTGGGGCAATGCTGTTTAAAGTAAAAATGGATGGTTCTGTGCTGAGCTTTTCCCATTTTGATGCTTTGGCAAGCATTATTATCCCGCCGGTCAACGATGCAATGCCAAAGAAAAAGTTATGAATTTCTGATAAAAATATAAAACCAGTGATGAATGGCGCTATCATTATATTAGGGCCTGGAAGCCCATTTTTTTCCCAATACCCCCATGTTTCAATAATGGAATAACTTGAAAGAGCAAACAATGGCAAAGACAGTAAAATCAATACCGTGCCGTGAATTCTCAATGTTTTCACAGTTGATTTTCTTGCCTGATTTTCGACTTGCGTGAAAAAGTTTTTTGAATTAGCTCTCATTTCAGGATCAAACTCCTTTTGAGTGACAATATCATATGCCTGATAGCGATTTCGATAGTAATCCGAGTAATAGTTGAATGTCACTCCTGTTCCAATCAATGATAGTCCTGCAAACATGAGGGAATATTGAGCAGAGGGTGAGTTTTTTCCATCAAACGCTTTGTCGTGAAGAAAAAGCCCGAACCCTGCACCTGCAAGAACCGGACCGATTATAAGAAGTGGAACGGCCACTTCCCTACTTGTTTCTGATTTGTATAACAATTCTGTTTTCTTCTTTTCCGCGGCTGACTTAATTTTTGCCCAGTCTGTTTCAGCAGAAAACGCAAACATAAATGAAAAAATAATTATAACAACCAGATATTTTCTTAACATACAAATCCCAAATCAAACATTCAACCGATATAGTGACTTTTAACACAGATTTTTATTTATTGGAAGGAAATTACACACCTCAACCCGATAATCCAAAAGATGTGAAGACAGGGGAAATAAAAAGATTATTTTATTTCGGTATTGTTGAGATTGTCTTGCCGATAAGCGCCATGTCTTCGGTCAGTTGTGAAAACTTCTGCATGAGCAGTTCGTATTCTTCTCTTTTTGAAGCAAGTTTTTCAGCCATTCTTTCGTATTCTGTTTTAAGATAGTCATAAAAAACGGCCATTGTATATTCATTTTTCAATGTGCTGATAAGATCCCTGACAGGAACTATTTCCTCAACGCGGTGGACATTTGATCCGGCAAAGGCAAATCCATTATTAAGATCGCCCCTTCTTGCGTTGTCGAGTGCTTCGGAAATGCAGTATTTTGCATCTTTTGCGCCACAGCTTTCAAGACATCTTGAAGGACATCTGAAATATTTTTTAACTCCGTCACTCACTTCTTTTAAAAATGTGTTGTTTATCGCTCTTCCGGGAAGTCCGACGGGACTGCTTATTATTGTGACATCTCCTTCACTTGCATTGACATACGCCTCTTTGAATCTGATGTCTGCGTCGCATTCGTCTGTTGCGACAAAACGGGTGCCGAGCTGAACGCCCTTTGCGCCAAGCTTGATAAATTTGAAAATATCTTCACCGGTAAAAATTCCGCCTGCCGCGATCACTGGAAGTTCGCGAAGATGCCTTTGTTCAAATTCCTTAAGAGATTCAACCACTTCAGGAACAAGTTTTTCAAGAGCATAAGCAGGGTCATCGATCTGATCATATTTAAAACCGAGATGTCCGCCCGCTTTCGGCCCTTCGACAACAACTCCGTCCGGAATGTCGTTATAGTTCTTTTCCCAAGATTTGAAAATGAGTTTTGCCGCTCTGCCCGAACTTACTATCGGAACGACTGAAACTCCAGCCGCTCTGATCTTTTCGACCGGGATGTTCTTTATCGGCAATCCGGCACCAAGAAAAAGAATATCGACTTTCTCCTCAATTGCCGCATGGAGAAGTTCCTGAAAACAGTCAACTGCAACCATTATGTTGACACCGATCATGCCGTTTCCGCTATTTCTCGCTTTTGAAATCTCACTTCTTAATGCCCGGACATTTGCTTCAATGTGATTTGAAAAATAATCGCTCTCGATCATTCCGATCGCATTTGCCGCGATTACACCGATTCCACCCTCTTTCGCAACCGCAGAGGCAAGACCGGATAGTGATATTCCAACACCCATTCCGCCCTGAACAATGGCGGTCTCAGCTTTTTTCTGGCCTATATTGAGAGATGGAATTGAGCACATCAACGCATATTTTTCCTTGAGTTCCTGTATCTTGGCTTCCCACCCGGACATAAAGTTCATATTCATATTCATCATTAAATTCTCCTTCAAAAGGTTCACAACACAGGGCATAATATAAACAAAGGAAAGATAAAGCAACAAAATTAGACTCAGGTGTCATTTTGATGAATTGCAGGACTAAACCGTCTTTTTCAACGCTTCAGCAAGTTGTTCATAGTCGTTTTCATTATTATATAGTGCGGCACTTATTCTCAAGATCCTTTCGTTTGTCGGAAAAAGTGTTGTTATGAGTGCTTCGATCTTATATTCATCAAGAAGTTTCATCTGGATGACATCAAGTCCTGTAGAGGGGTCTTTGACTGTTGTTAAATCGAGTTTAATTGTCGACATGGAGCCGATGAGCTCATCAGACAGATACTGGTTGAGGTGAAGTTTTTTTACGATGATGTTGCGGCCTGTCACTGCAAGTTCATGATTTCTTTTCATAATTTCGTTCCATCCGCCGTCAACATTATTTCTAAGATATTCAATCGTTTTTCCGACACATGCGTGACTTGTGTAATCCATGGTCCCTGACCAGTCAAAGGAATTATGAAGTTTTTCATTTGCCGTTTCGCCCTGACGGAAATAATTGCTGATTACCGGCGGAATGGTGCTTTCCTGTCTATCGGGTCTTACATATAAAAAGGCACTTCCTTTCGGAGCACATATCCATTTGTGGCAGTTGCCAGTGTAATAAGTCGGATTTATTGCTGAAATATCAAGAGGAATCATCCCGGGGGCGTGTGCTCCGTCAATGAAAATATCGATCCCGAGCCGGTTTGCTTCATCACAGATCTTCTTGACTGGCATGATCATTGCAGTTTCGCTTGTCACATGGTCGATGAAAATCAGCTTTGTTCTTTTTGTGATAAGTCCAAGTATTAATTCAGTGATTTCATTTTCACTTTTGACAGGGAAGGGAATGACCGCCTTTTTAACTACAGCTCCTTTTGTTTTTGCCGCATGATCAATGGCGTTTCTGCACGAACCATAGATCAGGTTTGTTGTGACAATTTCGTCACCTTTCTCAAAATGTATCGAATTTATTACAGCATTAGAAGCAGTTGTCGCGTTTCTCACAAAAACCATGTCATTGGCGGGGGCATTCACAAAACCGCTTAATATTTCCATGGATTCGGCTATCAGCGGCTTGATAATGCGGGTAAAAAACCTTGTCGGAAGAGACTCCATTTTTTTTATCAGCTCAAACTGATAATTGATAATTTCAGTAGGACACGCCCCGAACGAACCGTGGTTTAAAGCGGTAAACCCTTTTTCAATCCCGAAAAGTTTCAAGTAACTATTTTTCATTAAGACACCTCCAATAACATTGCTGCAGCCGGTAATTTACTTATTTACTTTATTCTGTAAAGGGCTATACTCCGCTTCGTACTTTGTCTGCGAGGGTAAAATGAAAAGATTAAGTGTTATCGTTCTGATTCTGATGATTTTCAGTTCTGTTTATTCACAAGATGTTAAAAAAACGCCTCTTCCTGCCTGGAAAACCAAAAATTATGAAAGAAATCCAATTGATTACAGATTTCTTCCCATGCTTACACCACCGCCAGGCAGTAAAACAATTTATACTCCGGCAGAGTTTGCACCGATGGAGGGTGTTATCATTCAGGTCCCGACTTACTCGGACGAGCTTGAAGATTATTATGCGGCAATGATAAAAGCGATAATCGCAGCAGACGCAACGCCTTACATCATTGCTGATTCAACGAACGGTTATTCGGGCAACGATATAACAAAAATCACAAATAACATTCTGACCCCGAACGGAATAGATGCGAACAATGTAGTGTTCCTTGATTATAACTATGATGCCAACTGGACAAGAGATTACGGCCCATGGCAAATTTATGTTGACGGAGTAAGAGCGATAGTCAACCACGAATACTATGACGACAGAAAAGATGACAACGCAATAAACGGTAAACTTGCAACTCTCTGGAATGAAGAGATGTTTTCGACAGGACTTCACACCGAAGGGGGCAATTTCATGACCGACGGGTTTGGCACATGCTGGGCTTCAACGGGTGTTGTAGATGAAAATACAAAATATTACGGCTGGACCAAAGCTGAAGTTGATGCCGTTTATATTGATTATCTAAACTGCAGCAATGGAATTCATCATCCGGAGCCGCTTCCTGATGAAGGAACAACACACATTGACATGTTCTCAAAGATCCTTGATCAGAACACAATAATTGTAAGTTATTCAACCGCTGAACTCGGAGCATCTGCCGCTGAAATAGCCGCTCTTGATGCCGCTGCAGAGTTTTATGCAAATACACCCAAACCAGATGGCGGGGAATGGAATATTGTGAGAATTCCGATGACTTTTGGCGATTACTCCGCTTATGGTGATACATGGAGAGTTCAATACACACACACAAATTCCACAATTGTAAATGACCATGTCATCATCCCCGTTTACGGCAGAGGAACCGATGAAGATGCGTTAAAAATATATCAACAACTCATGCCGAGACACACACTCGTCGGAGTTGACTCAAACAACATGATAATCTGGGGCGGATCAATTCACTGCACAACCATGCAGCTCCCCGTCAAAACATATTCAGAATGCGGAAACGGAGTCGTTGATGAAGACGAAGAATGCGACACATATTTCACTAACGGAGTTGCATGCAAAGACCTCACCGGTTTCAATTCAGGACTTCTGACATGCAAAAATGACTGCACATTTGATACATCACTCTGCAGTGAAACAGAAGAACCCGATGAAGAGATCACCGATAACGAAACAACAGACAACGAAATTCCCGATGAAATCTCAAACGACTCAGATAACCCCAAAACCGATTCAGAAGAAGTCAACGATAACACAATTGACCCCGACAGCAACGAAACACCCGACGATGAAGTGTCCCTTGACGACGACCAGCCCGTAAACCCTGTTGGAAAGAAGGATTCAGGGTGTTCCGTGGTGGTGATTTAAACACGAACAAATAACCTTGACGAAACCACCTTAATCATTTAGTTGTTTTCAGATGTTTTTTAGAGAGGATAAAATATGATTAAGTTCAGACTTACAGAAAATCTTGCAGGAGTTGCTATCAGCGGAGATTTATTTTGTCGTGATGTTTTTTGACAAAGAGTCAGTAAAATCTAAATCTCACTAAGAAATGAAGAAGCAGTAACAATCTCAAAATTTGATTCTTTTCTTTCTCTTTTAAGATCAAAGACAACTTGTGTGGCAGGAATCTTAAATTTTTCAGAAAAAACTGCCAAAGCGGGAGTTGCAGATGGATCAGAAAATTTTGCTTCGATAAAATGTTTTGCATCACCGTTTTTTACAATACAGAAATCTATCTCTTTTTTATCTTTGGTCCTTATATAATTAAGATCCCATGCAATTCCTTCCAGCTCTCTTTTTGCAAGAACATGCTTTAAAAGAGAAACTGCAACAAGATTTTCGAATTTCGCACCGTTGTCTCCATTAACCAGACCTGTATCATAAAAATATATTTTCGGCTCTTTCATAAGAGATCTTGCAATATTTTTTGAAAAAGGGGTCAGTCGGAAAACAATATAAAGTGCTTCAAATATCTGAATATATTTTTTAACAGTGTTTGGAGCAATTCCCACATCGTTTGCAATTGAGGAATATGAAACTGTTGAACCGACTCTGCCCCTTAAAAGTTCAAGAACTGTTTCAAGAGCTCTCAGATCATGAACTTTCTCAAAGTCAAGGATGTCTGTTCGGATTAATCCGTCAATATACTGAAGTCGCCATCTATTGGAATCATTAATGTTTTCAGCAAGAAACGGCTCAGGAAAACCGCCCCGCTCCATGAATCTTTCAATATTTTTGGAAAACTCAGTATCTTTCAGCTCAGATGGGGAAAAGGGAAGAAGCGTGTGTGAAAAGAATCTTCCGGCAAGCGAATCACCGCTTTTTTTGAAAGTTGAAAGTCGTGCACTTCCCGTAACAAGAATTTTCATCTGTTCCGGCTTAGTATCAAAAACACCTTTAAGATAATTTTTCCATCCTTTCATTTTGTGAAGTTCATCAAAAATAAGAAGATCAGTTGAAGTGAGCCAGCTTTCATTCTTTATAATGGACCTGTCTTCCGCTCTATCGTAATTAAGATAAACCGGTTTTTTAAAATCTTTTGCGATCTCTTTTGCAAGCCAGGTTTTGCCCACCTGTCTTGGACCTACAATAAAAACTATTTTCTTTTCAAGATCTTTAAGGATCTGCTCTTTCTGCTCCCTTTTCATACGACTATTCTGCAACAAATTGCAAGATAGTCAAGACTTTTTTGCAATATCGTGCAAAATAGTCAGACAGTTTAGTCACATAAAATTCAAAGATGTTAAGCGATTTTAAAACAAATAATCCGTTGAGCAGATCATCAATCCAGTTTGAATTCTTCTTTCCAGTTGTCTTTTTTGTCCCAGCCGGGCTGTTCTTTTTTGTCAAAGAAATAGTTGCCCATGACAAGATAATCCATTTCGGTTCTCATGAAACAGCGGAATGCGTCATCGGGAGTGCAGACGATCGGTTCGCCTCTGACATTGAAAGAGGTGTTGACGATGACTCCGAATCCGGTTTTCTGTCTGAATGTGTCAATGAGCTGCCAGTATCTGGGGTTTGTCTCTTTGCTGACACTTTGAATTCTTGCTGAAAAATCAACATGAGTGATAGACGGCACATCGCTGCGCAGATGGTAAAGCCGTTCATAAAGAGGCAGAGAATTATAGTTTGCAGGAACTTTATTTCTTCTTTTTTCTTGAACCGGGGCGACAAGAAGCATATAGGGAGTGATGTCATCAAGATCAAAGAAAGTTTTTATCTCTTCTTCCATGACTGATGGTGCAAATGGTCTGAATCCTTCACGATATTTGATTTTAAGGTTCAGTTTTTTCTGCATTTCAGGGCTTCTTGAATCACCCAGGATCGAGCGGTTTCCAAGTGCCCGGGGACCAAATTCCATTCTTCCCTGAAACCATCCGATGACAATGTCACCATTTAAAAGGTCGGCAGTTTTGTCGCAGAGTTTGTCAAAATCATCGTATTTAACAAACTTTGCCTGATATTTCCGTGCTACTTTTTCAATTTCAACATCACCGAACTCAGGACCGAGATATGCCCCTTTCATCGAATCCCGTTTGTCAATTTTAGTCCTTTCGTTATTCAGATGAATGTAGTAAGCAGCGAGTGCGGCTCCGAGCGATCCTCCGGCATCACCTGCCGCAGGCTGGATCCATAAGCCCTTGAATATATGCTCTCTAAGCAGTTTTCCGTTTGCGACACAGTTGAGCGCAACTCCGCCCGCAAGAACAATGTTATCAGATTTTGTTAATTCTTTAGCGGACTTAGCCAGCTTTATCACAACTTCTTCAGTTATTTCCTGAATTGCTAATGACATGTTCATATAACTCTGGTTAAGGTCAGATTCCGATTTTCTTCTTGGAATTCCGAACAATTCCTGCCACTTATCATCATTGGTCATGCTTAAGCCTGTGGCATAATCAAAATATTTCTGATTCAAGAGAATTGAACCGTCTTCACGGACATCAACCAGATTTTCAAGTGTTTTTTTCTTGAATATCTCCTTTTCATCACTGTCGGGATTTCCATAAGGGGCAAGTCCCATCAGCTTGTATTCGCCCGAATTAACTTTGAATCCGCAGTAATGGGTGAAAGCGGAGTATAAAAGACCGATCGAATGAGGAAAGTGCAATTCTTTCAATATTTTTATATCTTTACCGGTTCCGTGACATATTGTTGTTGTCGCCCATTCACCGACCCCGTCAAGAGTGAGTATTGCTGCATCAGCAAAAGGTGACGGATAAAAAGCACTTGCCGCATGTGAAAGGTGATGCTCAGGGAAAACTATTTGAGGTATTTTTGTCCCCAGCTTTTCAAATTCGCTTTTGAGCATATCTTTCATGAAAAGTTTTTCCTTTATCCAGACCGGTACTGCTGAAAGAAAACTTTTCAGCCCATATGGCGCAAATGCATGATATGTCTCAAGAAGCCGTTCAAATTTGATGTAGGGCTTGTCATAAAAAGCAATGACTGTCACATCATCAAGAGTAATTCCTGCTTCATCAAGAACGAATCTGACTGCATTCACCGGAAACTCAGCCGTATGTTTTTTCCTTGTGAACCGCTCTTCGTGAGCCGCCGCAATGATCTCTCCGTCAATTAAAAGTGATGCCGCACTGTCATGATAAAAAGCCGATATTCCAAGAATGATCTGTCTCATAACACCTCGGATTTATTAGAATATTGTATAAATAAAAGGAGCAATCGCACTGCCGCTTGAAAGGACGATCAGCACACCGAAAAGAAGAAGAACAAAAATGGCCGGAACCATCCAGTATTTCTTCCTGACCCTTAAAAACCCCCAAAGATCTTTAATAAATTCCATGATTTACTCCTAATATGGTTTTAAAATGTCTTCGCTTTTATAAGTATGATTCCTTTCAACAAAAACTGAACCGGCACCCTTTTTGAACTTTTTAAGCATCAGTGAATCTTTGCCCATCATCTGTCTTAAAAGCCCGACCGGAGTAATGATCGTATAAAAAACTATTGAAAGAATGATCTTTGAAACAACAGTTCCGATCAAGTGGGACATACCGAACCAGAGTTTTGCAAACGGTTTGAAAACAATCGGCACAGTCATGCAGACAACAGTAAAACCGGTTGCAAAGTAAATTGCGTAAATGTTATCAGTAATGAAAAAAACGATCAGCGACATCAGCACCAGTGCAAGACCGCTGTCAAGAGCCATCTTTTTTGAGATCATAGTTCCTCCACATCAGTTCAGCCGGCTGGTAATTTATCAGAAGTGCACAAAATTGTAAAGGGAAAGGAAAGATCAGAAGTGTTTTTTGTTAAAAAATATTACAGCAGGCATGGCGGCAAGGAAAGAGATGACAAAGAACCAGCCGTAACCGGTGTTTTCCGCAACTATTCCTCCGAAACTGTTAAGGACTGCTCCGCTAAGTGCCATAAGCCCTGAGCCGATTGCGTAATGGGCGGCTTTGAACTCTTTTGCACAGAGATTTATAAGGAATATCATTAAAAGTGCGGTTCCCATGCCGCTTGAAAAACTTTCGATCGCGTTTACAAGCGCGACTGCGGTAATTCCGTAATTATCTGTGATGATTTTATCAGCAAAATAAAAAGCAAGTGCGGCATAAAGGAGGTTTGTGAGATTCTGAAAAAGGATGATGGGGACGGCAGTTTGAGCGACACCTTTTTTTGAGATGATATAACCTCCTGATATTGCTCCAAGAATTGTTGCGGGGATGGCAACGCCCCCTGATATCCAGCCTATGTGGATTTTTATTCCAAGATCGACCATGAACGGGCCTCTCATCAGTCCGAGAAGATATTCGCCAGCTCTTAAAAACACAATGAACATGACGATGTGAACAATGTTTTCCCGTTTGAAAAATGTTGAGAAAGCGGTTTTAAAGTTTTCAAGATTGTTAGGGGTTGAAGGTTTGGCGTTTAGCGGTTCAGGGAGAAAGAACTTGTGGATCAGATAGATCATGAGCATGAAAAAAGCGGCGGTTCCGAAAGCACAACGCCACGAAAAGACTGTTCCGATCGAAATTATCACCCCTGATCCGAATGCAAGTGCAAGGCGATATGCAAGGACTCTGAAACCGATCTCTTTTTTCTGAGAAATTTCATCAAGGGAAGTCATGTAGTATCCGTCAACTGCAATATCGTGAGTCGCAGACATGATCGCACCAAGCAGAAGAAGCGCGGTTACAACGGCAAGTCCTTCAGAAAAGAGTGACAATGCGATTATTGAAACTGCAAGAGTCAGAAGAAGTTCAGTTGAATATATCCATTTTCTGAAAGTTGAATTTGAATCGACAAAAGGGGCCCACAGGAATTTTATCACCCACGGAATGTTCAAAAGCGAAAGAAAACCGATCGTTGAAAGGTCTGCACCGAGATCTCTGAACATTACAGTCGGGATCACCGCAATGAGAGAGTAGGGGAGTCCCTGAGCAAAATATGTTGAAAAAACAAAAGCTTTTCTAAGCACAATTTCTCTTTTTGTCATCAGATCTCTCTTCAAAGAACATTATAATAATAGGTTTTAGTGATTGTTTTGCAATGTTGTTGACAGACATTTTCTTAAAAACTATAATCAGCAGAATCTTTTTTGAGGTGTCGAGATTAAAAAGTTTCTTTTTCTCCTACTTATCACATTCCTGATGTTCTCATGTGCAGATCCTTACGGCATTTATCACAAGGTCAAAAAAGGGGAGACACTTTATCGCATATCGAGGATGTACGACACCGATGTTGACAAATTGAAGAAAACAAATAACATCACCGACGAAACAAAGCTGAAGGTCGGTGACTATGTTTTTGTCCCCGGGGTAAAGGCTCCGGTTATATGGGACGGCACTTCAGCAGATGATCATTCAAATGTGAAAAAAGAGGATTCAGGTCATCAGGTCCCTTCTGAAAAGAGTGCAAAAAAAGGTGCTCCTTCAAAGTTCATCTGGCCCGCCAAGGGAGTTGTGACATCAACATTCGGCAACAGATGGGGAACAAAACACGAAGGGATAGACATCGGATGTCCGGAAGGGACACTCGTTTATGCCTCCGCCGCAGGGAAAGTGATTTTTTCAGGCGAAAGAGGCGGATACGGACTTGTTATAATCATTCAGCACCCCGACGACTGGTTTACCATTTATGCCCATAATTCCAAGAATATGGCCGCTCAAGGTGCAGATGTGAAGCAGGGAGACAGGATCGCACTCTCAGGAAAAACCGGAAGAGCGACAGGCCCCCACCTTCATTTTGAAGTCAGACAAGGCGTCAAGCCCCTGGATCCATTAAGTTTTTTACCGAAGGTCCCGTAGCTCAGACGGATAGAGCGATCGCCTCCTAAGTGATAGGCAACAGGTTCGACTCCTGTCGGGACCACCATTTTTTCTTTGTGAATTCAAGAAGTTAGGTTCAAAAACGCAACAATTTGATTTTTCTGAAAAATGCGATTTAACCCCCATTAACCCCCATATGTCGGTATTAATTTACAACCCATTTTACAACCTCTGTTTGGACGAGTTATACTTTAAAAACAGCGGTGAAGTTTTATTTCTCTTTATTTCAAACAGCAAAAACCCTCCCTTTTTATGTTATAAGAATATGTAACCGGAACATTTTATCGTCCTGATACGGGTGTTCCCTACAATTTTTCCTGTCATTAATTCACATCATTTTTATTAAAGGAGAGTTTTATTATGAAGTTATTAACAAAAGAGATCCTGGAAAAACTGCCTCCTCTTTACACAAACGAAGGGAAGTCTCCAGAAGAGGTAAAGGTAATCGTCAAGTTTTTCAACCCTTTTGGAGCGGGAACATGGTATGCCACGGAATATGATCCTGAAACAAAGACATTCTTCGGATATGCGGATCTCGGCAACCGTAATTTTGCAGAACTTGGGTATTTCAGTCTTGCTGAACTTGAATCTCTCCGTCTTCCAGGCGGGCTGGGTGTAGAGCGCGACTTACATTTCGGGTATGATCGCACACTTGCTGAAGTTATGAAAAACAGATTATAGGGAGGTTATCTATCATGTCTATCAGATTATCAAAAAAGCACGGTCTGAATCCGTCGGTCAGTGTCTGTTTCTTCTGCGGGAAGGAGAAGAATGAGCTTGTTATTCCGGGCCGGCTCAAGGGTGATGCGGAGGCACCACGGAAGGCGGTTTGGAGTTATGAGCCGTGCGATGAGTGCAAAAAGTACATGTCAGAGGGGGTCATGGTGTGTGTGGTTAAAGACGGCTCGGATCCGGAAAACCCGTTCAGGACCGGCAGACTGCTTGTTATCCGGGATGAGGATGCAAAGAACATCTTCAATGTTGATCCTGAAAAGACGAGATTCTTCTTTCTTGAGGAGTCGGCGGTTGAGATGGTGTTCAGTTCAAAAGTAACTGCTTAAACGGAGGTCGTTATGGGACATAACAGATTATTTCAGCTCAGCACTGAGCCGTTCAAAGGGACTGACGACCATATCAGCGGATGCTGTCTTGAGCTTTCGGAGTTCCCCGGTTCTTTCGGGATAGATTATTTCAATGATTCTGACAGTCCGAGAGAGGATGACATCAAGTGGCTCCGGGACAGTCTCCCCTATGCAAAGGTCACTGAAGAGGATAGTCAGCATGTTCTTTATGTTGACAGAGCTTTCAGGCAGACATTTGAAAAGGAGATCCGCCATAACATGAAGAAGGCAGTCGCATATCTACACAAACAGCTTCAGATCAGGAGTGTCAATCTCGCGTCAGTGAAATACCAGAGCAGTTACATGATGCGGACGACCGATGTTCTATTCCATCTTGACTACATCATGCCTGACATTCACCTGCTGGAGTGGCTGAATTTCAACAGGAAGGTTAAGAAGCTTTATGTGGGAGGTATCATCGATTTTCATTATTAAGGAGGGAAAAATGCTTCGTTACGGATATTATGAGGGGGCGGTGCTTGTCCCCGTAGCTTATTTTGCAGATAAAGAAACTGCAGATGTGTGTGTTGCCGGTCTTGAAAAGAGATACAAGGGTCGTGCGTTGATATGCGATGACCCCGGTTACAGAATTGAATTTCCTGAAGACTCGGAGATAGTTATCGTTTATTTTGAGTCAGGCTGCCATGCAGATGCGGTCGCCTGTCTTACTAATGAAATGCTTTACTATGAATGCTGCAGCGGTTTTGCGAAACTTGCAAAGAAAAACCGTATGATAGTTACGGAATCAGTTTCCCCTGATGAAGAGACATGGAAGGAACCTCTATGGAGGAATTTTGCGGAGAAGATCGATTATGAAAAGGAGCATGGAAAAAAGGGGTGGCTGAAATGAAAGGGTCAAACTTAATTACTGATCCGGAAAAAAAGTCAGATCCGAAAAAGTTCGTCACTCCGGTGGAATGGATATGGAACCCTGAGAAGAACACTTACGGCAGAGTTATATTTGTTCTCGGAGCACCCATGATCTACAACTATCTGTTTTTCGGCAGGACATCTTGGGTATCAAGCTCTCTGTTTCTGGGCACAAGAATTGCCGTTTCTCTGGCAGGGAAAGGGTGGCATCTCGTGTATCTGGGAATGAATGTCGGTGCACTTATATTTAGATATATCTCATGCGGAACGACATGCGTATTGACAGATCTTGCCCTCGGATACTTTTTGAATTATTTATACTTTTCTTTTGCTAGTGAGCTGAAGAAACCGGACAATGTATAAAAAGGGGTGCCATGCCCCTTTTTTTTCAGAGTTTATTTATGCTTTTTATTTATCCCTCCATATACAAAAAACATTGGTGAATTATACCATGAAACCTTGATAGTACCAAGGGATTTTTGGGGTTGAGAGGGATGCCCATAATAAGCTGGTTTGATTTGGAAAATTGGGGTTGGTGTTATATCCTCATTTCTTCCTGACCAGAAAAACCCAATGTAATCAATCCTTATCTCTCATAATATGAAAATCCAAAACAGAAGTCATGGCAAAATCATCAATGTTTTTAAACCTTTATGCTAAAGGAGTTCTTTTTTTAAAATATTTTTGGGAATTTTGGGTTTATTCATCGTTTTACTCTGTAGATGGCCAAAGTGGTCGTTTGGAGGAAAAGATGAGATATACAACAGCGACAATCACAGTGCTTTTAACGATGATTTGTGGATGTTATCCTGAAACAACATCGGAGAATCCGCTTTTTGAACAGTCTGACAACGGCTCAGATTTGTCGGATAATGAATTTGATGATGAACAGGTTGAGATTAAAGACGATAAGGAACAGCCCGATAAGGGCATTGCGGACAACGATCCTGAAGATGACAACCAGATAGTGGGTGATGATTCTTTTATGGTTCAGGACGATGATTCTTTCGAAAATACGGTTCAAGACGGATTTGTTGATTACACCGGGGTGTTTTCCGAAGTTGTTGAACTGATAGTGCGACGGAATGGGGATCTTTTCTATTCATATTGCAGTGGTACAGCTCTTAGTCCGAATTCAATCCTAACGGCAGCTCATTGTGTGTGTCCAATTCCGGGGAATTTTTCCGGTTCCGAAACTGATATAAACATGCACTGCGATCCAATTGGTGAAGATGCCGGAAACATATCAGTTGAGATCTGGTTTTTTAAGGACAATTATGCTTCCCCGCAACTGACAAAGAAAGCAAAGACGGTTTATTTGATGGGTGGATATACCAGTCCGGTTAAAAAGTCGGATGGAAACTGGGTTAATACTTCTGAGCCGAAAAGTGACATTGCTTTGATAATACTTGAAGACTGTATATCCAATGATTTTAGTATTCCGTATGCAAAAATTGCACAATCAAGTTCGCCCAATGGATTTAATGTCTTATATGTTGGATTTGGAATTTCTGATGGATGTAACGATACTTCGATTGATAATGTTCGCCGTTTTGCGCAAGTATCTAAATTTTCGGTTCCTGATTCAAATCAGATCAGAATCGAGTCAGAACATCACAATATTGGAGGTGGTGATTCTGGCGGACCTTTGTTTTTTGGACCGGTATCAAATACCCCGAGAAATATTCTAGGTGTTGCAAGCCATGGCACCTGCAACGATTCCGGCATGTCCTATGGCGACTTCGAAAATGCAGTATTGTTCAAAGAAATACTTGAAAATAAGATTAATGAACATGCCAGTGAATGTAGCTTTCCTGAACCTGTCTGTGTTGAAGGTAGTGTCCGCAATGAGCAGGAAAACGAGTGTTCATATAGCGATATTTGTGTTCTAACAGGATTAAAAACGGTTTCATTTGAAGTTTGTATAAACGGAGAATGGGAATCTGAAAAAACCGCTGATACATGCACTCGAAACACAACAGGAATTGTTTGTGAAAATTCCGGCTCATGCAACAATGGAATATGCGAACATGAAAGTGCTCCTACGGAAGAAATCTGCAACGGTTTTGATGATAATGGAAGTGGCAGAATAGATGATGCGGGAGTTACGAAAATGATTTGTATGAGAGAAATCTGGCGCTACAGCAGGATCACAGATCCTAAAAATGTCAGATTGCAGTGGAGCACAGATTACGGCTATGTCCCTGTTACAAACATAGACGGTTATAAAACACCGAGTAGTACCGGTTATCCTAGATTTATAATATATAATACAAATGTTTCTGGAACCACCAAATTATACTACTGCGTAAAGAATTCATCTCCATATGATAATTATTACACAACCAATAGTAGTGATCCAGTCTGTTCCGGAAGTTACAGCTCAATAACATCTGAGACATTTATCGGGTATGTTTTATCCAACGAGCCCGGTTCAGGTAAAAAATATGCAAACTGGCTCTATAATGATCACGGTGGCGTCAATTACAACCAGCCATTAAACCCTGTAGCACTTTACACAATGAAATATGCATCAACGGGACAGCACAATTTCTGTGCTAAAAATACAATTGCCGGACTTATTGATCAAGGATGGTGCTGCGAAAGAGGGCCCGCTGACAGCTGTAACGGTAATTGGTGCAGTGGAACTATAAATACAACCCCAGTCGGATGGGTTTTTATGCCGTAAAAAAAGAACTTGACAGAGGTCTAACTGTTGTGCGAAAATATCTTTTGCTGATAATTTATGTTGGTGGAGTATAGTGTGACTAGAGATTATAGAAATCGAGAAAACTTGGAGCAAAAATCGAAATATTTTTATCAAATAAAAGACAGCAGGACTGGAGTTATTGGGGTTGTGTCTTTTTGGAGTAATGATGACATCGGATATCCTTTCTTAGTTGATGTACAAGACGGATTTCATCTAGCCACCTGTTTTCGAATTATTAAAAAAAAGAATGTGGGAGCCATATGTTCATTTACTGGGGCTGAGGATGAAGAGGTTTTAAACCAAAAACTACGAGCCATGGTTGAACGACGAGACACGATTGGTGTGTCAAAGTGTTTTGTTAGGATTAACAACTCTTCCTATAAATATGGAAGGTATCCTTATTCTTGTGCTGTTGTGTGTGATCACAATAATATTTATAAAAATCCGAAGACAATTATAAAATATGTGCGCAAATCTATTTGGAGTTTAGATAAAGAATCTTTAAGCAAAATTAACGAAGAATATGACATTCTAGTTGCTATTAAATTGAGAATGGATTAATAAAATGAACAAAAAAGAGTTTGAACTGAGCAAAACAGAAAAAGGTTCGGATTATAAACATGCTGTTTTAGAGATAATTTATCCTGCGCTAAGTGGATCGCAAGACAACGAAGATTTCAAGGAACTCTATAAATTGTTAGAGATTCATATAAAGAAAAGATATTGTTATGTGTTAAATCGTGATGAAACTGCTGATTTTATTCAAAATTTCATGACGCATCTTTGGGTTAAAAGAAAAGAGTTCCTGTCGTATGATAAAAATAAAATATTTCAAAATGTTATAAGATCGATTAAAAACAAATACTTAGATGGTCTTAAAGAACAATCAATCCCCAAAAATATTATTACTGTAAACATTGAAGAAAGTGAAAATCTTTTTAAACATGAGGTTTGTAATGAAGATCTACTTGATGGGATTGACGATATAAAGGCATATATTTTTCAACATCCCGCTATAAAAGAAGAAAAGAAAAAAAAGTTAATAAAATTAATTCAAATTATTCAAGAAGATGAGTGTCTAAATATTATAGACCTGGAAAACAAATTCAATTTGAAAAAATCAACTATGTACGCGTTGATCGAGCAACTAAAAGATATTATGAAGGAAATCCCTCGTTTGGCTTATTTGGAAAGAGCAATTAGTAAATCTAAATATCCTAAAGAAGACAATCTGGACGGAAAACAAGAGGAAAAAGAAATGCAAAAGGGAGAATTATAGCATGTCAGCAACTCAAATTACAAAAGAAATTATCAGAACCATAAATGAGTACATGACAATAAAAAAGACAATACCAAAAACTGATATTACCACAGGTAATTTTATAAAATTAAAGTCGGAAATAGAACATCATCAGTTCAAAACGTATTCTTCAAATGATTTGTGGTATTATGTAATCAACGATTTTGACAACAATGGATTCAGATGTTTTGTATTGGTTCCTGTGGACAATTGTTTTTTATCTGGCTCTGAAGATTATGAACATTACGGTGATGATCCACAAACTGTGCACGGTATTGTTTTTAGAATGACCAAAAGCTTTACTATGGAATCACAACATATTTGCGATTTAATGACGAAGATTAAAGACACAAAAGGCGATGTTTGGACAGCAGATGAGGAGCTGAAAGCGATACTGAAGAACGCTTTTAAGCTTTTAAACCAATACGAACTGCCTGCTAGCAGAAACGAAAAAAAAGTCGAAAATACGGATGAATATCAACAACACATGAAAACGATTAATAGTATTTTGTGTTATTTGGATTTGAGGTGTGTTGAAATAAACAAGGAGTATTTTGAATATAATGATCATGAACTCCTTGCTTCCTTGAAAAAGATTATGTTTGAAGATAAGCCAAAGGAAGGGATACTAATTGAGGTGCTTGATTCCGCCGCTTCAACAGATAGTTTGAAAAATCAAGGATTTCAAATCGGAAGTTTTGCGGGAAGCTATTCAATATTGCAAGATATAGATTTTGAAACCAGTCAGCCCCAAATTACTGTAATTATAAATTGTGAGTTTGATATTCCTAAGGATGTATATATTTGTATTGAATTGGACGGAGTGTGGACTGATAAATTGCTGGTAGGTTATGGAGCACGGGAAGAACTCGCTAAAACATTTACGGCAGAGCATATTAATTCGCTGAAAATAAATTCAAAAGTTACCAAAATATTTATTGGAATAGAATAGTAATAAAAACATGGCATGATGAAATTTAGATATCCTTATGTTAATTCTAAAAACGATGTTAAAATTGTTACATTGCATCTGTTTGAAAAATTAGAACAAGTACCATTTTATGATATAAAAGAACAATATAATCTCCCAAATAGTACAGAAAAAAAGGTTGAAGACAAAGACAAAGTTCTTCTTTATAACAAAGCTGTTTTTTTGCATAATGTTTGGCAAGAATTTGAGGATTCTGCAAGTTCTGAAAGGGAAAAAATGGCTGTAAAATATATATCACCCTCAAAAGAAGAATATTCTGACGCAATTGAAAAGAATACAGGAAATGATAAAGATAAGGAATTTGGTTTTTCTTGGACATTGGCAGGAATGTTGGAAACAGTTTCTAATTCTGGCAGGGTCCCCGCCCATTGTTTAACCAGGTTTGATCAAATTCTCGTTACGGGAAGCATTCAAAAAGATAAAAAGGGGAAGGTAATAATTGGTACCATTCAAAATTTAAAGCAAAAAGTCGAGGCATTTTTTCTATCAGATCTAAAGTTATTTATCGTTCCGAGAGAAAGCTACATCAAATTTTTATCGGAAAATCAAGATGTAGCAAACAAAGTCACACAATATTATAGCATTAAAGACTTTAAGAGAAAATATAAAAAAAATGTAAAAAAAGATAAGAAAGTAATATTGGCGGTAGGAGAAGAGGATCTCAGTGAGCTAATAGATATTTTGTTTGTCAATCCAAACACAGAAAGAATTTGGTATAAGATTGTTTTCTTTTTAATTGCATTGTTTTTTGTTTCTTTTGGTGGTTTTTATGCATATTCTTCTTTTTCTATATGCAATCCCTTCGACATTAATTGTACTTTTTTCGGGTACGCGACTCTTGAAAAAAAAGATATAATGTATTATAAAGGGAAGACTCCTACAGGATCATCTGAGCGGCTTTCAGAATCGTTTAAACAAGACAAAATAGAGAGTGGAGTCATTGAAATCACAGATAGAAAAATTTTTTATAATAGTATCGGTGGGTTGGGATTACTATTTGAAGATGGATACTCAGGTAAGCGTATTATATGGCAGCCAAATTTAATGGGGTCATTTGATATTGGTATGCCAAGATTTTATGATGGTATAGAAATGGTAGCATTTAACATTTTGCGTCAAAACACTATCACCAATGCTCTTGAAACATATAATGAATTATCAAAAATCATGAGTTCAAGAATGGTGCAAGAAGCAAATAAAGGTCAGGTGAGAAAACTTTATAAATTTAATTTAGGCAACAATATTGCTCAAACAGTTGTTGATATCGGTGATGAAATGACAATATGGAGAAGCTATATTATAGAGGATGAAATTAATTACTCAGATATAAAAGATATAATAGAAAGGATTGCTGATTTTAAGAATAATTTATTACAAAAAAGAATTGACTCATTTGCAGGTGATATTTCTGATGATCTTCTCCATAAAACAAAAATAATTAAAGATTTGGGGTGTTTAAAATATAAAATGCTGAAAGAGTTTAAATATTTTTTTATTGGAGAGCTTCAAGTTGCATTGGCAAAATCTGGCGACATGTGTAAAAACAAAGAAATTGAACTTTCTCCAGAAGTAGCAAATGTTTTTAGTACTATGATTCCAGTTGATAAAGAAAAGAAAATTGATGAAACTATACTAAGTATCGATAAATCAATTGAGAATGGAACATATAAGGAAGGTTCATTTTGTCAGAGATTGAAAAATGACCTGAAAAAACGAGAAGTCGGTTATGCTCCAAAAAACATGAAGGATTATTATATTAAGATGACGAATTTATTAGAAAAATATCATGAGAACAATTCTATTATAAAAAATTCTAACGAAAATCTTTGCAAAATAAATCCAAAAAAAGGGAAAGTTGAACTTTCCAGTGTTAAAAGAAACAAAAAAAAGAATCAATATTACTACGACCTAGAGTTAACAGAGCTTTTACTAAATGAAAATGGTGCCAAGGCATTAGACAACAGCGGTTGTTATTATAACATGGTGCTAGAAAGAACCTTAATCTGGAGAACTTATTTTGATCAGAACAATGGTTTTAATGGAGAAAAAGAAATAATTCGGAATGCACTTAAAAACATAAAGCGATATTTTCCTTACAACATTGAAGTGATGCAATATGAATATCTTTTGAACTTAAATTATCTGAATTTCACAAAATCATTTAGAATCATGAAAAAACTTTTAGAAATTAACAAAGATATGCCTGAAATCATTAAGAATGAACAGAAAAATTTATTATATATGAGGCCATGTAAACAAAACATGTCATTTGTTGATAATAATAGGACATTATTAAACATTGTTAGAACTGCAATTTTTGCAAACAATAAAAATATTGATATGATGTTAGATAAAATTCTTGATAGTATGACTTCTGAAGAACTCAAAAATTTTTATGATATTGCAAATTATGCAAGTCTTTTCCCTGGATTTTATACAGAGCTTATTTATAGTGGTGAAATACAAATAAATTCTTATTTATCCCCCGAGGGTTTAACTCCTCATTATTTTGCGGGAAAAAAATTACGAAAATATCAGGAAGAACACATTGAAAATGCAAGAAAAAAATTGAAGGCACTAATTATTAAAGTAAATAAATTATATGAAAAGAGTCTGAATAAATTATGAAAAACAAACTATATTTAAAAGATTATACTAATTGTCCCGAAATTTCTGTTCAGGGAAAGTTGGTTGCCACCAAATCTGAGCAGAAAAGCTTCTTCTTTTTCATAAAGAGATTAAATCGCACAAATAAATAATTTTCTGGAAAAAATCTCACTTTAAATCGTTTTACTTTATAGAGCGGCAATAATCCGAAGATCGGACTTTGCCGAATAGGAGGTCCATATGCTCTATAAAGTAAAAACCGGCATTCTTTTTATTACAATCTTTTTAATTTCCTGCGAACCGGAAAAAGTTTTTAAGATTGATGCTGACAACCCCGGTCTTATCTATGCCGATATAACAATCTGCTCTGTTGATGTCCGTCTTCTTATAGAAAACGGCGTGGGCAAGCAGGTTGAAATAAAAAACAACAATGATGCATCTGTGATTGTCCAGATCAAAAATGATTGCACGGGTGCAACAGTGGTGCAGAACTGTCTGTGGCCGGACGGAGAGGATTCTGAGCCGTCAACAGGATATACAACAGATCATGAGCTTTCGATAGCAATTTACAAAGGAGAAGGTGAATTTCTTCAATGGACTTGTAGTAAGACTGTGTCGGATCTGTTTGATGTTTTCACGCTGTGCGATGAAGGTACTATAAAATTCTCACATAATTCCGATACTAATCCTGATAACAATTCTATTACAGATAACAATACAGCAGTAGTTGATGATGAGGTGACAGCTGATATTGAAAAACCGGATGAAGATGCGGCTGTTAATCCGGTTTGCGGCAATAACAAGGTGGAAAGCGGAGAGGTGTGTGACGGCAATTCAATTTCATGCATAGAGTTGGGATATATGGCTGGAATAGCAGTTTGCAAGAATGATTGTTCCGGATTTAGTGCGGCAGATTGTACGGGAATAAAAGAGGAGTGTGTTTTCTCATCAGATTGCGACAGTGATCAGGTTTGTGCATCGGACGGAGTGTGTGTGTCGCCTTATGGAAAGCCCTGGCAGCTGGTTATAGTTTCCGCTGTCTTCGGTGAAAAAATGGATGATGGTTCCAGCTGGGATGCTATGGGTGGACTCCCAGATCCATCAGTTCGAGTAGTAAAAAACGGTGAGGTAGTCTTTGAAACAAGTGAAAAATCAAACACCTTAACACCCGAATGGAATGAAAGCACTGCTATTTCAATAAATGAAGTAGACACACTTGTTTTTGAGATCATAGATAATGATATTGCTCTCGATGATACGGCTGCTATCCTGCACTTCGGAGATTCTGGAAATGAAGTTGTTCCGGTATCTTTTTTTAGAGAAGGTGGAGCACGGTTTTCATCTACAACACAAATTAGAACCTTTACTGTACGGGTGGAAAAGAAATGGTGATGAAATATGCTGTAATATCAAAAGGTTCGGAGAAAAGACAGAATAATTGTAAAAAATATTGGCAAAAATCAAGAAGTCTTTCGTTTTATTAAGTGTAGACCGTTAATGGAGAAATGATATGGAAAATTTAAACCAGAACTTAATTGAAGCAGTAAAAAAGGGAGACGAATTTATGGTCGGTCAGCTTTGTGAGCTCGGTGCAGATCCTAATTGGCGTAGCAATTATTTTGGTTTTGACACTCTCTTTTTTGCGATTCAGTTATCTGATCTGAATGTAAAGGAACGCATTGTGAAGATTCTAAAATATTTTGGCAAAACAATGCCGAGAACAAAGGGCTGGTGGTTATATGTTTAATATTGTAAAATCAATGAATAAAGTAAAAAATGTTATCATTTTTACAATCGTTTTCTCGTTTACTTCTTGTGTTCCTTTCCCAACAGAAACTAACCTTGATGGTGTATCAGACAGTAAGGTTGTAAATGAATCTGATAAAAAGATCTCTGAACCTGAAAAGCAGGATTCAACTTCAAACGAAAATGAAAATGAAAATGATTACAACAATCAAGAGGGAGAGAGCTCGCATCATGAGGAAGAGCAGGATCTGAATATCTGGTTTACGAATACACCTCAAGCTCTTACAGAAGAAGAAATCTATTCTTTTAGTTTTGAATTCGTTTCAAATCAGGAGGCTGCTTTTGAATGTCGTTTAATAATATTGGATGATTTGCTCAACGAGTGTAAAGATGACATAGATAATCGTGTTGCTCAAAACTGCATAAATACAGTTTGTGATGGTGTGTGGCGCAGCTGTACCTCGCCGACAGAATATTCCTTTCTTCCAGATGGACAATATTTGTTTGAGGCTAGGGCTTTGAATAGTTATGGTCAGGAGCGGAAGTTGCAGTATCAATTCACTATTAGACGCACAGTTCCATGTTATGTTGGAAAATGGGGAAGAAGTGCGAGAATAAACAGATTAAATGTTCCAGAATATACTGATGAAGATGGCTATATTCATCGTTACTCAGCTGTTATTTTGTGGATGCAGTCTATCACTGACACTCGTTTTGTGGATACAAGCGAATCAAAAGTTGAGGTAGACTGGCAAAGGCTTTATATTAAATATCAGACTGAAAACGGTGCCAAGATATGTCTTTTAGATTCAGAACGCATAAACATGCAGAATTATTATTGCTATTACGACAACGAAACTCATTCAAACTCAAGCGGCGTATGTGGTGGTGGTTTTTGGGACAAGAAAAACTGGTTTGCAACTGATGAATACGAGCCTATTTATGGTATTGATTCTGAACAAGAAATTGTATTTATGAATAATTTTAATGAACCCGATAAGATTTGGCATTGGTGGGGGACTAAAGTTTTTCTTCCGGAGCATGTAAATGTGGTTTCTATCTGGCCTGTGGCTCGCATTCGTGTTTCGGGACCGACTCTTGCAATGGTTGGGTATGATTATTATAAGACATTAACAACTCCAAGTGACGGTGGGCAATCAAATAATATCGAAGGAGCGGTTTCTGGTTGGGCTTTATCACAAAACGATTTTCAAATAATTTATAATGCAGATATTGTTCCAGACGAATGGAATCCAACTGAGCTCTATGATTTGTGTACATTTTATTAAATTGTCTGGAAAAAAGGAATGTTTCGATCGTTGTATTATGTGTAGGATGGTATTTTTATTAAAGGAGGTTGCTTTGAGTATTAAAACAACAAACAAAAAGGGGTCGGTTGCAATACTAAAAATTGTATTTGCAACTTTTATCTCTATTTCCCTTACTTCATGTAATAATGATGATCCCTCTAGCGAGATTTCCTGTTTGGTACATCAGGACTGCCAGAGGGGAATGATTTGCAGTGATGGTTTTTGTATTGACGACAATGCTGGAGATTTAGCAATTCCAGATAACATAATTATGGATGATTGCGCCGATAATCTTGAGATGCTAAAAGATGATGGCATTATTCCGGACGATGATTCTCTTTATGAAGCTTCTGACAAAAACGAAATAGATATAGATGTTGAAAATGATGAAGAGATATCTGATGCAGATGATATTATAAGAAAACTGACCATAACCGAAAAACCTTCAAATCCAGTAACAGATGAAACCTATACGTTTAAATTTTCCTTTACGACTGGCAATGATGAAGGGCTGAAGTTCGAATGTAAATTGATGATTGTTGAGGACTTCGACAATGAATGTAAAGAAAATTATGGGAACCTTCGAATAGCAGATTGCATGACTCGGGCAATTGAATCGGAGCGTTGTGATGGTATTTGGTATGATTGTGAAAAAATAAAATTATATTACCGCCTTCCTGATGGAACTTACCGTTTTACCGTTCGTGCAAAACTGCCGTATTCATTTCTGAAAAATGTACAATACACGAATGAAGAAGAATATGTTTTTCAAATAGATAGAAAGCTTCCGTGTTATGTTGTGGATGGATCTCGTGATGGACATTCACGATATAGCACACCCCCTTCTGACAGCTCAGGGCAATTCACTGCAGGGCTGGTAAAAATAATTTCTTTTCAAGACACGCGTCATTTAAGAGATTCTGGATTCATCGACTTGGACTGGATAAGAATATATGCAGAGATTCCGGATGGTTCTGGAACCAGAATTTGTCTGGTTGACGGAGAACTCATTCAAAAGCCGAACCCAAATTGCTACAATGGAGATTTGCGTGCCTATACAAATAATACAGGCACATGCTGGGGTGGGTGGTATAATCGTTGGTTCTCGACAAATGAACATCAGATATTTACCGAAATGCCGCCCCGGTATGAAGACATAATTAGTTATAGTCTTGGCTCATACCCGGATAAGGTTCTTATGGTGTGGGGAACTCAAATTTACCTTCCTTCATCTGTTCATTATACCAGAGTTTGGGCAGCGGCTAAAGTTAAAATTACAGGAGATGCTCCGACATCGGTCGCATTAGACTATTATCGAGAATTAAAAGCAGAATGGAATGAAGAAAATGATGACGGTGTTAATAATATTGGCAACATAGAAGAAGGAATGCTCTCTCCGTGGGCGTATGATTCTTCAGAATGGCAGATTCTTTATAATGAAAAATCTATTCCTGCTGGATGGAAACCAAAAGATACAGATAACACTTATTGCGGATTCCCTTTGCATCCTTAATGCTTGAAAAAACAAGTTTGTTTATGGAAGGGTCATGTTTCACTATGACAGAAAAATAGGAGCATTTATTGACCCTGTCCGTTCACTCACTCTTTTTCCATGGCCTGATGTTAGGTGCCTGAAGGATACAGGGGGTGAACCGGTTGAGGTCTTTCCGGCGAATGTCCTTTTGACGAGGAAATTTGTTCTTCCAAAAGATTTTGTCACTCTCCTTGTGATGGAGAAGGAAGAAGTTATTCGAAAGCAGGAGTGGTTTGTTTTCTTCTGTGATTTAATACCAAAACAGATTTTGCACTATATCTGCCGTTTTAGAGACGGTCATCTTGGGCTCATGTCGTTACTTAAAGAGCCGGATTCTATTGAAAGATTATCCGATAATAATGCCATTAACTTCCTGATCGCAAACTGCAACCTGTTTGGTGTCCGTGACCGGGAATGGACGAAGAGTGCTTTGGATAGAAAAAGAAAATCAGTTCTTGCCGATCTAGGTTTTGTCCCAACTGATCAGGTAGTGAGAATTTTGTCAAAAGTGCCTGTGTCGGATATTTCGGTTAGAAACATGTTCCGGCTTAGAAAATATATGCCTCAAAACATTAAAACATTCAGTCATCTTGAGATCATCCCCAATGATGTAATGAGCATCCTCCATGAAAAGTATTTTCCGGTCACAGGCCCTGATCTCTATAGAAGCATAGTTGAAATGAAGCTTGAAACAGGCATTAAGAGTCTCCAGGCGGCCACAATGCTCAATTATATCATGAAAACTTTTAAACAGTTGTATCAAAAAGAAATTCCGGTGTTCAACAGCTACATGGATATCCAGTCTGTTTATTCAGAAATTGTTGAGATTATCGACAATTTTGAAGACGGCTGTTCAAATTTTTATTTCACCTCACCTTTTAAGCTCAAAGGAGATTTATTATTCCATGTCCGTTGCAGTCAAGAGCTGTTTTCGGAAAGTTTCGTCCAAAAAAATTGCGTACGCGACCTGATGAAGAAAGCCGTGGGAGGTGACCACTGTTTTTACAGATACAATGATCCACGACTCACCATACTTATAGTTAAAAACAGTTCCGGCAAATATCTACTTGCCGATGCCCGCGGACGTGCGAATGCGAAGCTTTTGAGTAATTTGTGGCTTAAAATATCGGTCTCGGTTCTTGAAGCAAACAGGACAGGAACTCTTGATCTCTCCTGGATTGAGACTGAAAAAGAAATTTTTGTCAAGCCGCCGAAGGAGGATATTGAAACTTTTAAGACAAACGAAATTTTTAATGATGAGATACCTTTCTAGGGAGGAAAACATGTTGGAAAGATTAATGCTTGTTTTTGCAGTTGCGCTGGCAACATCAGCTTTTAGTTGGATGAACTATTCCGGATTAACAAGTGAGTGGGCTGATTATTTTAAAAATGCCGTGTGTACCGGTTGTAAGGAAGAGACTCAGGAAGAGAATATATTCGTTGATCCAGATACTGGTTATATGTGGTATATTGAAAACAGAGAACTTCCCTGGGAAAAAACACTTATTCATTGCTATGAACTTTCCGCAGGAGGTTATACTGACTGGAGACTTCCGACCATAAGTGTATTAAAAACGCTGATAAAAGGATGTGTCTCCGCAACGGCTTGCAATGTTTCAGACAATTGTCTTAATAATGAATGTTTCAATGAAGATTGCTCCTGCAATCCTCCGAATGTTGACAACCCTGACGCAGTTACAAACTTTCTGCCTCCAGAATTAAAGAAGCATCTTCCTGACACTTATTACTGGTCATCTTCCGTCCACCCCAATGAGATAAATGACGGGTACTATTTCGCCGCATGGGGAATTCGTTTTGACACAGCAAGTATATATGACAGCAACAAAGTCAATTCCTATCATTTCATCTGTTCAAGAAACACAGGGAAAGGAGTATACGAATGACAAGTTTAACTCAGAAGATAAACGGGATATGCTGTACAAGGGACAACAGCAGGTATATCGTAAGTGCATCAAGAAGAGAAGACATTCCGATGTGCCGGGCGGAGTGGTTTAAAGAACGGCTGAAAGAAGGATCTGTTTTAACAGCTAATGCATTCGGCGGCAGGTTTAAGATATCTCTTTTAAAAGAAAATGTGATAGGTTATGTTTTCTGGACAAAGTTTGCACCCCCGCAGTTTATTGAAACTGCTAAAGAACTTCATGAACAGGGTATGCCGGTAGCATTCCATTTCACAATAGTTGGATATACTGAACTGGAGAAAAACATTCCCGCCCTTGATAAAAGGATACAGAGCATTAATAAGCTTGCGGAATTTCTGCCTTCAGGATCCATAGCATGGAGATACGACCCGGTTATAATATGTGACAGATATCCGTTAAAATGGCACTTTGAGCGGTTTAGTCTTATTGCTCGCAGCCTTGATCCGTCAATAAAGACAGTCTTCAGTAAAATAATTGAGCCGTATATAAAGACAGTCCGGAATCTCAAGGACGACAGTGTTCTATGGCGCGACCCGTCAATCAGAAACCATGAAAAGACAATAGCTAAATATCCTGATCTGAAGATTCTCGGATATAATGAATCGTTAGATCTTTATAAAACTCTTTCTGAAATAGCCAAAGATTCCGGCATGTCTTTAAATATCTGTGCATCCCCTGAATTGGTTGAAAGCGGATCGTTTAACAGCAATCCCTGTATAGGTGACCATCTTTTTAAGGATATAAATGCATCTCTGCCTCATTCAAAGGGACCTTCCCGTGACGGATGCCGCTGTATAACGACGCTTGATATAGGTTTATTTAAGCAATGTAAGGGCGGATGCAGTTACTGTTACGGCAGGTAGGCAGGAACTGCCTGGTCTCCGGCAGAACTTTTTCCAATAGAGGGCTGATAAAAGGCAATTCCACCTAAGATATGTTGAAAATTCTCAAGGTCAAATTGACTTTTAAGGTCAAAAAAGATTATAATGACCGGTCACAAAAGGAGGTCTCTTTGAATACAAGAAATGAATTCATAAAAACGGTTCGGGAAGCTGTTGAGAGTAGGGTGAAGCTGTCCATTCAGGATATTATGGAAAAGGGTGCGGAGATCGAAAAAGCAGTTGCAATCTATGTTCAGTCGGTAACTGATGATATGACGGAAGAGGTTATTGAACTGAATAGACTTATCCCTGTTGACACCATAGCGTTTGCACAAAATGGTATACTAATAGCTGAAAGACTGGTCGCCATTAAAAGAGCTGCCGATGAACAGATCGAAGATCAGTGTGACGAATATCTACCTGAAGAGCTTCATGTTAAAAAGGAACTTGTGGAAAGTGTTCTAACCCTCGGGTTACGATACAAAAATGCCGGACATTATGATAAAGCTTTAATATCATTGCAGGAAGCCGTTGATATCTGTAGAGACATTTACGAAAGGGATCAGCAGGATGAAATATCTGATCTGTACATTAAAAGCCTATGCGGGCTTAGTAAAATATTAAAGGAAACCGGGAAATCAGATCCTGCGTTATCAACGGTCAATGATGCAGTTTATGTGTTTGAAAACATTAATAATCCTGACTCTGAAAACTACCTTATTTCAGATGAAGACAAATTTAATATGTCACAACTGCTCAGTATCAAAG
This sequence comes from uncultured Spirochaetales bacterium, assembly GCA_964630905.1. Taxonomy (GTDB): domain Bacteria; phylum UBP6; class UBA1177; order UBA1177; family UBA1177; genus JAGOEX01. Next base: position 87,561 of record CAZVWR010000002.1, on the reverse strand, counting down.
GAATGATCCTGAATGAGATGGGAATTCCGGGGGAAGCTCTTTATAATTTCCGCGAAGCGGACCGGCTGTTAAAGATACTGTGTAAGAAAAATATTTTTGACTATATGGGCTATCATGCTGAGAACGGAATAGAAACAGGTAAATGTTTCAGAGCGCTAAAGCAGTATGATAAAGACATGGGTGTCAGTAAAACGGCATTGGAATACCTCAGACTTCTTTTTCAGCATAATCCTGATGCATATATGAAAGGACTTGAAAAGGCTTTAAGCAGTATGGAAGACTGCTATAAAATGCTTGGAAGGGAAGAGGAGATCTCTAAAATAAAGGAAGAATCAGCTAGAGTAAAGGAATCATGCAGGATGCCGAACAAAAACAATCAGCAGCATTCATTCTGAAGTCGTCTCAAAGATTCCGGAGCATCAAAAGGTTCAAGGGTGTATTTTCCATCAGTTCTGATCAGACTGTAATAATAACTGCCACATATGTAACCGACGCTTTTTTTCAATTTGTCTACTTTAAGGTCATCAAATGTGCCCCATTCTTCCGGATCTGAGGAGACAAGACGCTTGAAAAGTAAAAAATCCTTTCTGAGATCATGTAAAAGCGAAAATACCGTATCAGAGGCATCTGACGGTATGCCGAAATCATCCCTGTAATCGTGACTGTTCATGGACACGGGAAGGTGCTTTTGCTCATAAACATTGTATAAATCCACTGTTATCTCAAGACCTTCACCATTTTTAAGAGGAATGACATCGCCTCTGATATTAAAACGGGGGTCATCAATAATTATCTTTCTGCAGCCGATAACAAATCTCACATAACAGACTCTCATTTCATCCTGCCTATCTCTTTAAGGAAATTATCAAGTGTTTCACGCATCAGAGCCGCACCAGCTTTGCTGTTGGAGTGGACAAAATAAATAAATTTGGGGTCAAGTGCTGAAGGGTTTTCTTTAACAAGCGATATGAAGTAATTAACGACATCCTGACCGGTATGGATATCCTGCCCCAGATCGTAGTCCAACATCAAAACTGCCGGAAGTCCTTTCTCAGTCAATATCTCAACAACCTCATCATAATTTCTGGCTATCGTTATGTCCTTAAAAAAATCACGGTCGAAATCCCTGTATTCAGGAGTATGCCTCGGGTGGCGGATATCATCAAGGTACAACTTATACTTCATCCTTGCCTCCGGCAGGCTGAGCGACCACTACAATCCTTCTTTTCCCGCCCGTTCCGGTCATTAAAAGATTATTTTCAAGACCATCATCAAGGATCTCCTTAATATCATGAGAGAGGTTCATTATTATATCAAACCCTCCTCTGACAACCAGGAGGAGCCGGGAAACTCTTGTAATGTTGCTACTCTCAAGTAAAGCCCTGAGGGAAAATGTTTCTGAAATATCACCTGAATAAATAAACGGATCATCGGGAAAGAGGAGAAGGAAATTTTCTATGTCGACATACATAGATCTTTCAAGGTCTTTGAAATCTTCCAGTTGGGGAAGGTCTTTCATGGTAGCTCCGTAGTAAATTGACCGTTAATTATAATGCTGCGTGACACTTTTTAAAATATTTATTTTAACGCCCAAAAAAATATTCTTGCCGCAGGTAAAAAAAATCTTTTCATTTCCGGCCTCCTTCAAACAATATGTAGGGGGTAAAATCGTTGTTTCCCACAATATCTGCGATTTTTTCAATTCCCTCATCTATCAGGTTTTAAATTATAAAAAATAGACCTTACAATGACAACTATTTCCTTACTTATTGATTTTACTTGTATTTCAAGAATTATCAGTTTTTAAAACAAATAATCCGGAACACTTCTCCCACATATCACCCTTTACTCCTTCCGGTGGCTCTACCACTCACCGCGGCAACGCCACAAAAACTTCAAATTTGTGTTAAAATCAGTAAAATTGGCTAGTTTACTCTTTTAAACTTATAAAGCAGGAGTGATTATTATCTGGGAAAAGTCAAATACAGTACCTGGCCCGACGAACCGGATAAATACTATAAGGACGAATGGGAAAGTTGGTGTTAATTTATGGGTATTGAAAATAGGATTTTTAAAGTTTCTTTCAAAAAGGACTGAATTTAAAGCATGAAAAAAATTGAAACAGTTGCCGGAAGGCATGAGATTTTCAGTGTAAATAATGAAGAAATTGTTGTTGATTTGAAAACAGGGCTTATGTGGCAGAGATCCTGCAGTGAGAAAGAGTTCGAATGGCGTAATGAAGTGGAAAAATATGCAGAAGATCTCCGTCTGGGAGACTTTTCAGATTGGCGGTTGCCTACAATTGAAGAACTGAAGACCCTTGTTACCGGTGTATCTGAAGAAAAAGAATCTGGAGAAAAAAATAAAGGTCCCGGCGAAAATGGTTTTTATATGGAAAAAGGTGTCTGGGTGCATAGTAATAATAATTCAGGATATTTCTGGTCTTCTACATCCCACAATAATTATTCCGCTAACAAATTAGGTGTTGCTTTCAACACAGGAAATGTTTTCTTAAGCTACGATCTTGCTAAAAATTTTGTCCGTGTGTGTCGCTTTTATACAGTGAACAGTGACGGATGATACACGCTTTGCGTGGGTGAGCAGAAAGGTCACCGTTCACCAAGTCACTCCGTAACCTCTCTTGCCTTTTCCGATATTTTCCTTAATAATCCGATGATTTTTTCTAAAGGAGTGTGCTAAGTGATCTTCATTGGCTGTACAAAGAAAATGGCGGACAGTTTAAAACTTCATCTGTCTCCCCTTCCTGACATAAACCATCCCGGGTTTCTGGGTGACTGGACTGCCAATGTTTTTATTTTCAGAAGGAAAAAATACTACATCTTTTCAAACGAAAAGACGCTCTTCTCATTTTTACTGACAGATATTTCAAAAACAACTCTCAGACAGGCATTTCTTGACCGCCTGGAAAGAATGCTGAAACTGGCGGAAATTCCTGATGATAAAATTAACGAGGTAATGCTTGAAGCATCAGAAGTTGTATTTACAAAAAGTCTTCCGAACAGGCGGCTGACCGGCTGTCAGAACGATCTTATATTTTCGATCGGAATTTATATGGATGCCGCTATTGAAGAAGGGAGCTTTGATCTTGAACAGATAAATATGAAAATGAACAGGGTACTTTACACATACATTCCTCATCTTCATGCAATCGAAGAATTATATGCCGTTCTCGGCCTTCCCAAACCCCCGGACAGTGTATTTAAGTAACGGACAAGTCACTCTTCATCGTTCACCATTCACTCCGTGCCGCCCCTTTTTGCCTTTTATTTTCAATCTGCTAAAATCTTTACAGACTGCTTTTGGCATTATTTCAGGGAGGTTAACTATGAAGAAGATAAAACGGGACACCGTCAGAATAGTTGAAACTGCATTGCAGAGCGATCCGAATGTGAGTGAGCTTCAGAAAAAACAGGTAAAAGCAGTCTTAAAGGGAAATAAGCCTCCGGTACAGCAGGTGCTTCTTACACAGCAGGAAGCGGCCAGATGGCTGAATGTTACCCGGCAGACTGTTTATACACCTACAGTGAAAGGATTCCTTAAACCTTGTGTCATCGGGAAAAGCATTAAAAGATACCGTCTAAAAGATCTCGAAAAAATGGCTGGCTTAACTTCCGGTAAGAAATAATTTATTCACCACCCCCTCCCGCCTTCCGGCGGGAGGGTTCTCTTTCTCTTCCCCAACCTTTTCACGCGGCTTTTGTCGCTTTCTGCTCTGTGGCAACTTTCCGGCTTCTGATATTTTCAATTCTCATGGGCATGATGAGGTGATAGAGCCGGTAACCGGGTTGTCTGTCGGTGAGGTAGAAGGGTTTGAGTTCTGCTCCTTCGATGAGGTTGACGGCGACACTTCCCATGCTGCTGACTGCTTCCTGGAGGTACTTCAGATTGAGTCCGGTGATTTTTACTGCGTCGGGGTTTTCGTTGACGGGCCGGATGGGGATCTCTGTCTGCACGGACGATTCAGCGCCTCCGCATGTTGAGATGTGGAGGGTTTCGTTAACAAAGTCAAAGACTGCGCTCACAATTTTCATTCCGGCATGGAAGTCTATGAGTGTTTTGAGCTTTTCAAGGAGCGGTTTTCTCTCAATTTCAAACCAGCTTTTTTCAACGATGCCAATGTCTACAACCCTGTTGTAATTGGGAAATTCGTTCTTGAGAAGCCGTGAGACATAGCATTCATGGCTGGTCATGAACATGATCATTGTCGCATCAACCGGTTTTTCTGATCCACTCTCTTCCTGCGGTTCAGTTGCAAGAAGAACTTCTGTAACTGCCGCATCTTTAAACATTCTGGTCAGATTTTTTACCGATTCTGCCGGTATCACAAAATCGGCTTTTGTCTGTGCCGAAGTCGTTGTTACCACTGTGAGCCGGTGGATGTCGGTCGTGACAACTTCAAGGTGATCATCCTTCTGAGAGAACAGCACTCCGGAATATGCCTTGTTGACATTCTGCTGAGTTGTGCTGAAAAGGACTTTCTTCATGATCTCAAAAAGCACTTTCTGATCAGAGATCTCAACTGCCGCACTTTTCCTGAAGTCGTCACGGGGGATACCCGGAAAATCATCGACACTGTTTTCCGCATTGAGCCGGAATGTCATACCTGAAACGATCCTGATATGAGCTATGTCAGATGTTTCATTCCTTTCACCGTCAAGCTCGACCGTTTCATTCTTAATGTTCTTTAACACCTTCAAAAGCTGGTCACCCTGGATAAGTGCCGAAAACTCTTCGCCGTTCCTGACCGACACTGTGACAGAGTAGTGCTCTTCAAGGTTCGTTGCTGAAAGTGTGATGCTGTTATTACCGGCATCAAGTTTGAGAAGCCCGAGTATGCTGAGCTTCGGTTTCTTCGGTGTGATGAGCAGGCAGTTCTCAACCGCCCTTTTAAATTCATGTGTACTGATCTGCATGGTTTAAACCTCCCTCTTAATAAGTCCGTTACCTTGAAAACTGTAATGATTCGAATCCGCTATGATCACATGATCAATGACCTCTATCCCCAGGATATTTCCCGCTTCTGCAAGCTTACGGGTCATGATGATGTCCTCAGTACTCGGCTCGGGGTTGCCGCTTGGATGGTTATGCACCAGGACGATCCCCGCCGCATGATCTGAAATGGCCGCAGCGAACACCTCTCTCGGATGGACGATTGACTTGTTGAGAGTCCCGATGAAGATGACCCGCTTTGAGATCAGGCAGTTGTTGCCGTTCACCGTGAGCGTTACAAAATGCTCCTGCTTCAGAGTCCTCATATCCCTGCACAGATCCGCCACATCGGAACTCTTCCCCAGCCGGATCTTACCCTTCTCGAACATCCGGGCACCCAGCTCATAAAACGCCTTCAGCTTCAGCTTCATCTTTCCCGGAAGCTTCGTGTTCTCAGGATCCTCACCTGAATTTATTATCCTCTCGATAGCATGACGGTGATCCGGACGGACCTTCCCGAAAATGAATTCCAGCAGATCCGGATTGGAACAGTAACCAGCACCCCTCTCTGCAATAGTACTCGCGATCTCTTTCATAGTTTCCTCCTGAAATAATGTCTGTATTCACAAACACTTATAACAGAAAAATGGAGGGATTTTGGGATGTGTTCTTTTCTGGGTTTTGGTGGCTTAAATTGACAATTGAAACAATAAGGTTATCTTTCGTAATCATTGGCGTTTTTTAAGATTAAAAGGAGTTGAGATGCCATTTATAAAGCCACAAGATTCAATAAAACTGGAATCATTAAGCCAAAGATTAAAGTTTTATAATTTAGACAGAAGCAGAAATGGGCGCCATAATGATTGGATTATAAGGAAAGATGACCTTAAACACAGGCTTTCATACATTCTTGCAAGAATTATTTTAGAATTAAAATCTTCAGATAAAAGTAAAAATAAATTCTTAGAAATAATTGAAAAGTATAATGAAGAGAATTGCACTGCATTAATTTTAGAAGATTTTAAGCAAGAAGGTTGGATCAGAATTTTAACTGGTCAAGCATTAATTCCTCGTCAAGTATTGCTTTATGTTAAGAAAGTTTTAAAAGATAAAGAAAACAATGACATCTCTGAAAAAAAATTAAATCTATTAAAATGTTTAAATTTATATAATGAACAGTATTTTCAAGAAGATAGAGTTTTCGTTTCAAAAGAGGTAATAGAGAAAATATTGATTGAAGAAAACTCAGGTTTGAGTGTGGAATATTTCAAAAAAGAAAAACTTATTTGGATGGAAAAAGATGAAAAAGACTATGTTTGGAATAAACGGCATCACCACTTATTAAATTTATTCAAAAATGAAATTGGTTCAATTTTGTGGCATTTGATTAAAAACAAAAAATCATACGATGAAAAGTTTAATCAATTTTTTGAATATATTAGAATTTCTGGATTATATGTGGGCGATATGAGAAATTATTTGCCGGAGTCAGAATGTTTGGCAATTTGCAAGTCGGCACATAATTATCTCATTGATGAAGAAGATCTTATAAATTCAGAATATGAATCAACAAAGAATGTTTTTGATTGTTTTGAAAGATATGAAATAAAAGTTAGTTATTCAAATGATAAAATGTTTAGATTAAAAGATGAGAATATTGATGCTGTGCTTAAAAATCTGGAAATATTTGAATGGCCAAACAGAGATTGCTGTTGTTTGTATGAGGGGCCTCGATATATATATCACACTTTTTTAAGATTGATAATTTTGAATGAATCAAATAATTTTAGTAAATATGATGAAATTATTTCCATTTTTAAAGACATTTCGAGGCCTTTTCTAATTTGGGCTTTATTTAAGACAGTTCCTGAAAAATATCCTGAGATCCTGCCGTATTTATTATATGATCCAGATACAGTTCCAGTTGTGTTAAGAATGGTCGATGAAGTTGTAATAAATCACAATATCTTAAAAAAAGTCAATCACAACGATATGACGGAACAATACGAAATAAAGAGTCAAATTTGGCTTGAAATGTTTGAGTTTATACTGGATAAGATAAGCATTTCTAATTCTAGAGACAAAGAAATTGGAAATATGTTCGCTAGAATTTTGCTTGATGCTGCAGAAAAAGCTTTTAATGGAAGATCGGCGGGTAGGTTTGATAATAATCGGCATGATTTTTATAAAAAAAGATATCAAAAAGCTTTATATCTTATTGAAAATAAGAGAATAGTTGGCAGTAACTTCAACCATGGGTTAGTAAATGATTCTATCCAAAGTCTTTCTAAATATATTATCAATAAATTAGATAATCCAAGTCCAAATCATACAGGATTATTAAACCTAGATTCAGGCGTTGTTGATTTTTCAATAAAGCTTTTGAATTTTTATGACAGCTATATTTCTGGTTTGGAAGAGTCTGAAAAGAAAGACGAAATAGAAAAATTCTTAAAAGAGTTAGTTGCATCGTTGAAGGACTACATAATAAGGTTCTACTGTGCAAAAGAAATATCTGTAATAGATTGTTCCTCAGGATTAACAAAAACAGAAAAGGTCAGAAGAAGAGGTACAGGAGAGTTTGGATATGAGATAATTGACTGGGGATGTTTGTTTTTACATTTTCAAAAGTATGATTTTCTCAAAAAAATAGACTCTGATTTTATTAGTTCTCTGAGTTTTAATTCAGACGAAAGTGAATATGATGAAGAAAATTTAGAACAGCATGAAAAGATTAAGACTTATTTGAAAACTTTATTAGTTGCTCACACATCAATAAATCAAAGCCGTGATGCTTATGAATCACATTGTTTGCCCGTTACAAAGACTACAAATGAATTGGAAAGCCTAATAAAATATTACTCATTTAATTATTCTCGTGATGAGCTATCTAATAAAAGAATTGATGTTTTTAATGAAAAATTCCATTTAAGTGAGAAGAACATTTACCACACCCCATTAATAAAATTGCTATATAAGTCTTTGAATTATTTTAACAAAGGGAATCAAATCGAATTTTTTAAAGAATTCTTTTTAAAAAGTGTCAATTTTGAAAGAATGCTAAAAGCAATTAACAGCACAGATTCTAAAGAAGTAAAAGATGTGATTTCAAAAAGAATAAAGGAAATAAAAATTGACGATTTTATAAATTCGGCACACTGGATTACAGAACTTGAACATGCTTTAGTAGAGGCGGTTAATTCAGAACAGCATTATGCTTTTGCAAAGTCACTTATTGAAGAAGTTCAGAAACATCATATAAAAAGAAAAACTGTTGATGCGCGTTTTAACTCTTTCATGTTTGAGGTAAAATTACTTTTGGCTTTTAAAGAAAAAGATTGGGAAACTCTTTATGGTCTTGAAATTCCAAAAACGGAGGGAGGTCCCAACAAATTTTCCAATGAAGATCTTAAGACATTTTATGTAGCTATTTATAAAATGTATAAAGATAAAAACTATCCTGAAGCAGTTAAAATTTTGAAATCTTTGTCTAAGAAAAATCCTCAAGATGTAAAATATTCTCTATACTTATATTGTGCTCAAACATTGGAAGCAAATGAAAAAGAATTTTCAAAAGAAATGTTTGCCAAAGCTAATGCTGAATGGGACAATTTCATTAAAAATCTTAATGATACAGAGGAAAAGAAAAAGCTTGTAGGTTTTTCAGAAGAAGTAGATAGTAACAAGGTTTTTTACTATGTTTCAATTGAAGATTCTGTAAGTTTTGACCAAACAATAAATCGGTTATCAAAACGATTTTTGTATGATGAAGATATGATACCGGTAATTTATGAGTTTTATAAGAAAAGGGAAATGTATGAGTTCGCGTCCAATTATATAAAAAAATCAGAGTGTTATATAAGGGAACATGATAAAGATGTATCTAAAAATGTTAATGATTTAATTCAGAATTCAAAATTGGAAAGATTGCCGATATTAAAAGACTCTTTTAAGGACATTATTAATCAAGAACCAAAGAATATTCCAAGAATAACTCCCGAATGTATTAATAATAAAAAAGAGCTGGAAGTTTTTATTTTAAATGAGTTGATATTAGCTCTTCAAACTTTATTGAAAAAGAAAGTTGCAACTCAGAAAATATTGGAAAACCATTATAATGATTTTATTCAAGCAGTCTTGTTGCCAAGGTTTGCTATTTGGGGTTGGAATATAAATGATCAACCAAGAACTGGAAAATCTGACGGTGGGAAGGATGCGGGTAATGCTGATTTTGCATTAAGTTCAAGAGGAAAAGATTTTGCACTTATAGAAGCTCTTGTTTTTGGAACAGAAGAATATAATCAGAAGCATATTTTAAAGTGTGAAAAATATATTGAATATTTAAACAGGTATTATGTTATAATTTATTACCTTAAAAAGTCTGAAAATTTTGATAAAAACTGGAATAAATATGAATCACATGTTCTTGGGATTGACTATCCTTCCACTTTTTTGATAGATAAGAAACGAGGTTTTATTGATATCACTAATGAATTTGATGATGTGAGAAACTTCAAGATAGCAAAAACATTACATGGTGAAAATGCTGAAATGTTTCATATTATGATAAATCTTGGTAATTAATTCGACTAACTACCGATTCTTCACGATCTTCTTAACAAAATTAGGTAATGCAGGTGTGCCCTTATTGAGTTCAGGATCATTTATAAGAGCAATTGCGAAATATATCCCAAATCAGTATCCCCCGACATCGACAAACGATGACGACCAAAACCACTCAGTATCTTAAACTGTGAATATTTTCAATCAGGCGCGTTTGAAAAACCATTAAAAACATCATTCCTGTAGGCATATATATAGATAATCGTTTGTAATTTTATACATACCACCTGTCATTGTAGCAAGGCAATTTTTTATAAGTGTCCTGATTTTCGATTTCTTTGCAAATTCAAATAAGTTGAACTCGTGTTATTGATTATTTGTTCATCCTATACAGCTTTTTTGGCCTTATAAAATGAATATATTAATCCCGAAAAAACTAATAAAAGTGGAATTAAAATAACAAGAATTTCTAAAGCACTCGTTCCATTGCTTCTATCGATGCCAACAATCTCTTTAAAACCTGCTGTCGCCAAGATGTATCCCGCTACTGCAATAAGTTCCTCAACTGTTTTCAGTTCTTCTTTTGTAGTAAAAAGGCTATAAGTAAGTAATATAGTCAATAATAAAAAAACCACGGAGCTAATCATTACCAGATACTTTTCTGCCGGAAGTCTGGTTAGAAAAATTACTTTTTTGTTATTCTCTGAGAATTCTATTGTCCTGCCAGGAATATTTTTCTGAATTACAGTATTTAGCTTACTGTTCCTTCCGTTAACATACAAAAAGATTATTGGGATAATTTGTATATCGTCAAAGGGGAAACCATACATAGAGGGAAGAGTTGGAATTAAAAACCTGTTAGTTTCAAAAACCGAATTAACAGCGCCATAGTTTTCACCATTAAATTTGTCGGTATGATAGAACTTGTTAAGTCCAAAAGGTAAGATACCAGAACCCTCATCATACCTAACAACGAATTGCAAAGTGTCGGTTTTAAGGTCCTGAAACATCTTTCTTTCATCATATCTAAGAATCATTGATGCTTCTATTGAATTTTCTTCTCGGACATATTTATGTAAAATGAGCGTAACTTCAGGTAGTATGTCAGACTGCTCTTTTCCAGAGTTGAAGAATTGGATCTTTTTTGTTTCGATCAACCTGCCATACAGGTCAGAATTCATAGTAGCCACAAAAAGTATAGATCCAATAATAAATATTATTACTATTGTTATCATTATTATAACATACTTCCGTACTTTTGTTTTTTCAGTCATTTACTGCTCCTTGTTTATTTCAAAAACACCCTGTCAATTTATATTAGTACTGTTCCATTGAGTTTATATTGATGTCCATGTGTACTCGATATTAATTGTTTTCCCAATTATATGACATTCTCATAACCCCTTCTTTCCAAAGCAAGTTCTTTTCGGAGTATAGGTTTTTTCCAAAGACATATCAAATTTAATCAACTGCCATAATAATCTCTTAACTGCTCTGAGTCTGCCGTAGAGCAGTCTCCGTTTTCTCTCTGGCTCTATGTCACTGCGTGACGGTAACCAGTGACAGAGAACGAGCGAAGGTGATTTTGCATCCTCTGTTGCAGTGGACAGCAGCGGTAACATATTTGTAACCGGGTACACCAAAGGATCTCTGGACGGTAAGACCGGTGCCGGTGGTAATGATATATTTCTTTTCAAATGGGATTTTTAAAATTCTCTTTGTTTTTGGGATTTAAAATATAATTTACAGATACTAAGTCGATATAAAGAAAAATAATTAATTCTCAAAAACGAAGGTTTATGAAACCCTTCAGAAGATAAAAAAACCTGTCTCAAATCCCGTCTCAAAATCAACATCGCTTAACTGGCGTTTATGAGATAAGTCCGACCCGAAAAATTTTCTGGGATTCTGTTATAAGTAATTGTAGAGATCAGAATTTTCAATATACATATTAACTTCAAGGAGGAAAATCGTGAGTAGGTTGTGCACAGGTAATCATTCTTGATCAGATACTGAATCTTCAACTTGAGGCACTGAAGAAAGCCGGTTGCAAAGGGATCTTTTAAGCAGGATCTCTTTATTATCTGAACACACTGCGATATTTTAAAATTATTTATCAGGATTTTTGTAAATTTTTGGATTTCTGTCTTCTAATTCTTTAATCATTTCAGAGAGTTTAATTCCGAAAACGCTGCTGATTTTAAAAAGAATTACAAGAGTCGGCTTATTTTCGCCCCTTTCAATTTTTGAATAATATGAACGGTCAATTCCAGCAAGAACAGCAGTTTTTTCCTGCGATAGTTTTTTCTTTCTTCTCTCTCTTCGGAGAATCTCTGCCAGAAACTTTTCGACTTTCATGAAACTCCCACAAAAAGGTTGAAATAACAATATGTGAGGAAAATTAATTGTCCACGGCATATATGCCGTAAAAACTTGATTAACATCTTGTAATATTTATTCTAATAAAGAAGGGTGCGAGTTTTTTTAAATACAAACTTTAAAGAGAGGTAAAAATGAAAAAATCATCTTATTTAAAATCGGTTTTATTAGTTGTGGCACTTTTGTTGTTTTTTGGTTGCATAGAAGATAACTCTGAACAAATTGAAATCAAATATGGTTCTGAAGGAGGATATTGTTATCCAGATGGAACTTGTGATAAAGGTTATGAATGCAACGAGACAATGAATATGTGTGTTGAGGCGGAAATCGATGACACAGGTGACTCTGGCAACACAGGTGACTCTGGAAACACTGGTAACACCGGAAACACTGGTAACACCGGAAACACTGGAAACACTGGCGATACAGGTAATACGGGAGATACAGGTGATACCGGGAACACTGGCAACACAGGCAACACAGGTACCTGCCCAGAAAGCAATTTAATATGTCATGAAAACGATGGGCTCTTTTGGTCAGATCAACCCTCAAATGGAAAATCTTGGGAAGCTGCAAAAACATATTGTAAAAATATTGGTGGTAGACTTCCTACAATATCGGAACTTAGAACGCTTATTAGAAACTGTTCTACAACTGAAACAGGCGGTTCTTGCAAGGTGACCGACAGTTGTTTAGACTACGATTGTCAAGATATGAATTGTAATGGATGTGAATTTGATTCATCTCTGTCTGGCAAATACTCTGTTTTCGATAGTTTTTTGTATTCTTCCTGGTCTTCTTCTGTACATGTACAGGATAGCGGGTTAGCGTGGATTGTGGATTTTACAAACGGATCAGTGACCGCATCTAATAAAGATGTTGATATGTGGTTTCTTTGTGTGAAATAAAATTAATATTAGCAAAGAAAACAAGCAAGGATTTTATTATTATATGTAACACAATATACATTAAGTTACATGAATTTGTAACTGCCTAATTTCATTAGCTTTTAAAAGACACCATTTCTGGGTGTAACATACTGAGCAAAATCGGGTAACATAAAAACATAGTGTGTTTCACTGAGTGTAACATAACTTATTTCCCTGCCTGGAAAAGGGATTGCGCATTTTCGTTCTGACGCAAAAACCGGGCATTCTGTGGTATAAGTATCAGGTCAGAAAAGTTTCAGATCAGAGATAATAACTTAAAAGAGAGGTGCTACCATGAACAGTGTAAATCCGATAAGGGATCAGGAAAAGATCGAGCAGATGAAGAAGATACTGCGGGAGCAGTCCTTCAGGAACTATTTCCTTTTTGTGTCGGGGATAAACATCGGCATCAGGGTCGGGGATCTGCTCCGGCTCAGGGTGGAGGATGTCCGGGAGCGGAGCCATATCGTTATCCGTGAACAGAAGACCGGCAAGGAGAAGAAGTTCAAGATCAATGACAACCTTCAGCGGGAGATCGACTGCTATGTCCGGGGCAGGGATGATGATGAGTTTCTGTTCCTCTCAAGGCAGGGGGGAAAGCGACCGCTCACCAGAGTTTCGGCATGGAGGATCCTCAACAGTGCCGCCAGGGAAGTAGGACTTGAAGGGATAGGAACACACACAATGAGAAAGACCTTCGGGTTTCATTACTACCGCATGAGCAAGGACATCGCCATGCTCCAGAAGATCTTCAACCACTCATCACCCGCAGTCACACTGAGGTATATCGGCATAACTCAGGATGCCATTGATGAGTCGCTGGAGAAGTTTTCGCTATAGCGAAATTTGTATTAAAAGGGAGTCTGTAATGGGCTCCTTTTTTTTGGTTTTTTTTTTCGTCTTATTGACAAAACAGATGCGTTTTGTTATATTTACACAGTTTTTCCTATTGAGGATTAACGCTGCTTCGCCCTTGAGGATTTATGCAGCTTTCTCTTTGAGGATTTTTCGATTCTTATTGAGTCATTTTTTGATTCAGCCCGATAGAATGGAAAAAAGGCACGGCAGGGCATCACAAGACTTCATACGACTTATCACGATATCTCGATGTACGGCAAAACTGTATGATGAAAAAAATCATCATATCTGATGCAGAGCTTTTTTATAGTATGCTCTCTGATTTTTAAATATACCTACAATGGTGTTGGTATGTTGTTCATTAATTTTTGTATTGGAGGTAAAATGTTTTTTGAAAAACAATCAAGAAAAACGGACTGTGTTGATGGAATTTTTGTAGATTTATTTTTTTGGAGGATATCATGAGTAAAATTAGTGCTCTCAATGAAAGAATTGCGGGAGGAGGATTCTCTGTTTCAAAAATCAAAAGTAATTTCTTTATTATGAATGATCGCGGGGTTCCGGAATATGGATGGGATCCAACATCAAAGTGTGCAATGTTCAGCCTTGACGATCTTGAAAAAGAAGTCGAAAGTATTGAAAACGATATAGAAGAAACAGAAAGATTGCTGCGACGGAATTTGCAATCAATGGGTTATGATTTGATCAAGAAAAAAGGGCTATACTATATCTGCGACAGCGACGACAGTCCTTTATATGGTTGGGAATCTTCTTCAAAAACTGCAACTTTAACACTGTCTGATGTAGAACAACAGAAAGATATTCTTGAAGAGGAATATAGAGCATTTCAGATTGACCTAGACGAAGAGGAAGCAATAATGGACGATCGCTTAAAAAAAGCAGGGTTCTATTTACTAAAAGAAAACCGAGGGTACTCGGTATATTCTTTAAGTACCGGTTCTCTTGTAACAGCAGCGGGCAAGGACGGAACCATGGAAACGCTTTCTGAGGTAGAATTGTGGCTTAAAAGTTAAAAACAAAAGTCTCAAACGGCTTGTTTCTTTTCTGTAAATCTTTAAAATCATTCCTCTTAAATAGTACTTAAAGTATATTGGTATAAATTGAAGTTTTAAGGAAATCGGGAGGCGACTGCCCTCAAAAACCGGATTCTTGTAGGATATAGACAACAATTATGCTGCAGAGGAACTATTCTTGTAGGATATAGACAACATTTCCGAGGTTGACGGCCTGGCTGTTGTGGGAAATAGACAACCAGATCTGGCGGAACGCTTTCTTGAAATCATTGGGCTTTTTGTGTCTTATGTGGGGTATACCCAACAAGAATTGATGAAAATCGGGAGGGGTGGAATTTGCTAATGCCCCTCAACCTTGCATTTCCCATCCGGTTCAACAACATAGCTCAAGTCACGGGTTATCCATAGATGCACTGCCTGTTTCATGGTTTTTGCAAATCCTATCGCGTATGAGATGTGTCCGTCAACTCCCAGGATCTCTTCAGGAATTGCATAGTTCTTTCCGAAACAGCTTCCAAGCCGGACGGAGATGTGCGGTTTGAACGGTGGCAGAGCCATCCTATATTCAAGGAGTTGTTTCTTCTCCTCAAGTTCACACCGTTTCCGGTCAAGCTCTGAAATATCAAGAAGCTCGCAGATCCTTGAAACAAGCGGTTCTTCGATTATCCCGTTCTCGATCTGCTCAATCTGCCAGATCCCGCGACCTAGATTGCTGTAGCCGAGCATTTTTGCGAGTCCCTTCCTTGTCAAGCGTTTGTGCTCAAACCTCTGTTTCTGAATTAACGCACCTAAGATCTTTGAATGAAATTTCATTGGATTCCTCCTTTTAGCAGTTTTTATAAAGCGCCCGCAAGCAAGAGTGCAAATCGGCGCAAACATCGGAGGATTATAGCTTAATTAGGGAATGGAGCAAAAATAAATGGCGGAATTTGCTATGGTGAATTCATAAGAAAAGGGCGGGGGTCAGGAAGTTTTCTTTATAACCCAGTCTACTAACCCGGCAGAAATTGTCAGCTCTGCCACTTTTTCGATGAGCCATATATTTATATTCCCGACATTTTTATAACTTTTAAGTTTTTCGTCAGAAGTGTGTACAACATAAAAGAATTTGTTGAAACTGCTCATGTTTTCAAAGTCCTTCTTATACTCTTCAAACTCAGAAAATTTTGACTGTGCTTTTATCTGCACCAGTGCTCTTTCACCAGTTACCGGCGCAAAAAGATCAAGATCTAATGTTTTCTGTGTTTTTCCTACCTCACTAACTCTTTGCCATCCTGCTTGTCTGAATATAAGATCAACAAGGGTTTCAAAATCTTTCCAATGAAGAGTTTGAATTAACTTGGTCAACTTTGATTGCAGGACTGAAACAGCTTTTTCAACATCCAAAACATCTTGGTTTTTTTCACTATTAATTTTAGCCAGAACATATTCTTTTTCCGGAACCTCACAAATAGTACCTCTGAACCCTTGGGTTTTCAGCAACTTCCCGCTTAGCTTATCGAAAGAAAGTTTTTTCCCATTTATGTCTTTGTCAGACCACTTACCGATTACTGGACGGGTTTTGGTGCTGTCATGAAGTTTTGTGATCTTCGGAGTTGAAAAACACCACCATAGCTTGTTTGAATAAAAGGTTATCCAGAGAGTTTTCTTATCTTCTTCATAAAAACGCTTTATTTGGTTTACATGACCTGTCGCTACTTGCGGCTTATTACCTTTAATTAAGTAATGTTCTCTAACCTTATCCCAGTTACCGTTAGTGCAAGCATTATGATCTATTTCTGTGTAATCAAGTTTCAGTGTGTTGCTTTTCTCAATACAGTCCTCCTCAAACTTACCTTTCTCACCAAGTTTTATGAAAAGAACCTTTTTAACATTTTTTATTTTATTACTCATAATTACCACCCTTAAATATTTAATGTTTTCTTGATCTTATCAAAATGTATCAACACAGTATCAAGATCTCTGCAACTGCAATTTATGTTGAACTTTTCTTTTATTGCTTTCTGGGCGACAAAACATTTCTCGTAAAACGCTGCATATTTTTCATCGTATTCCTCGCCCTTATGGGTGACAGTGACCTTTTTAATGCCGAGTTCCCGTAAAAGAGCCGGCATTGCCCCAGCAGCCCTGGAATCATATATGAAAAACTTTTTCGGCAGGTGGAAGTGAAGGTATTTTGATGCAAGAGACCGTTTTTCGAGCCCAGTTATCGTTTCAAAAAGAGTTGTTACCTTTTTGTGTGTTTTAATGTGAACCTGAGGGTCATTGTTGTTTCGACTCTCCTCAATCCATTTATCTATTTCAGATTGTTGGATCTGATCTGCCGCATTATTGTAAAAATCGTCGTTACTTGACTCTTTTTCTTTGTTCTTTCTTCTCTCAAGGGCAGCAGCGTAAGATCTTCCGATAAGCCATATTTTTGCCAGAATTTCCTCTTCAGTTTTATGTCCAGGGTGATTTTTACACATTGCATATAACACCTTGTTTCCCAAAGACCATTTTATTTTGTACTGTTCGAGCGCATGAATTATGGTTTTTGCTAATGCAGCTTCAACCGTCGTTGAATAATTAATACCTGACTGACTGAATAAAACACTATGGTTTAACTTTTTCTTGACCATATTTAAACTTAGACCTTCTTTTTGGACTCTCTTTCTTTTTCCCTATCGCCAACCTTTTTTCTTAATTTTTCTAAATATTCGCTCTTTACACAACCAGGAATGGTTTTTTCACTGTCCTCAAGTATCTCAAGTTCGACTATATCAATGCCTGGTTCAAAACGAATCATACTCTCGGCCAACATCCCAGCCGCCTTTGAATAAAAAGCTAATACTGGAATTTCTTGGGCTCTTTTGAAATTCGTCTTAATATACCATGCATTTTTATAGTCCACGATGGACTCAAAATCCTTTATTGTTTTTGCATCAATGTTCAGGGTTTTCATTGAACTCTCTATGGTAGTCAGTTTCTTTTTTTGAACCATCTCTTTTTCAGGTGCTTCATCATAAAGCTTTAACATCATTGCGAAAGTGCCAATAAATTCATCACACAGACTTTTAAAATTTGTCCATTTAGACATCCACTCCATTTTCAGTTTTTCATCGGTTTTATTTTCAACAACATTTTTAATGGTGAATGCCATAGTCATCGGAAATTCCACAGATAAAGTATGAACGTCTTTATATCCTGAATTTTTTACCTTTTCATTTAATAAGCCAAATGCATTTTGAATCTGTTGCAAAGCTGCAAACTTTGCCATCCGTTCGACTTCTATACTTTGTATATTTAAAGATTTCATCTGCAAAAAATAACCGAATATAAGCCATATGAAAGCAGTACTGGATATTATAGCTGAAATCCAACTTGAAAGACTTGACATGTTCATGGTTTCGTTTGTAAAAAAAGGATATCCAAACCCTATTATAATGATAACTACGGTTGCGATGATTAAAATTATAAGTGTAGATCTATGTCCTGTTTTCAAAGTACTATCACCTGTTTATATTATTTTCATTCTCTGAATAAGTTGCGTTAAATATTGTGTCTCCCAACCATTTATTGAAAGATGGATTGTCGCTGAACTGTTTATAAAGCTCCGTGTGATCGGCAATAAGCGTTAGAATTACTCTTTGGAGGGCCTTGTCATGCTCTATTCTGGCGTTCTGTTTATCAGAATTTTTCATTGCATTCTGATATGCTGTGTCAGCGGCAACCATTTCGGGAATTTCTTCAGCAATGACTTTCCTGATCTTATCATCATCTTTCCACTCGATATTCCCAAAAAGATCATTAAAAGTTTTCAATATGTTGCTGAGTTGATCAAGCTCCGGCTCGGGTTTACGACCACCTCCTGTGGTAGGCACAGCTCCAAGTTCAGCATCTTCATCAGGCAGAGAGATATTTATTGTCGCTTTCATTTCAGCTCTGTAACTTTCAAGATCAATAGTTTCCAAAATACCTTTTGAAAGATCTTCTTCTTTCGGGGCAGGAAGTTTGGGTATTAGAAAATTAAGAAATATCGAGAGTTTTTCCCATTCAGCGTTGTTATACGGAAGAAGTGCAGAAAGAAACCCGTATGTTCTTACAAATGCCTTTGCCTTACCTTTAAAATCAACCTGTCCATTTTCATCAAGTTCACTATTATAAACAGCAACACATGTGTCAAGGATAGGATCAATAGAATCTCTTTCAGCTCCTGACAGATATTTTTCCACAAGATCATCAATCTGCTCAAATGAATAAACTTGATAAAGATCAATGTCAGATTTGAGATCGTGAAGCTTATTGGGGTCGGTCTCTTCACTCAATATGGTTGTTCTGTAATAATCTGCGAACGCACTCTGAATGGTTACTGTGTCATTATAAAAATCCAGAACGAAAGTATCGTGTTTTTTAGGATGGGCTCTATTAAGCCGGGAAAGTGTCTGAACAGCTTTAATTCCTTCAAGCGGCTTATCAACATACATTGTGTGCATCAATGGTTCGTCATAGCCAGTAAGATATTTATCGGCAACAACCAGAATACGGTATGGATCCTCAATAATTTTATCTTCTATCTGATTACTTGGAAATCCATTAATTGTAGATTCCGTGACTTTTCCCCCACCGTATTCATGTTCCCCTGAAAATGCAACGATGGCTTTGTACTGCAGTTTTTTTTCTTTTATGTAGGCGCTTATTTCATAGTAATATTCAATTGCACGCATTATCCCGCTTGTTACAACAATTGCACGGGCTTCACCCCCGATTTTACGACGGGAAATCACCTGAGTCTGGAAATGATCAATTATTATCTCTGCTTTTTCTTTAATTGCATATTTGTTCGATTCTACAAACTTTCTGAGTTTTTTCTGGGCTCTTTTAGAATCAAAATATGGGTCGTCCTCAATTTTTTTTGTGATTTTATAATAACTTTCCACTGGAGTGTAATTTTTAAGCACATCCCTTATAAATCCTTCCTGTATTGCCTGCTTCATTGTATAACTGTCAAAAGGCTTATGTTTAATCTTGCCGTCAGGTTGCGGAAAAGGTTCTCCGAATATTTCAAGAGTCTTGTTTTTCGGAGTTGCAGTGAATGCAAAATAGCTTGCATTATTAAGCATCTTTCTGCTTTCCATAATAAAATTGATTTGATCTTCCAAGTCAACATCTTCACACTCGCCAGTATATTCAGGACTTCTTTCAGCAACCATCAGCAAATCATCATATTTTTCGCAGTTTTCCCTCACTTCTGATGTAGATGCTAAAGCAATATTCATTTTCGTTGCAGCTTTTCCTCCCTGGCTTGAGTGAGCTTCATCAATAATTATTGCAAACTTATTATTTCTGTGCTCATCTCCGATCTCATTAATTATGAAAGGAAATTTCTGGACTGTTGTGATTATTATCTGCTTGCCTTCACTGATAAACCGTTTCAAGTCTCCGGATCTTTCTGCATGACCTATGATGTTGGAAACCTGAGCAAATGATTTAATTGTGTCTTTGATCTGCTTATCAAGAACCCTTCGATCTGTTACAACAATTATGGAGTCAAATACAGGTTTTTTGTTTTTTTCAAGCCCGACGAGTTGATGAGCAAGCCAGGCGATTGAATTTGACTTGCCGCTTCCGGCAGAATGTTGAATGAGATATCGTTTCCCGGCTCCGTTGATTTGTGCGTCTGAGAGCAGCTTTCGAACTGCTTTTAACTGATGATACCGTGGAAATATCTGCCTATATTTTTTCTTTCCGGTTTTCGGGTCTTTTTCTTCAACGATCTGAGCATAATTCTCAATAATATCTGTCAGTCTCGGCTTTGTTAGTATTTCTTTCCATAAATAATCTGTTGCCAGGCCATCCGGATTGGGCGGATTTCCTGCTCCATCATTAAAACCTTTATTAAATGGCAGAAACCATGAGTCTTTTCCTTTTAAGTGAGCACACATTTCAACTTCATGATCATCTAGCGCAAAATGAACCATACACCGACCAAACTGGAAAAGCAGTTCTTTGGAGTCACGATCATTCTTATATTGCTGCACTGCATCTTCAACAGTCTGTTTTGTCAGCTTGTTTTTCAGCTCAAATGTTGCCACAGGCAATCCATTTATGAAAACGCCCATATCGAGAGCAAGTTGTGTTTCACTTGAGCTGTAACGGAGCTGACGGGTCACACTGAAAATATTCTTCTCAAACAGTTCTTTTGCTTTTTCATTGTTTGCTGTCGGAGTTCCGTAAAATGCTGTTATTGAGTGGGGTCCGTGATTCAATCCTCTACGCAAAACATCAATCACGCCCCTTTTTGCTATTTCACCCTGAAGCCTGTGAAGGAATTGGGTCCGGGTCGGAGAGTCAGCATCAAGGGAAAGAGAATCGGCAATTTCCGGCTGAGTAGATTTAATAAAATCAGTCAGTTTAACAAGGTCAACAGCATGTGTTCTGTCATAATCACGAGGATCACCTGCAACATATTTCGATTCTTCAATCAGTGATTTAACAATGAGAGATTCAAGTCCGGCTTCAGTTGTGTCGGTTGGTTTTATATTTAGCTTTCCCATGAAGAAACATCCACCCATTTCTTTTTTGAAAGGACATCAAGAGCTATAAAAATCTGCCGCGGCGTAAATTGTTTTTTTCTTTCTCCCCATGCATGAACTTTTGCAACAACATCTTCTTTTGACTCAGCTTTTTCATTAACTACCACCCAATGAACAGTGGATAAGAGTTCCATTCCAAACGGGGTTTCAAATCCTTTCACAAGATCAGCGACCCGTTCCAGATTTTTTATTGTATTTTTCTGCGTTTCAAGAAATTCGGATGCACTTTCATAAGCACCTGGAACCAGTTTAAGTCGTTTGTCCGGTTTATCGCCTCCATCCGCATAACCTGAAATCAAATGTCCTTCTATAGCATTCAGAACATGGCTCAGATTTTTAGAATAAGGTCCGAAAGGTCCTTTCGTATAATTAAGTCTCAGATTTTCTCCTGATGCCTGAAGAAAATACATTAATTTATGAACTTCAAGAAGTGTTACGATGGGGTCAAGCAATCCATTTAAATAGTGAGCAACCAGTTCAATTAAAGCAGCTCTGCCGGATGTCATTTCCGGAACTTTCCGGTTTTTCACCATTTCTTCGGCAGCCGGAGCTCCAATAGGTTCAAAAACAAGAACTTCAACATCATTTAATGCGATCAGATATTTTTGAATAAGCATTTTCACATCAGACCAGTTCAAACCACCCAATCCACATCCAAGAGGCGGCAATGCAATTGATTTAATGTTCTTTTCTTGAATAATTCTGACAAGATCAATCAATCCATTTTCTATGTCTTCAATTTTACTTTCGCCACGCCAATGTCGTTTTGTGGGGAAATTAATAATTATTCTCGGATTAAAAAGAGCTCCTGTTTCATAAACGAACATTTTCCCCGGAACAACTTCTTCTCTACTGCATGCAGATTCATATTCTTTGAAATTTTCAGGGAATCTTTTTTTAAACTGAAGAGCGATTCCTCTTCCCATAACTCCGACACAGTTCACTGTATTGACAATTGCTTCTGTGTTTGCGGTGAAAATATCACCCTGAGTAAATTTCATCATAGTTCCTCTCAATAATACCAGCTTCTTTTAATCTCAACCACTGGACGATGACTGTTTCCATTAAAAGAACGGATTACATTATTATAATAATTTTCAGAATATATTCCAATTCTATCAATAAGACTCCATGGAAATTTTTCCTCAATGAGAAATTCTGCCTGCTTCTTTTCTCTGCATTCATGCCAGCTTGTGGAATTAATGGCATTCCAGTCAAGTTCATCCAGATTCTCAAGACTTTTTCTGTCTTCAAAGTAGGATGCTCCTGCATTGGAAAGAGTGAAAGCCCACCTTTTGTTGTTCTGTTCAGCCCAATTTACCACTTTTTTTAAATCTGCTTCAAGATGAATGATTGGCTCCTGTCCTCCTTTGTATGTTATATCTTTATGATTGTTCATATAAAACAGGAAGAGCATAATAGATCGCGGACAGAAATAAAACGGAACACACTCCCCGACATAAAGACCGGGATGACTTGTGAGTTGATTTTCATACAACCTTCTCCGCTTGATTTCTGACATCCCAATTTTGACAACTCCTTGATTATGTACAGTTTTTGCATCAGACCAGATACAACCGTCAGAAATAATTGAAGCGAGGTTTTCAACATGAGTTATGTGATAAATCTTTGGATTAGCGGGAACTGTCATTCGTCGCTCTCCTCAATTTTAATATCACCAAATTGGAATAAAGATAGTTGTTCACCGAATGTTTTTTCTTCTTTTCCAACAGTAGAAGGCTCTGATGATGTTATTTTGATTAATTCGCTTAAATTAGGAACACCTTTTTTTCCTCTTATAGAGATTCCACCTTTTTTTATAAAATAAGGATTTGCTTCAGCAGACGGACCAGGCTTAGCAAAATCTATAACAAATAATGGTCTTTTCACCTTTAAAGTCTCTTCCCCTGCCGCAAAAGTTCCGCCAGTGATGCCTGACTCAACAAGAATCATCGCATCAGACAATCCAATTATTGTTAAATTTCTTCGCATCGCATTGTGCCCGATCCATGTTATGTTCGGAGGAAATTGTGAAACTATTAAATGGTTTGAACTAGATAAATACTCCTTAATTTCTTTTTTTTCAGTAAATCTTAAAATACCATCCACTAATACAAAGATAGTTTTTCCTCCATTTTTAAGTGCCGATATGTGTGCAGCCATATCAACTCCATGAGCATATCCACTTATGATGCAATAATCTTTTTCCACCAACTGCTTGCTACAGTTTTGTGTTATATCTATTCCTTTTTCTGAAGCTTTTCTGGAACCACAAAAACCAATTGACTTCATTGACAATAAATCTTTATTTCCTTTCACGAATAAAACTGGGGAGGCATCTTTTTCTAAAACCTTCAATTTTTTTGATGGATAATCTTTGTCTATGTTTGTCAGAAGAGTAATTTCATCTTTTTTCAAATTATCGCTTAATATCATTGCCTCATTTTCAGTATTTATTATGTTGCTGGCGACATCTTCTTTAATATTTAAGTTATAAACGATTTCTTGGGGAGTCTTCAACAATTCTGAAACACTTTCGATCCCATTTTTATTGATATATTCAAGAAACTTTTTTAAAGCAGCATCGCCGGCGCCCTTTGCTAAAATAAATTGCAGCACTTTGGCATCAATCATATATCATCCATCCGTATTATCTGTGTCCCTTAAAGATTTAACACAAACCAATCCAATGACTTCTTTTGCTTTTTTGCTTTTTAAATATTTTGCAAATGACCACATCGTTGCACCGGATTGATATAAATCGTCTATTATAATTACTGTTTTTCCGCTAAGGTTTTTATTTAATTCAATGTTTCTGTCATTGGAAAAAACATGATCCCATTCTGGAATCTTTTCAGATATGGGCAATCCCTTAAACTTCTTTTTGTCACAGTTTAGATATGGAATGACATATTCCAGATGTTTGTTCTCTGCAACACTTTTTAACAGTTTGTGTGGGAGCTTTTCAGTTCTTTCGGAAGGAATAGTAGTAAGTATTATATTCTCTTTTGGTCTATAAATAGGCAGATAATCATAGGCATCTTGCAATCCATCAAAAAGATAACCTAAGTAAGGGTCGTTTTTTTCTTTGTATTTTATTTGATATTCTGCTTCTCCATAAAAGGTTCTTTCTTTTTCTTTTGGATTGTCTTTGTTGAAGCTTAACGCCAAACAGAAGTCCATTTCGGTAGAGAAATAATCTTCAATGTTTTTATTAATCCCCAACACTACAAATTGGCCAAATTTTCGCCCCCAACAATTTACTTTTTTTATATCATCTTCAGTTACAGATTTTGAAGGAAACCAGAGATATTTTTGAGATGTATTTGAACTTTTTTGTCGCCACCCTCCTCCAGCTTTTCTAAAAATATCTGGGAAACGCAATTCAAAAAGTTCAGGATACAAATCACTTGAAAGATA
Source organism: uncultured Spirochaetales bacterium (assembly GCA_964630905.1). Taxonomy (GTDB): domain Bacteria; phylum UBP6; class UBA1177; order UBA1177; family UBA1177; genus JAGOEX01. The sequence goes on along the minus strand of CAZVWR010000002.1, from coordinate 62,853 downwards.
CATACATCTACAACCATCAGGCAGATTATGCCAATTCAAGTGAAGTGTTGATCGACTTCTTTTTGGAGTTGGAATATTTTTTCTAAACCGTTCGAACAACGCTCTAATCATTTCCCTCATCTCCTGCCTGAATAAATTCTTCTTCGTTTTCATCTTCATCTGCATTAATTTCAACAATTTCTTCTACAAAATCTGGAACTTCAACATCCCGCACATCAATCTTACCGGTTACAACATCCGAAACAAGGCGAGTGCGATATTCCTGAATCAGTTCAATTTCTTTTTCAGTGCGGGCGATGGTCTTGTCGATGAGAGCAGTTTCTTTTTCTATGAAAGCAACTATTTCTTGCTGTTCAGAAATTGGTGGTACGGGAATTTTTAAGGTCTTTGTTTCATCCTGATTTATAATTGGCATCGTTGTATATTTTCCACATTCAATAATGAAGCTTTTTAAGCACCTTAGAGCAAAAGTCATATATATTGAAACAACTCTCTCATTTGTAAAAATCGCATTGATTTGTTGATTGCAGCTTGAAATGTCAGGGGAAATAGAAACCTTCCCAATCGTACCGCCTATTCCAATCATCATTACTGTATTTGCTGGAAACAGCTTTACATCTTTCTTGCCTAATTCTGATAACTGACGATAAGAATTTTTCAGAAACACCTCTTCCTTAAAATCAGATGGAGTAAACCAGTTAAAACCTTTCTCGCAGAAATGCGATTCGTTGGCACCTTTTGGTGTTCCACCGGTTTTCACGAATTTTGTGCAACGCCTTATATACAGAGCCTCCCAATGCATCGGGATTTCTCCGATCCATTCAACACCGCTGTTTTTCATTTTAACATTGGGGTTGAGGCCTTTTGTTACAGCTTCGTTGATGATGTTCTGCTTCTGTTCTTTCAGTAATGCAATGAGTTTCTTTTTGTTTTTTATGAACTTGTTTATTTTAGAAGTCTGCCAGTCAAGATAACGGGCAATTTGTGTTTGTTCGGATTCAGGAGGGATAAAAAAAGGAATATCTCCCATTCTTGACTGGTTCAAATCCCATTGACCAACTCGCACTCCATCAGAAGCTTGCGTAAAAAAAGGAACATATGCCTTTGATCTCATTGCAGCATGAAAAAATTCTCTTTCCACTCTATCAATTTGAAAGGTAAAATAAGCAGGACTAACTATTCCATCAAAGGCTGAGACTCCATAAGAACCTTGCCATGCTTTCATCTTATTCATTGCAAACTGTCCTTTTTTTACAACTTTATAATTTGAAAGATCATCTGGAATATAATTGTGGTTTTCTTCTTTGCTTTCAATATTTCGCTTAATAACTCCTTTTTCGCGAACTACGGATAATAGCGGAAGATCTGATCTGTTTTTTTCTATTATAGGAGATAAAATTGATCTAATTTTTGCACTTTCCCAATGTTCCGGTATTTTTCCTAACCAGACTATTCCAGAATCTTTATATTTCGGGTATGGTTTCATCACTTTTCCCCGATAATTTCTTCAAGCAGTCCATCTGTCTCTTTTTCAAGTGCGAAGATGTCTGCTTTTATTTCTTCAAGTGTTCTCATTGGTGCCGGTTTATAAAAATGGCGTGTGAATGATATTTCATAGCCGATTTGTGTTTTTGCCGGGTCTATCCACGCATCAGGTGTGTATGGAAGTACTTCTCTTTCTATAAATTCGCTGATTCCCCCTTTTTCAAGCAGTGGAACTTGTTCGGTGTCACTGAGTTCTGTGTCAAAATGATATTCCACAACCTGTTTCTTCCCGTTGATTTTGACTTCAAACAGTCCATGCAAAGGATTTGGTTCTGTTCCTTTTTTGTGAATTTTTTTTATAACAGGAAAACCTTCTTCAGCAATCATATTTTTATCTTTAAAGTCTTTGATTTCTTTTGTTGAATAAACATTTTCAGGATCAATGTTTTTTACACGAAGCGGTCTAAGCACATGAACTTTATAATATCCGAATGCGTCATTGGGAAAAATCTTTGACTGCTCTGTTTCCTTGGGAGCAATAATGAGTTCGCAGATTTCTTTAATGTGGTCTTCATTCAGCTCACAGTTTTTCTTACCCATATTTTTACGAAGTGACTGATACCATTTTGTCGCATCTATCAGTTGCACTTTTCCTTTTCTGTTTTCAGACTTTTTATTGGTAAGCACCCAGATATATGTCGCAATTCCAGTGTTATAAAAAATATTCTCGGGCAGAGCAACTATAGCTTCAAGCCAGTCATTTTCTATAATCCATCTGCGGATGTTGCTCTCTCCCTGTCCGGCATCACCGGTAAAAAGGGATGATCCGTTATGAACCTGGGCAATACGACTGCCAAGCTTGCTTTTTTCCTTCATTTTCATCAGCTTGTTCACCAGGAACATTAACTGGCCGTCACTTGATCTTGTGAGCATTTTATATTCGGGATCATCTGCAAATTCAATAATAAATCTCGGATCTTTAATATCATTTTTTCCACCCATTCTTTCAAGATCGGTTTTCCAGCTTTTTCCGTATGGCGGATTTGAAAGCATAAAGTCAAATTTGTTTGAGATAAAACCATCACTGGAAAGAGTGGAGCCATATATAATGTTTTCAGCTTCAGCACCTTCACCTTTCAACAGGAGATCAGCTTTGGCAATTGCATAAGTTTCAGGTTGAATTTCCTGACCGTAAAGATGTATTGACACCTCCTTCCCTGAATCTTTTGCCAGTTTGTGGAGTCTTTCTTCAGCCACAGTCAGCATTCCACCAGTTCCACATGCTCCGTCATAAACAAGGTATGTTCCTGACTCAATTTTGTCTGCTATTGGAAGAAAAATCAGGTCTGCCATGAGCTTCACTACATCACGAGGTGTAAAGTGTTCTCCGGCCTCTTCATTATTCTCCTCATTGAATCGGCGGATAAGCTCTTCAAAAATCATACCCATACTGTGATTATCAAGTCCGGGAATTTTTTCATTGCCGTTGGAATCAAGCACGGGTTTCGGACTGAGATTTATTGCAGGATTAATATATTTTTCAATCAGTGAACCAAGAATTCCTGCCTCTACAAGTGTGGGAATCTGATTGCGGAATTTAAATTTATCAAGAATCTCCTGGACATTCGGAGAAAACCCATCAAGATATTCTTCAAAATCAGCCTTCAACTGCTGTATTTTTGAACGGTTTTTCAAGTCTTTAAGAGTAAACGCAGATCTATTAAAAAACGCTTCTTTGGCAACTTGACACAAAGCCGCATCCTGATTCGCAATTCCAGCCGTATCAAGATGTTTTTTCATTTCAATTACAGCACCTTTTGTCGGCTCAAGAAGTGCATCAAGGCGCCGGATGACTGTCATTGGAAGAATAACATCCCGGTACTTACCACGAACATAAACATCTCTTAATACATCATCAGCAATATTCCATATAAAATTTACTATCGTGTTGTGTGTGATCTGATCCATACGAAATCTCCATAGAGGTAATTCAATCACCACAATATATCCATCTGCACTATAATTGTAAATAAAAGTTACTCTATGTTAATAAAAATCCATTGAGGTTCTGAATTTCACTTTTTTGACATACTTTTTCATAGAGGCATAATACTTGTGCGGAATGAAAATTTACCGCATCATTCACCGTTTTCTTTCATATCTTTCCGACCCAGGCAGATAGAAACGAAGGTTGTGGTTTATGAGGGGAAGGGGGAATTTTGTTTATGGGTGGGGAAAACTTCTATTCTGTTTTAAATTTATTAAAATACTTCCGTTGTGTTTAAATTATGATGAGGTTTGGAAATGATAAAATTTTTAATTTTGCCAATGTTTTTTTTAATTTTGACAGTTTTTTTATTAATGGCTTTGCCAAGCTGCGGTGGATCTGATTCTAAAGATAATGCTCCTGACTGTGAACCTGACGGAACTTTCCGCTGTGCTACTCACAGTGATAAAGATGCGGAAATATGCGTAGATGGTGAGTGGGTTTTTTTCGGTTCATGTGAAGATGAAGATGGAACAGAAGAAAAGAAGTGTAAATTTATAAATGACTTTACAGAGCCACGATGTGTTCTAGTTGATGAAAGCCGTTATGAAAATAACTCCGGGGATTCTGGTAATTCAGGAAATACTGGAAACACAGGTGATTCCGGAAACTCAGGAGATAGTGGAAATTCCGGAGATTCAGGGAATACGGGGAATTCAGGTGATACCAGTGATACCGGTGATACTGGAGGATGTATTTCAAATGCTGACTGTGAAGAAGATCAGAGATGTGAAAACAGTGTGTGCAGAAATATTTTCGGACGCAGCTGGAGAATTCAGGTACATAATGTTTCGCTGACATCTTTAATGCCTAATGGTGAAGATTGGGATCCTTGGCCTTTTGAACCACCTGATATATTTGTGATAGTTTTTAAAAATGACACGGAAATTTTTAGAACTGAAACCATCGAAGATTCTTTTTATGCTTCATGGTCTTTCTCATATGAATCCACAGTTGTTTTAAAAGGAGAAAGTCTTTTTTTTATGATATATGATGATGACGATGACGCCGATGATATTGTATCAACACCATATATTTCTTCGTCAATTCTTGGAACATTTCTTAAAATTGGTGAGGTTACTGAAGAAGATTATGATATTCTTTCGGATGGTGTTGAGAGTTTCCGTGTTACTTTTAAGGGATTATGATTATTAAGAGGTGAAAAATATGAGAACATATGTCGTTATATTGCTTGTTTTTATACTTACTACCGGTTTTCAACTTTTTGGCGAAATTGAGCCGAAAATTGTAAACGGAACTGAAACTACTTGGAGTGACTGGGATAGTAGATTTAGTGGTGTTGTGGGAGTTATAGCAGATTTGGGAGATGGAACAGCTTCAATATGTACAGGAACACTCATCGCCCCCAATGTTGTTTTAACGGCGGGGCATTGTGTGTTTTCAAAAGATGAGAACGGGAATGTTGAATTTAACGGAGTTAGTAACCCTGGAATATTAAGCATTCATGATGGCTTAAATCTTTCATATTATTCAAATAAGGCTTCAGTCACAAAAGCTGTCACACATGAAAGCTGGGATGGAGAATTGCCGGGAACTGATATAGCGATGCTGCTACTGAATAAAAACATCACGGATCTTTTAATGTATAAAGTAAGGGACAATCCTGCAGAAAATAAAGGAGAAAAAGGAATAGTGGTCGGCTATGGTATAACCGGAGACGACAAAGATGACGCTTTAACCCAGAGATGGGGAAACACTACAATTCTTGACATTGACACGGGTGAGCAGCTTTTAGAAATTGGAAACCCTTCGGGAACTTGTCAAGGAGATTCCGGGGGTCCTTTATTTACAACTCAGAACAATAAAATGGTTGTGTCGGGGATAACTTCTTTTGGTCGGGGAGGCTGTTCAGCAGTGGGTAATTCTTTTTTAATAAGAGTTGTTGCGTACAGAAACTGGATAAATGAAAAAATGATAGAGCTTGCAGGACACGACCTTGAAACTATATGTGGTGATGGAGATATTGACGATGGAGAGGTTTGCGAAAGAAACGATAAGGTTGACTGCTCCACATTGGGAAATTATGAAAAAGGTGATATGGCAGGTTGTTCTGAAAACTGCAAATCCTATAACTCATTACAATGTGCAGAAATGGTTTGCGGCAATGGAATAGTGAACAGTAATGAAATGTGTGACGACGGAAATAATATTGATGACGATGAATGTTCAAACGATTGTCGAAGCACAAGAATCGGAAGGTGTGGAGACGGGATTGTTCAGTATCCTGAAGAGTGTGACGAGGGGAGTGTGTATTCTTATGGTGAATGTGGCAACAATTGTAAGAAGAATCCGTATTATTATGATGCGTCAGATAATCAGGGCGGATGTGCCTTGTTGATAATTTAGGTTTTTATTGTTTTTCCACCCCCTCCCGCCTTCCGGCGGGAGGTTTTTCTTTCTCATCCCCAACCTTTTCACGCGGCTTTTGTCGCTTTCTGCTCTGTGGCAGCTTTCCGGCTTCTGATGTTTTCAATTCTCATGGGCATGATGATGTCCTCATTGCTCGGTTCGGGGTTGCCGCTTGGATGGTTGTGCACCAGGACGATCCCCGCCGCATGATCTGAAATGGCCGCAGCGAACACCTCTCTCGGATGGACGATTGACTTGTTGAGAGTCCCGATAAAGATGACCCGCTTTGAAATCAGGCAGTTGTTGCCGTTCACCGTGAGCGTTACAAAACCAGCAGATCCGGATTTGAACAGTAACCCGCACCCCTCTCTGCAATAGTACTCGCGATCTCTTTCATAGTTTCCTCCTGAAATAATGTCTGTATTCACAAACACTTATAACAGAAAATCAGGGGGATTTTGGGGGAGGTGGTCGGGTAACGGTTTATTTCTTGTTGACTTTCCGGTGACTTTCCCCTGTTTTTTGACTTAAACCCTAGCGCGATTATAATTTTCAGGATTAAGTGTTTAAAAGTTTTTTTAATGGTTGAAGCGGAGATAAAAATGACACGAGTTTTAATCGTTTTTGCAATGCTCACACTGTTCACCGGAAATCTGTTCGCAGACAAGATCGTTGTCTGGAATCTGAAGCCGCAGACGGGCGTAACTGAAAAGGAATCTATCACTGTAACTTCTATCCTTACGAGTGAGATCGAGCAGGTTTCCAAAATGGTTGTGATCAGTGAATCAGAAGTTAGAAGTGTCATTGATGGAGAAACAATAAGAGCATCCTGCGGCATAGACGACAACTCATGCATTGCGGAAGTGGGTGCAACGCTCGGAGCCCCGTTTTCAATTTCGGGAATACTCTCGAAGATGGGAGACTACTGGGTCATAACGATCCAGCTCGTTGATGTTAAAAAAGTCGAGGTAAAATCAAGAGTTACAAAAAAATTCAAAGGTGATATGAATACACTTATAGAATCGTTGACACCTCTTGTAATTGAACTTTTCGGTCAGCCGAAGCCGGCTGAAACAAAGACCGTTGAAGTGAAAGAAGTTAAGCCGCAATCCGAAAAAAAAGCTGAAAAGAATGAAAAGGCACCGGTTTCATGGAAAAAAGCGACTGGCTGGACATTTACAGTTGCGGGAGCTCTTGTTCTTGCCGGGGGAGCCATATCCAATGTGATGATGAATTCATCAAGGGATGCGTTTATAAAAACGGGAAAAAGCGATGACGAAGATAAGTTTAAAATGTTTAGAGGTCTTACGATAGGCGGTTATGTCGCCGGCTCTGTTTTCATTGCGGGGGGGATAACACTTCTTATTCTTGATGCAGTAGCGCCGGAAAGGAAGAATGAGCATGTCTCTTTTTATGTTATTCCTTCCGGAGATGGATTTGTGACCGGTTTACAGGGGAGGTGGTGATGAAATATCTATATTTTTTAATGATTATTTTTGTTTTTGCCGGGTGTGAGAATTTTAAAGATATAGAGGTGGGTAAAGAAGGTGCGGCATGTTTCGGCAACGGTACATGCAGAAAAGGACTTGTCTGTGATGACGGGAAATGTGTCAAACCCGATGAAGCAAAAAATGATGATGATTCAGGAAATACAGGAAATACTGGCGATTCAGGAAATTCAGGAAACACCGGAGATACTGGCAATACGGCAGGTGATGAAGATACTGGAAATACTGGTGATTCAGGAAATTCAGGAGACAGTGGAGATTCGGGTGATGATGATATTATCGGTGTAGACACAGACGATATCGAATTGGACGATGATGTAACTGAAACAGACGATAGCGACACAATTTCTGATGGATCTGACAGGATAGTTTTGTTTGCACATGACAAGGATGATATAAGAAGCATATATATGTTGACCAAGCGAGGAGCAGAGATTTCAAAATTATTATCTTTCAGTGTTCCTGCAAGGTTTTCCTATGTTGCTTGTTTGAGTCCATTAGGGGACAAAATGGCACTTTTAAGAAAAGATCTTGTGCCGGAAAGAATGGAAATATGGAGCACAAAAGGAGTTGTAGAAAAACTGAATGAGCTTAATATTAGTCAGCTAACCCCTGTATCAACCGAATTAAGTCGTTGTGACTTCCTTTCGGAAGACCGTTTAGTATTAGGTTATTATACAACATCGGGCGGTGCTTGCGGAAATACTTCAAATCGTGCCCTTTCGTTGTGGAGTTTGAGCGTGGAAGGTGGGACAGTTCTTAGTACCAAAGCTATGGGCTGTACGGCTAGCGAAAATTTCAGCGCTGTTTCTCAGAGGGAAAGTATCTTTGCAAGTTTCTGGCCAGCCAACTGGGTTCCTGATAATTATATAGGTGAATTAAGTTTAAGCGGGGATACTGTATCTTCATGGGGAACCCAGACAGCTCTTCCTTGTGCTTCAACCGATGGTCACTCAAAAGCATTCGGAGCAGTTTCGGATTCAGGGAACAGGTTTGCATTTCATTATAATAAGCTTGCGGGATATTCAGGTATAACGCAACTGTATTATTGTGATACCAGTAGCGACACAAAAAACCTTATTTTGGATTGTTCAGTTGATGATACCCCGTTTTCTTCATCACCACTTTTTCTTGCTGAAGATAAAATATTAGTATCATGTGATAGAAAAAGTGCTTATGAAATTAATCTCGAAAACAGCTTGCCAATAAATCTTCAAACCTGTGAATTGAACGATTCTTGTATAAAATGGGATTTGTCGGGGATTTCGACGACATTGAATAAAGATTCTTTAGTGTTTTTAGATTCCGCACCATGGAATGGAGATCCTCTTCCTTTTTCTGTCTGGCTTGAATTACACGATACAGATGTTTTATATCCGGGAACGCTAACCACTAATGCTGTCGACTGGTCGTTGCCTTCTTGTGCATTCTATACTGTGACAGGAAAGATCCATTGCACAGGTGGTAATTACTCGCAGGCATTGCAGGATCATAAGATATTAGATTTAAATACAATGATCTGGAGTGATGGACCAGCAATGACTACAGGCACTTACGGGCATTCTCTTTTCCAATTTGACAATAAGCTTTGGTCAATCGGCGGCTACACCGGCTTTACTGGATCAAAAGCTGTAAGGTATTTCGATGGAACATCCTGGAACAATGCAGATTCTTTAACATGGAATGCTCATGGAGTTTCATCAATAACTAATGCCGACAAATCAAAACTGATTGCATGCGGTGGCTTCAGCAATAACTGTACTCAATATGGAAATTGTGCATATATAGAGTCCGCCAGTCAGACATGGAACACAATGGATTCTCTTCCAAATCCACCTCGTGCAGGAGGGGCTATGTTTTTCTTTTCAGATATGATTTGCTATGCCGGTGCAGGTTGGGCAAAAGGCCAATGTTTAGCCGATGCCGATGCCGATGACATTTTCTGTTATAATGAGCTGCTTTCCACATGGGAGAAGGTTGATGATTTGCCGGATCAATTGCTTAAACAAGGAGATAGTGTGTTGTTCCATGTCGTAGTGGATGACAACAGATATATCATGGGAAATGCTCAAGATATATTTTTAAAAGACACCACTAAAAATATTTGGGAAAAAATTGAACTGCGCCAGTTCTCGACAAGAACCATATTTCCTCGGATTGATCAACATGTTCTTGTAAAAAAAGATGATTATGAATATCTGGTGATAACGGCATTTTTTGACGGCACTGATCATAGGAAACCTTATGTCGGCAGAATGCTGGTGTGTCCGTTCCACGAAGATTGTAATTGAGGACACAACCGGCTCTTTTTTAATTTATCCATTTTATAAATCATTTTAAACTCTTTTGGCTATCTATGCCACAAACTGGAATGTCTAAAAACCCCCCTCCCCACTGTAACACAACATACATTTAGTTACATGAATTCATAACTGCCTAATTTCATTAGCTTTTAAAAGACACCATTTCTGAGTGTAACATAACTTGTTTCTCTGCCTGGAAAAGGTTTTCTATGGTGAATTTATATATTTCTGATCGTCTCCAACAAATTTTGCAAATCCAAAGGATTTAATTTGTTGGGGGAACTATGAAATCAAATAGAATTGTTGACACTTTTTTTTACATTTGTAAAATTCTTCAATGTGATTGGAGAAAAAGCAATGAAAAATTTTCAACTTGACCAGTTGTCGATGATCGTTGACACAGGTGATTATGTTAAGGCGAAAGAGGCTGTGCTGCAGCTTTTTGATTTTACAGGTTTTGACCGTGATCTGTCAAAAAAAGCGGCATTGATATTTGATGATGTGCGGGACCTTTATGAAGGAAAATATGAAGGCTACCGGGCGTGTGACACCGAATATCACAATTTCAGACATATTATGGATGTCCTTCTGGCGTCGCTCCGTCTTACAGATGCAGTGATCCTGAGCGATAACTACCTTTCCCACGAAGGGATTTTCATTATTACAGTTGCCGCTCTGATGCATGACACAGGTTATATTCCCGAAACATCAGACCCTGTTGAGAACGGTGCTATATACACCAACATTCATGTCGAAAGAAGCATCGAATTCATGAAAAAATATATGAGATCAAAGGGTTATCCATCGCTGATTGCAGAAAAGATCGGTCAGGTAATACTTTCAACGGAGCTGAAGGTCGACCTTGAAAAAGTAGGTTTCATAACCCCGGAAGTGCGTAAACTTGCAAAAATTCTCGGAGCGGGTGACCTTCTGGGTCAGATGGCCGACAGAGTTTATCTTGAAAAACTTCTGTTCCTTTACCGCGAATTCAAGGCAGGGGGAGTCCCCGGATTTGATTCTGAAGAGGAACTGCTTGAAAAGACCATAGATTTTTATAAGCAGATGGAAAGACGGTTCAGGAACGACCTTGAAGGAATAGATCAGCTTGCAATACTCCATTTCAAGGAAAGGTATGGAATTGAAAGCAATCTTTATCACAACGGAATGAATAATAATATCAAATACTTGAATTTTATTCTTGAAAATCACAAAGGGGAACACAGAAATTATCTCAGAAGGGACGGACTTGTCTCAAAACTTTAATTTCTAAACATTTTTCGAAGGTTTTTTTAACAGATAGTCGGGATTGGGTGAATACATCGCTCTGAAAATATTCTTTACTGCATCGGGATTCCGTTTTTCAACTGTTTTTATGATATCTTTGATGAACATTCTTTCCGATGTTGAGTCAAACGGACACTCTGACGGGAATGTTTTTATTCCGCTCTGCTCTTTTTCGGTTAAGATCATTTTTTCATCAATGTAAACCATCGGTCTTATTATCCTGTATTTTCCACCGAAAAAAGGATTGTCCGGTTTCATTGCCTGAAAACTTCCTGAATAAAAAAGATTGAGAAGAAGGGTTTGAATAAAGTCATCCCGGTGGTGTCCGAAAGCTATTACATTTCCTCCGATCCTGTCGGCAAGATCGAATATTGCAAGTCTTCTTCCCCTTGAGCACATATAGCATGGTTTTTCATCACTTTTGCTGATCACCCGGTCATAAATATCTGTTTCAACAATATGGAACGGCACCCCAAGTCCAAAAGAATAATCCCTGAGATATTCAGCTGTTCTGTCATCACCTTCAAAACCTGTTTTGACAAAAACGGACGAAAGCTTGAAATCATTGGTCGTCTGGATCTTTTTTCTTGTAAGGAGCTTTAAAAGGACTGAACTGTCCTTTCCGCCCGAAAGACCGGCAATGACATGGTCGCCCGGTTTTATCATATTGTAATCAATTATTGCGGCTTCAAGCCTTTTGTGCATATTGAGAAACCGCTTGGTCTCTTTCCCCGCAGGGTTTCCTCCATTCATAAAAAACACATTATCCATATTTGATATCAAGTCAATATGACTTCAGAAATTAAGAAAAATCGCACTGATCACACAATATTAACTTTATCCTAACACAATCCTAACAATTGTGGTTTAATAATATTTGTGATTTATGGGCCGAATTGTTTTTTTAACAGATCCGGGAGAAGAAAATGGATTGGAAAGAAGTGTTTTTTCAGGTGTTCGGGGGACTCGGTCTTTTCCTTATGGGAATGAAGATCATGAGCGAAGGGATGCAGAAAACAGCAGGTGACGGATTGAAAAAGATCCTTAACTATCTGACGATCAACAGATATGTGGCGGTTTTTGTAGGATTTCTTGTGACAGCAGTTATTCAGTCAAGTTCAGCTACAACGGTCATGATCGTCGGTTTTGTAAATGCCGGACTGATGACTCTTACTCAGGCCATAGGAGTTGTTCTCGGAGCCAACATCGGAACGACTGTTACCGGCTGGATCGTCACTCTTCCTGTTGTTAAATGGGCACTTCCGATGATCGGTTTCGGTGTAATGCTGAGATTTTTCAGCAAATCCACCAAATGGAGGTATACAGGAGAGATAATATTCGGTTTCGGCATACTTTTTCTCGGAATGACAACAATGGGAGACGGTTTCAAGCCGTTAAGGTCGAACCCCGATTTCATTAACTTTTTCAAACTTGTCAGCGGTTCTTCTTATGTTACTGTTTTCCTTGGCGTTTTCATAGGAACTGCGACAACAGTGATCGTCCAGTCAAGCTCTGCGACGATAGGTATAGCGATCGCCCTTGCAACACAGGGGCTTCTCACCTATGAAGGGGCGGCCGCACTGGTTCTGGGTGACAATATCGGTACGACCATCACTGCGATCCTTGCATCGATAGGTGCTAATCACCATGCAAAAAGGGCGGCGATCGCCCACACAGTTTTTAATGTAATGGGCGTTGTTATAATATTGACCTTTTTCTACCCGTTTGCCCATTTTGTAAACTGGCTTGTTCCGGGAATGCCCGATTTTGTAATTCAGACGGCTGAACAGGCGGCAAAATATAAAATGGATATCGGTGTCAAACCTTACATCGGAACACATATTGCAATGTTCCACTCCCTTTTCAACATAACAAATGTAATAATTTTCACTCCGCTGATCGGTGTTCTTGCAAAAGTTGTCACATTCATAATCCCTACTCCGAAAGAAAAAGAGAAAAAAGGGGCTTTCAGGTTCTCCCACATTCACTTTGAGCTTATCGATACCCCTGCAATAGGGATCGCAGAATCGCAGAAAGAGCTCATTGCAATGGCCAACAGAGTTAAAAAGAACGGTTTAAGGGTTCAGGAACTTTTCACAGGAAAGGAGATAGGTCCGGAACTTTTTGCAAAAATAGAGGAGAACGAGAACCTTATTGATGAATATAGAAAGATGATAACATCCTTTCTGCTTTCACTTTCTCAGAAAAGTCTCTCGGAGAGGGATGCTCATGTTGTAGGTAATTCAATAACCGCAGCCGCCAATCTTGAAAAATTTGCTGATTTCCTTGCAAATATTGCAGTCCAGTTCAGGAATTTCAAAGATAACGGCCTGAAGCTTTCAAAAGAAGGGCAGGAAGGACTGGCATCTCTTACCGATAAGCTCATGAATTTCTTTGATGATACTGTGAAAGCGCTTGAAGTTGAGATAAAGGACACAAATGAATTTCTTAAAAATGCGGAAAATAGAAAAAGAGAGCTGAAAGCTGAGATAAGGGAAGCGAAGATATCCCATTTCAACAGATTAAAAGAAGGAAAATGCATGGAAGAGGCGTCGATGATATACATTGAAATGCTTACCAACCTTGATGGAATGGCTTCACAGGTGCATAACATTGCAGAAGTCGGAGCAGGACACAAATTCTGGACTTAAATGGAATAAATATTAGAATTATCAAGGATTTCCGGGAGGATAACTATGAGCAGAGAAAGAATTCTTCTTGTAGATGATGAAGAGGATATTTTAAATCTTGTCAAATACAACCTTGAAAGAGAGGGGTTTAAAGTTGAGACGGTAACTACCGGAGAAGCTGCTGTAAGGGCTGCAAGAGAAAACGTCCCTGATCTCATACTGCTTGATCTCATGCTTCCTGGAATGGACGGTTTCGATGTATGCAGGATATTGAAAAATGACAAGAATGTTATGAAAACTCCGATAGTTATGCTCACAGCAAAAGGTGAGGACAGTGATATCGTTGCAGGGCTTGAGCTGGGGGCAGATGACTATATAACCAAGCCTTTCAGTCCGAGGGTTCTGATCGCAAGGGTGAAGACGGTCCTCAGAAGGGACAGCAAGGTGAAGGAGGGCAAAAGCCCGTTGATAAAAGTTGACGAAATGGAAATCGACACTGTCAGACACAGAGTCGCTGTCAGCGGAGACGCAATAGATCTTACAGCCACGGAGTTCGAAATCCTTGTTTATCTTGCAAGAAGGCCGGGGTGGGTTTTTACAAGGTCGCAGATAATTAACGGTGTAAAGGGTGATGACTATCCTGTAACTGACCGTTCTGTCGATGTCCAGATCCTCAATCTGAGAAAAAAACTCGGTGATGCAGGTGCCAATATTGAAACTGTCAGAGGTGTCGGATACAGGTTCAAGGATTAATAGATGAAAATAAAACTTATATGGCAGCTCCTTCCCACATACATTTTTCTTGTAATATTTTCAATAGCTTCTGTCACTTTCTTTTTGTGGGATGCTGTAAAACGGTTTCACATAGATCAGACTGTAAATGAATTGAAGGCCAAAGCGATCCTTCTTGAGGAAATATATTCAAAGGGAATAGAGGAAAATTCTGAGGAAGTAGATGTTTTCCTCAAAAAGACAGGTAGTTCCATTGGTACGAGGATAACCCTGATCTCTCCCGACGGGAGGGTTTTTGCCGATTCGCAAGAGGATATAAGGAAAATGGAGAACCATGCCGGCCGTCCTGAGATCATAGAAGCTCTGAAAGGCGGAAACGGTGTTTCAACCAGATATTCCTCAACTTTAGGAAAAGATATGCTCTATGTGGCGATACCTTTCATGAAAAATGGCGAAATAAAAGGAGTTACAAGGACATCTCTGCCCGCACTCAGTCTTTCTGAGACGCTTGAGCCTATGACGATGAAATTCATTATCGCCGGTGTCATGACAGCGTTCATATCCATTTTTTTCTCATTTCTTTTTTCAATGTTCATCATCAAACCGCTTAAGAAAATACTTAGAGGTGTCGAACTTTTCGGTCAGGGAGAACTTGACGGGAAACTTGATGAGAGCATCACTTATGAGTTTTCAAAACTTGCAGAAAATATGAACCAGATGGCAATAGATCTGAAATACAGGCTCAACACCATAACCCGTCAGAGGAACGAACTTGCAAGACTTGAAAACATAAGGAAGGAATTTGTTGCAAATGTGAGCCATGAGCTTAGAACTCCGATCACAAGCATCAAGGGTTATATTGAAACGCTCAGGGACGGAGCCATAGATGACCGGGAGAATGCTCTTGAATTCATTGAGATCATATCAAGACAGACAGAAAGACTGAACAGCATAATTGAAGATCTACTCTGTCTTTCGAGGATAGAAAAGGATAATGAAAGTCAGGATGTTGAGCTTTCTGTAAGTAAAGTAAGACCTGTGATAGTGAGCGCAGTGAACTCGGTGTTTGCCATAGCCGCTAAATCAGATATCACTGTAAATGTTGAATGCAGTGACGATCTCAATGCAAAAATAAATGCGAGACTTCTTGAACAGGCAGTCATAAACCTGATTGACAATGCTGTGAAATACAGCGAACCGGGATCAACTGTGGAAGTATCTGCATATCAGGAAGGTGGAAAAGTCACTGTCAAAGTGCAAGATCACGGCTGCGGAATAGAAAAAGAGCACCTCGACAGACTTTTTGAAAGATTTTACAGAGTTGACAAGGCAAGAAGCAGAAAGCTCGGAGGAACAGGGCTCGGGCTTGCCATAGTCAAGCACATAGCCCAGTCACATAACGGTTTTGTAAATGTTGAAAGCACCCCCGGAAAAGGGAGCACTTTTTATATAACCGTTCCTGAAAAATAGAAATCTGACTGCCATATAACATTTTCTCCTGCCTCTAATTTGATATTTAATTTATAACAGATATAATTCCCCGTTAAGTCTTAATTCATTCTAAGAGGTGAAAAATGATAAACGAACTTAAAAAGGCGATGATGAAAGCCAAAATGGAACATGACACAGCTAAAAGCAACCTTCTTTCAACCCTTGTAGCAGAGGCCGCAATGGTGGGCAAAAATGACGGCAACAGGGCGACAACTGATCAGGAAGTTGTTAATATCATTAAAAAATTCATTAAAAATGCCAATGAGAACATAAAGATCCTTGATGAAATGGGAAAAGATAAAAGTGCCGTCACGAAAGAAAAAGAGATACTTGAATCATTTCTCCCGAAACAGTTGAGTCCTGAAGAACTTGAAACGATAATCGACGGCATTGCGGCCGCACTTCCTGAAAAGTCTGTAAAAATGATGGGTGCGGTGATGGCTGAGCTTAAAAAGAAATACGATGGTCAGTTTGACGGAAAACTTGCAAGCGAAACAGTGAAAAAATGCCTTTTAAAGAACTAAACGGAAAAGATTAAATGAAAAAATTCAACTTTCACATCAGCAGGGATTCAAGAAAAAAATACTCATTCAGAAAAGGGATATTCTCTATAACCGGCAATGTGATCTTCCCCGATTATGCCGCGGCAAAGGAATTTGCTGACAGAATGAACCGGAAATTCATTGAAGAGGGTGTGAAAAGATATGTGAAACCTGGCGAAATATATGCCATGGGGCTTATTGATGAGATAATGCACTATATTTTCAGTGTCTACAGAAAAAATATTGATCCCCTTTTCCTTTCAAAGGCTTATGAATCTGCGCTGTCAAATGTGGGAAAGAGGTCACTTGAGTCAACAATAGACTTTTTTACCGGTGAGTTTCCCCCTGTTCCTGTTGAGTCAGGCGAGATCTCTGCGGATGAGTTTCTAAACGGAAAGATTGATGATATGCCTTGCAGACTTATAAAATTTGAAGAGATGATACTGCTTAAAATTGCAAATGAAAACCCGGCGACAGGAGAGTTCAAGGAGCTTTTTGATGATTCATCTCTGATAGAAAAAACCGGATATCTTTCAGCTTTTTCATCAATAGAAAAGTCATTCGATTCACAGGAAAAAATAACTGTTAACGGCAAGAAGTTCTCTCTCATAGAGCTTTTAAGAGCACCGTTCAGGGCGTCTCCTGATTCTCTTGCAGGTCAACTTTTGTATATGAAAGAAAACTGGGGGCTTGAACTTTTAAAGGATTTTTCAAACCGTCTTCTTGTTTCTGTTGACATAATGAAAGAAGAGACCAGGCCTGTCTTCGGTCCCGGCGGCGGTCATGGAGGGGAAGTCATAACAAAAGAATCCCTTTCATCAGGTGACTGGAATTATTATGATGTTGAAACAGAGAACTTTTCTGTTGACTCATCATGGATGCCAAGAGTGGTAATGATGGCAAAAAATGTTTTTGTCTGGCTTGACCAGCTTTCAAAAACATACGCAACAAATATTTCAACCCTTGATAAAATTCCTGACGATGAGCTGAAATCCCTTGCAAAGCGGGGTTTTACCGGTTTGTGGCTTATCGGGTTGTGGGAAAGGAGTGCCGCTTCAAAGAGGATAAAGCAGATCATGGGCAATCATGATGCGGTCGCTTCAGCATATTCCCTTTATGATTATTCAATTGCAACAGAGCTCGGCGGACAGACTGCTTTTGAGAACTTTAAGCAGAGAGCATGGCAGTTCGGGATAAGGATAGCAAGTGATATGGTGCCGAATCACATGGCAATAGATTCAAAATGGGTCAACGAACATCCGGAATGGTTTCTCTCATTAGACGAACCCCCTTTCCAGAGTTACACTTATAACGGTGAGAACCTTTCAAGTGATCCGGGAACAGAAATATTTATTGAAGACCATTATTTTGAAAAATCCGATGCCGCAGTCACATTTAAAAGGGTGGATAAAAGAAACGGCGATGTCAGGTATGTCTATCATGGGAATGACGGAACATGCATGCCGTGGAACGATACCGCACAGCTTAACTATCTGCGGGAAGATGTGAGAGAGCATGTTATCAGAACAATAATCAGCATAGCAAAAGATTTTCCGATAATCCGTTTTGATGCCGCGATGACACTTGCGAAAAGACATTATCACCGTCTGTGGTTCCCTGAGCCTGGGCGGGGTGGAGACATTGCTTCAAGATCGGAACACGGAATGACAAGAGAGGAGTTCAATACCCATTTTCCGAAAGAATTCTGGAGAGAGGTCGTTGACAGAGTTGCTGCTGAAGTCCCCGAAACACTTCTTCTTGCCGAAGCGTTCTGGCTTATGGAAGGATATTTTGTAAGGACACTTGGAATGCACAGGGTCTACAATTCGGCGTTTATGAATTTCATGAAAGACGAAGACAATGCCAAGTATCGGGAATCAATAAGGAATATTCTTGAATTTGATCCGCACATCCTTGAGCGGCATGTGAATTTTCTGAATAATCCCGATGAAGAGACTGCTGTAAGACAGTTCGGAACAGGTGACAAGTATTTCGGAGTTACACTTTCAATGGTGACTATGCCGGGTCTGCCGATGTTCGGCCATGGACAGATAGAGGGATATTCTGAAAAATACGGAATGGAATATAGAAAAGCTTACTGGAACGAATCAGTCAACTGGGACCTTGTTCAAAGGCATGAAAGGGATATTTTTCCCCTGATGCATAGAAGAAGCATGTTCGCGCATGTTGAACACTTCAATCTTTTTGATGTTTACCGGGCAGACGGAAGTGTTGATGAAAATGTTTTTGCATATTCAAACGGTTACGGTGACAAAAGAGTTCTGGTGTTCTACCACAACAAGTATGCTTCAACAGAAGGATGGATAAAAACATCTGCCGCATACCTTGATAAAAGATCGGGGGTTCTTGCAAGAAAAGAGCTTCACGAAGCACTCGGAATATGTGTCAGAGAAGAAAAATATCTGAAATTCAAGGATCTTATCACCGGACTGGAATATGTTCTCAGCTGTAAAGGAATTTGCGACAAAGGTTTTTTTGTTAAATTAAATGCCTATAAATATTATGTTTTCAGCGATTTTACTGAAGTTGCTGATTCTGTTTTAGAGCCATGGAGAGAGCTTTCAGAAAAACTTAATGGATCAGGTGTTGAAAACCTTGAACTTGAACTTGACAGAATAAGGTTCCGTCCGGTACACGATCTTTTCCGTGATTTTGTCAGCAAGGAGACTTTTGAAAAGTTTGTTGAAGAAAGGCTCAGCGAAAAGAAAAAGAGCCCTGTTTCAAAATTTTACAAAGTTCTGGCAGATAAGTATCAGAAATTCATAAACGAACTCAGCAGATTTGAAGGTGTTGAACATATTAACAGAGATGTTGCGGGACTTTTCATCAATGATCTGATCGCTGTTATTGATCTTCCGAAATATAAGCTGAAAGACTATGATATCGAGGCTGATGACTATCTTCACAGAAATCTTTCAGAAGACAAATACTACTTATACATGGTACTGGGTTTCGTTACAGGGGCGAGACTTTCAATGATCTTTGGTGAGAAGAACGATGCGCAAAAGAGTTGGGAACTGTTCATAAAATACAGGCTTAACATCGTTTTCAGAGAGTTTTTTGAATCCACCGGAATGACCGATTACCATGCACAAACCGTGGTCAGACACATCAGGGCTTTCATTTTTTACCAGAACTGGTGGAGACATTACGAACCCGAAGTCCTTATCGTAAAACTTATGGAAGAGGTTTTTGCCGATGATAACATGATTTCAATCCTTCAGATCAATGAATACGAAGGAGAGAGGTGGTTCAACAAAGAAGCTTTTGAGAATTTTATGGCGGGACTGTTTGTTATTTCGGCCCTTGAAATACTCAGGAACATTGAGAAAATATCTGAAAGAAAAGTGGAATTCAAAAGAAGATATGAAGTTGTGAAGAACCTTATCGCCGCGGCTGAAAAGTCGGGTTATAAAGTTGATAAATTTATCCTTGAAGTAATGAGGTTTGGGGTTTCTGTTTAGGAGGTTTCCGATGAAAAGGATCGTTATTTTATTTCTGGTTCTTATTTTTTGTCTTCCTTTGTTCCTGAGTGCACAGAAAAAGAAGTTTGCACCTGAAAAAACTGAAGACAAAGAAAAGGTGGAAAAAGAGGAAAAGAAGGAAGAGAAAGAAGAGAAGAAAGAAGATAAAATAGAAGAAAAGAAAGAGGAACCGGTGGTTGCAGCACCTGAACTTGTTCCGATAACTGCCGGCAAAAAGAAACCGGTAAAGGAGAAAAAGGCAAAACCTGTTGAGGCGGCAAAGCCCGTTGAGGCGGCAAAGCCTGTTGAGGCGGCAAAACCTGTTGAGGCGGCAAAGCCCGTTGAGGCGGCAAAGCCCGTTGAGGCGGCAAAGCCCGTTGAGGCGGCAAAGCCTGTTGAGGCGGCAAAGCCTGTTGAGGTGAAGAAGCCTGTTGAGGCGGCAAAGCCTGTTGATGTGAAGAAGCCTGTTGAGGCGGCAAAGCCTGTTGAGGTTAAGAAGCCTGTTGAGGCGGCAAAACCTGTTGAGGCGGCAAAGCCTGTTGAGGCGGCAAAACCTGTTGAAACACAGCCGGTTGAGGAAAAAAAGAAAAAAGTTGAGCAGTATTATTTTGATTCTCCGCAGCAGCTTGAAGAGAGAGAATCGGGGACAGACATAACAGGACCGATCGAAGCGGCAAAAAGAAAACTCATCAGATATAAGAACGAAAACTCGACATCTAAAATGCCCTTTGTCTATAACGGACTTCCTTCAACTGCTTACGGAACCGGCTTAATAATGGGCGGCAGCAGTTCAAATGAGAACAGTTATTACATTGATGGAGTGAAAGTTCCCTTTTCTCATCACATGCTGACAGAAAAAAGTGTAATAGATCAGAATGTTCTTAAAAGCACTTATATTTATTCAGGAAATTTCGGTCCAGAGCTTGGTGATTCCATCGGAGGAGTGACCAATCTGTTCTTCAAGGACCCTAGAACCGACAACATAGGGGGGACATTTGATCTGAGCATGTTCGGAGTTTCGCTGATGGCGGAAGGTCCTCTTGCTAAATCCAATTATTTTTCCATCTCATTTGATTTCGGAGCTGACGATCTTTTCACAAGAGTTGCATATGATGATGAAAATTCAATAGTTTCACAGGGTAATCTCAGCGGACACATCAGATATCTGTATGAAATTGACTGTAAGAATTCAATAGTTCTTACAATTGCAGGAGCAAGGGACAACCTTTATCATCTTTCAACTTTGAAAAACAAAAATGTTCCTGTTCTTGGCGAATCGCTTTCCCCTGAAATGATGTTCATCCTTGCAAAAGGTGATCACATATATAAAACAGCATCAATGAATTCAAGATTTACAGGAAGTTTTGTCCTTTCAGATTTTAATTATCATGTTTTCAAAGGGGAAAAATTAACGACGATCGACAATCGCGGAACAATAGAAGAACATCTTAGTTTTAAGATAAATGAAGGCAACAGATTTGACCTCGGGGTTGTTTTTGCCGCCGGAATATTTTCGACAGATACATCGTTCCTTCTCCTTCCGCTTGAAGGCGAACCGGGTATGATAAGATCGTCAGGGATGCTTTCTCAGGCTGATAACATTGGATATATCCACCCGTCACTTTACTTGAAATACCGTTTCTTTGCCAAAGGGTTTGAAGCTGTTCCGGGAGTATATGTTTCGGGAGATTTTCACAATAAAAAGGAGTGGTCAGGTTCGATCGATCCGAGACTTTACCTTTCGTATGATATCACTAAATGGATGAAAGTTTATGCAAACGGCGGAATGTATTCAAAAAGACCGCAGTATGATATTGTTTTCCATAAGCTCGGTAACGAAGCTCTTAACTATGAAAAGGCTGTTCATGCAAAACTCGGATTTGCGTTTGAATATGAAGGTTTTACAGCCGATGTCGCTGGATTTTACAAGTATTTTTATGACCTTATAAGAAGAAATCCTGAAGAGATCACCGATTATGAAAACACAGGAAAGGGTTGGGCGGCAGGAACCGAGATAAAAGCAGGATATTCAAACAAGGAAGTGACAGGCTGGGTATCTTATTCGTTTGTTAAAAGTTTGAGAACTGACAGCGAATCATTGGAAGAAAGAAGGGCTGATGGCGATATTCCCCATATTTTAAAAGCGGCGCTTTCATATAATTTCCTCAAGAACTGGACTGTTTCCGGTGATATTTCAGTAGCATCCGGAACATTGATGACCGGACTTGCCGGAACAACATATCTGGCAGATGCCGGAATTTATGTGCCGGTATTTGAAGAGGATGACATAAACGGAATAAGACTTTCCAATTCAGTCGGATACGGTTTCAGAATTGAATATGCACTGTTCTTTAAGGATTTCATTCTCGGGATCTATGGTGACATAAAGGGTTCCAATGCAAAAATGGATGTGATCTATAACAGTGACTACTCGGAAAGTGGCGGACTTTATCTCTATCCGGTATTGGGAACTGTCGGCGTTAGAGGAGATTTCTGATGAGGAGGAATATCATGAAAAAATTCAGTGTGTTAATAGCGTTTTTAGTTTTCATTTCTGTTTCCTGCAACGAGGTGGAATTTTCAAGGGATGATGTTATTCTCGAAAATTCTGTGGTATCGGTGAAGGTCGATCCGCCCGTTGCAACGCCCGGGACAAAGATCGCTGTTTCAGTTGCAGTTGATGACGGCAGAGGTGAAGAACCGTTGGTGGATATAAGTGTAGGCAACATGGTCTTTGCAGGAAAGACCACCGCAGAGTTCACAATACCGGATGATGTGTCAACTCTTTTCGGTGATGATACTGCTGCTGAAATTAGAAGAAACGGTTATGCCGATGTAAGCATCGAGGTAGGTATCAGGAACAGTGGAAACAATGCAGTCAAAATGTTCAGAATTGCGGGATCGGGATATAAACCTGACAGTTTCGGAGTAAATCCTGAAATTTCGCAGATGGAATACGATGTGACGGGAAGTGCTCAGAAGATAAGTATTGAAAAAGGTTCGTCAGTTGTGTTCAGTCCGTCGAGTGTTCCGAAAGAAGTGAGTTTTATCCCAGAAAAAACAGTGGTTGATGATGTCGTAAAAGATGATTATGTTTTTTCATGGTTTGTTTCAGGAGTTTCGGCTGAACTTCCGGAAGTAGTTGAATTTGATAAGGATTCAGGAAAGATAATTGTTAATTTCAGAGATTTATCTGATGCTCCGTTAATTGGAACATACAAGTTTTTTGCCGTTCTCAAACCTGTTAAAAGTCTTACAGGAACAGATGCCGCCCGTTACGGAAGCGATTTCTTCTCTTTCACTGTTGACACAGGCGGGGAATAGGTCTTACGGTTTCTTCAGATCTTATATTTCAGAAGTTTTTCGTTGAAATGTTTTATTTCGCCATGACCGGGCAGAAGATACATTAAGTCTTCAAGTTTTTTAACTTTTTCAAAGCTTTCCATCTGTTTATGACTGTCATATACAAAGGTGTTCACAACGATCTTTCCATTCATTACAATTATGAAATCTCCTGAAATGAATACTCCCGATGATGGATCGAAAAAGCTGACCGATTCCGGTCTGTGTCCCGGAGTGTGAATCGTCAGAAATCCGGGAATGAGGTTGTCTTTGCCGTCGAAAAAAACAACTCTGTCCATCGGGAACCTGCTTTTAAACGATGTCCCGTAATATAGCGTTTTTATTGCCTCTTTAAGCTCAGGCATGTACTGATTCTCTTTCATTACAGGGATCATTATCTCTTTGAAATCGGAAAATGCAGGCATCTCCATCGTTTTTGTTCCGTCTACAAAAGGGGCTGCATCAATGTGAAAATGTATGGGAGCGGATTTAAGAACCTTTTTAAGTTCGACCCAGCCCGAACAGTGATCGACATGAAAATGGGTGCAGATAACTTTTTCAACAGGCGGCAGATTGTTTTTGTCAATATATTCAATAAGTCCCGGAATGTCCCACGGAAGTCCGCAGTCAACCACGACAGTTCTTCCTTCTTCCTGATAGCTGACAAGATAGATGTTGCTGTTTGTCCCTTTGTACTGATGAATTTCAGCTCTGCCGCCGCAGCATTTAATGATCTTTTCCATAACCCCCTCTCAAAAAACACGCAGATATAATATATTTTTGTTAAAGGAAATCAAAATTGTAGTTGAATTGGCAGTAAAAATGGTTATATAATCAGGCGGTCGTTTTCAGGGGGGTTCATTTTGGATATGTCGAAAGTCGATATTTTATCTCTGGTAAAAGAAAAAGTTGATAATGAAACATTTGAGGAGCTTAAAAAAATGATCTCGCTTCTTTCGCATGAACTGAAAGGAGCACTTTCGAGTGCAGTTTTAAGCGCATACACCCTTAAAGACGGATATGCCGGTGAACTCACCCCCAACCAGCAGAAAATAATCACAAGTGTTGTCGCCGATCTTGAAAGAATGACTGAAACTGTAAAAGAGCTTCTGGATAAACCGAGAGGGAAACTGTGAAATGATGAATGCAACTGTCGACGCAAGACCACTGCTTTATACGATTAAGGAACGGTGTAAACTCTGTTATACCTGTGTCAGAGAATGCCCGGCAAAAGCGATAAGAGTCACATCAGGACAGGCTGAGATCATATCCGAAAGATGCATCTGCTGTGGAAACTGCGTGAAGGTCTGTTCTCAGGGTGCAAAGAAATTCAGAGGTTCTCTGGAGGAAGTTGAACATATTCTGGCATCAGGAAAAAAGGTTGTCGCAATAGTTGCACCGAGTTTTCCGGCTGAATTCAATGAGATAAGCGATTACAGACTGCTTGTTTCAATGATAAGGAAGCTCGGGTTCACCTATGTTACCGAAGTGGCTTTCGGTGCAGACCTCGTTGCGGAAAAATATAAGGAAGTGCTTGAAGATATATCACCTGAAATATTTACAATAGTCGGCAACTGTCCTGCGGCTGTGAACTTTATTCAGCATTATCACCCTTCACTGGTCAAGAACATCGGAAAAGTTGTAAGTCCGATGATAGCGATGGGAAAAGTTGTGAAAGCTGAATATGGTGAAGATGTTAAGATCGTTTTCATCGGTCCCTGCATAGCAAAGAAAAACGAAGCTGATGACCCGATGGTTTCAGGAATAATTGATAACGCCCTTACATTTACTGAGCTCAGAGATGCTTTCAAAAATCACAGCATAACTCCTGAAATGGTTAATCCGACCGAATTTGATCCTCCGGTCGGGGGAAGAGGGGCGATATTTCCTGTGACAAGAGGGATGCTCCAGACGATAAAAATGAATGTCGACATATCAACCACTAATATTATTGTCGCTGAAGGAAGGCACGAACTCATTGAATCTCTTAAGGAATTTGATTCCGGTGTTCTTCATAACCATCATCTGGAACTTCTGTGCTGTCAGGGCTGCATAATGGGTCCTGGAATGAGTGAAGAAGGGAAAAGGTTTGTAAGAAGGTCAAATGTTGCAAATTATGTAAAGCAGAAACTTTCGACAATGGACAATGAACTCTGGCTTAAGTATATGGAAAAATACAGAGAGCTTGATCTTTCAAGGGAGTATGTTGATCTTGATCAGAGGATCGAACCGCCTAACGGCATCAATATAACCGAAACTCTTAAAAAGATGGGTAAGATCCATGACGAAGATATGCTGAACTGCGGAGCCTGCGGATATGAGACCTGTGTTGAACATGCTGTTGCAATAATTAACGGTCTTGCAGAATCGGAAATGTGTCTTCCAAACACGATAGAACAGCTTCACAGATCGATCACAGAACTTGAATCTGCAAGAAGTGCTCTGAAACACAATGAAAAACTTGCCAGTATGGGTCAGCTTGCGGCAGGAATTGCTCATGAAGTGAACAATCCTCTGGGAGTGGTGCTGCTCTATTCGAATCTTCTCATTGATGAAATTGAGAAAGATTCTCAGCTTTATCATGACATAAAACTGATATCCGAACAGGCTGAAAGGTGTAAGAACATTGTCGGCGGGCTTTTGAACTTTGCAAGAAAGAACGATGTGAACTATGAAAAAACCGATATTCCTGAGCTGATTGAATCAGTTCTCAGAGGGATAATAAAGCCTGACAATGTCATTTTTGAGATCATCAATGAAGGTAGTTCAGACAATGCCGATATTGACAGGGAGCAGATAAAACAGGTTCTGACAAATCTTGTGAAGAACAGTGTCGAAGCTGTGGAGGAAAAGGGCGGAGAAGTTAAAATAACAATAGGCGGCAGCGAAAAAGACCTTGTTATAAAGATATCTGACAACGGTCTGGGCATTCCAGCTGAGAATATGGATAAGCTTTTTGTTCCTTTCTTTACTACCAAGCCTGCAGGAAAGGGAACCGGTCTAGGACTACCGGTAAGTTACGGGATAATAAAAATGCATAAAGGGCAGATAAATGTCGTTTCAAATTCAAGCAGTGTCAAAGGTCCGACAGGAACCACTTTCACCATTACCCTGCCAAGAAAAAAACCTGAATATTAGGAGCCGGATATGAAAACTGTCAAAGTTATTGTTATCGATGATGAGTTCGGTATCCGTGAAGGGATAAGAAGAGTTCTTTCGGCAGCAAACATGACAATACCCGGGACTGAAGAGAGTTTTAAGTTTGAAATCGCTATTTTTGAAACTGGTGAAGAGGGTGTTTCCGCTATTATTGAAGAAAGGTTTGACATCTGTTTCCTTGACAACAAGCTTCCCGGTATGTCCGGAACCGAAGTGCTCGAAATGATTTCAAAAGAATGTGTAAACAAACCGCTTACTATAATGATCACCGCATTTCCTTCGGTTGAAACTGCTGATGCGGCAATGAGAAACGGAGCGTTCGGATTTCTTGGAAAACCTTTCAGACCTGATGAACTTAAGGAAGTTACGAGATCTGCCGTTTTAAAGATCAATGAATGAATACTGAAAACAAAAATTTGTCGGAATCCTTATTTTCTGTAGAATAGGGCTTTGATCTTTTCAGGAAACGGATATGGAACCAAAAAACAGAATTGAAAAAAACTTTCTTAAATTCCCTTATGAGTTGTTCAATGTAGTTTTTTCAAGGAAAAGCTTCATTGATATAAACCGGCTCAATGTCCATGATGAAGCGACCGCTTTGAGTTATATGAGAAATTACGGTTACGACACAACTGATCCTCTGATGAAACAGAAAGTAGGCCTTATTCTTCAGGAATCCAAAAACTTCATTCAGAACTATCTGCTTGAAGATCCTGAAGGGGGCGACCCTGCACTTTTAATGCCCCCTGAAGTTCTTTTCAATGACAATATTCTCGATATGCTAATTATGGCTTCAGAAAAGGAAAAAACTCTGCTTCAGGCATGGGCGTGTTCTGTTCTCAGGGTTGCCCATACGATAACCCATATCGAGAACGATCTTGCAAAAAGTTTTATGCCTGGGATAAAAAAGCAGATATTTTCAAGGTTTATGGATCATCTGAAGCTCAGCAGAACAGGGGAATATTATCTGGGTGAAGGTGATCAGAAGATACAGCTCAAAATGTTTGAGATGAAGAACGAAAAAAGCAGAGAGAGCCTGTTGCTGAAACTTCTTCATAAAAAAGAGAATGTAACAGCGGATGTCTTTGACAGGATTGGTGTGAGGATCGTCACATATAACAAGCTTGATGTCATTCTTGTTCTGAAATACTTTTCTGTTAATCATGTGGTCTCTTTTGCAAATATCAAGCCGAGCAGAACAAGGAACAATCTGATAAATGTTGAAAGATTTCTGCAGGGAATAGAAGAACTTAACTCACACGATCTTTCAAGCTGGAAAGATGATGATGTGGCGGAGTTTCTTGAAAGGCACCTTCAGCTTCCGCCCGAAGAGAAGGAGCTGGAAACAGACAGGATAATCAAAGAGAACAATTTATATTCTTCGACTCTTTATTCATCTCTCCAGTTGACAGGAAGACAGCTTATAACTATCAAGGATTTTTTCAAACCTGAAATTGTTTACCGTTTCTTTTTTCCATTTGAGATACAGATCCTTGATGAAGAAAGCTTCAAAGAAAGCAGAGAGGGAAGGGCAAGTCATGAAGAATACAAGAAAAATCAGATATGTGCCGCAAGAAAGAGAGTTCTTAACAATGTCATAAAATATCAAAGACAGCATCTTTGGAAAAACGATTATCAAGGAGGAGAAGATGAAAATTAAAAGCAAAAAGATCCTTATGATCATTGCGCCGGAGAAGTTCAGGGATGAAGAGTTTGAAATTCCTTTCAAGAAATTTGTTGATGAAGGTGCTTCAGTAACTGTTGCGAGCTTGAAAAAAGGTGTTGCGACCGGCATGTTCGGTGCAAAATTCGATGTAAAAAAGACACTTGATGAAGTGAATGAATCTGAATTTGACGCTGTTGTTTTTGTCGGCGGAGCCGGTGTTCCTTCTGTCAGGGCGGATAAGAGGGCAGTTGAAATAGCTAAGAACAGTGCAGGTCATGAAGTTCTCGGTGCGATCTGCTGGGCTCCCACGATCCTTGCAAAAGCCGGTGCTGTCAAAGGAAAGAAGACGACAGTATGGCTTGGTGATGATGCTGAATACGGAATGAAAACAAGCGCCGTGATGGAAAAATACGGTGCGGTTTTCAGTGGTGGAGAAGTTGTTGAGGACGGTAACATAATAACAGGCAACGGGCCTGCCGCCGCTGAAAAATTTGCAATTGCGATAGTGAATAAACTTTCTTCAAAATAGGTAACTCAATGCATTATTTCGCTTTTTTAAGTTATGAAGTGATCAAGGCAGAAAATTACAACCACGATTTTTTCAACGGAGAACTCGAGGAGATAGGGCTTTACAGCAGGATCAAAACAGAAGGAGACACCCTTCGCGATCTTCCGCGGTTCACCTTTATCGGGGAATATAAGTTTGCAGATAAAGAGGAATTGAAAAATGTTCTCTATAGCGAAGTGAAAAAACTTTTCCAGTCAAACGGAGTTCAGGTGACCCTTTTCATAGGTGTGTCCGAGAAAGCCACGATCGGACTCGATATTCTGTAATCTCAAGCCTTTCCGGGACGAGTTAGATAATCTTATTCGTTTTCTTGCATATTTAATCTAATTGTTGCATTATCTATCGGTGACTAAAATTTAGGAGTTGAAAGATGGTTGAAAACGAGCTGATAAAGATTGATGAGATTAAAAGAAGGATTTTCACAATTCGTGGAATGCAAGTGATGCTGGATAGTGATCTTGCTGAGCTATATCAAGTTGACACAAAGGTTTTAAATCAGGCTGTAAAAAGAAATGAAGGACGCTTTCCAGAAAGATTTAGATTCCGGCTTACCGAGAATGAATATAGTTCTCTAAGGTCACAATTTGTGACCTTAGAGAATAACAATCCGAAATCATTGACTAAATTGTTGGGTGGGAGAGGTCAGTATAGAAAATATGTTCCATATGTTTTCACTGAACAAGGTGTGGCAATGCTTTCAGCCGTTTTGAAAAGCAAAACTGCAATTGATGTAAGCATTCTCATAATGGACGCTTTTGTTAAGATGAGGCATTTTATTACATCAAATGCGGAGATTTTCCAAAGACTTGCCTTTGTGGAAGTTAAGCAGATAGAAACCGATAATAAAATCGAAAAAGTGCTTTCAGCCCTTGAATCAAAGCAAATTCAGCCAAAGCAAGGCATCTTTTTTGACGGTCAGGTTTTTGACGCACACAAATTTGTTTCGGATATTGTCCGTTCCGCTGAAAAGTCGATCATCCTCATTGACAATTATGTTGATGATACCGTCCTCACACTTTTTTCAAAACGGAAAGATGGGGTCGTGCTCAAAATTCTCACCAAAAACCCTTCAAAACAACTTCAACTTGACATAAAGAAATTCAATGAACAGTTCCCGCCCGCTGAAATAAAAGAATTCAATCATTCCCATGACAGATTCATGATAATTGACAATCGCGACCTCTATCATTTCGGCGCGTCATTGAAAGATCTCGGCAGAAAATGGTTCGGATTTTCCAAAATGGAAGTTGATGTTACGAAGATGGTGACAAAACTGCTTTAAATTCCCTCTAAATTTGCAAGGTTAAAAAGTTTAATGTATAATCGGCATCAAGATTTTTTGCAGTGATCCAATTACGGAGCTTATTATGAAAAAACGGATTTTTCTGATGATAGCAGTTGTGTTTCTGTCTTTCCGGATGAGCGGTGATGAAGATGTCAAAAAGTTCGATCTTTATACCCTTGATGATGTTTTATACTCATCTCAGAAGGAACTTGAAAAAGATGATACAAAGATCATGGTCGCTGATTTTTTTTCAATACATTGCGAGCCATGTAAAAAATCAATTTCAAAATGGGATGAAGTATACCGCAAGTATTCAGCGAAAGGACTTAAATTTGTTGTTATAGTCATTCCGGTTGAAGAAGACAGATCGGCAGAATTAGTGAAAATAAAAGAGTTTTTCAAAAAACAGAAGATTTCGTTCCCAGTCGTTTTTGACAAATATTCCATAACCGGAAAAAAGTTCGGCATAGTAGACAAGAACGGTTCCGCAGTGGTTCCGCAGATGTTCATGCTCGACAGAACAGGCAGAATAATATTTAAAAGTGAAAAACACCCTGAACTGATCAAAGAAATTGAGAAAAGTTTGTAGCAGGCATATTGATTTCATCAAGGCCGCTATAAGTGCCAATCTTAAGACCTCTCCTTTATCGTTTCGGTGTGTTAAGTAAACAACTTTTAAAGGTGTTGTGAATTTACTACTGATGGATTTTTATCTTTATTCTTCGAACTCTTCGTCTTCATCGCTGGGAGCAGAACAGTGCTTCGCAAATTCTTTGAGCTCAAAAAGGCACATTCCTGTTTCATCTTCAGATGTATATTCCGATGCTTCAAGATATTTTTCACAGGTTAGAATTGAAAGGCACTTGTAATAATCATATAAGCCCTTTCTACACTCATAAGTGTTGACCATGTCTCCTTCCTCAACTTCAGAATTTATTTCTTTCTCTAAGGAATTAATACAGTATTCCATCCCTTTTTCCTGGTCAGAAAAGGTCTCTTCCCATTCTTCAGGCACACACTCTTTATATTTTTCGCAATAGAGTTTTCCTGTTTCAGTTAAAGAGTAGTTTTCTTTTTCACTGTCTTCGCCACATGATGCCGCAAACACTAATGTCAGCACAAACATTAAAACTTTTTGTTTCATTGTATCCCCCTTTAAAATTCTAACAAATTTCAAAATAATATACGATAGGAGATTGTAAATTGCAAAATAAATAAACAAGGATACTGCGTATAGCTCTAATTTTCAGACGGAAGATTATTGCCAAGTTTGCTATTACACTTCACGCAAGTCAGTTCTCGGATCTGTTTGATGTCTCACGACGGCACCGCCTCTGTGCTTAAAACGGGGTAACGCTCCGTCAAGGAGCATTCCCCGTTCCGTTTTCAGTCCTCTGCCCCTGCGGAGAATTCATCGCGATACAAAATTTTTCAAATTCAAATCGTTTATAATTTTTGTATTTACATTTTTTATCTGTTAAAATGCTTTGGATTTTTCAACTCATTGAGGAGGAAGTTATGTACAGGATTTTAATTCTTGCGGCGATTTTCTTTTTATCGTTTGTTATGATTTCATGCGGTGATGACACAGGAAGTACAGGCGACACGGGAGATACTGGAGACACTGGCAATTCAGGTGATACAGGTGATTCAGGCAATACAGGTGACACTGGCGTGAATGATTTGACTCCATCGTCCGTTCAAGGGATTTGGAAAGAAATGTTTGTTGAAATTACAGATACTTGTGAGGGTCAGAATGAATCTTCGACTCCTTCCGATGCTTCATTTATTAAAATTGTCTTAACCGCTGGTGACTTGTTGGAAGTTTATCATCTTTATGAATGTGAAGAAGAGAGCTATGATTCTTGTTTGGCTGAAGATATATGGGGTTCCGGCAGTGTATTTGAAGATTTTTCAATTTCAGTGTTTTTTGATAAAGAAACGGATGATCTCAGTGATCTTGAATGGGAGTCTGATGATAGGGACTGTCAGCTGATTTCTCAGGAAGAATTGATAATAAATTTCGAAGACGGGGATGATGCTGAACTTGTCATGACTGCTTCATATAAGACGACTGGGAAGGATTGCGACAGTGAAGTTGTAAATAATTATATAAATGGAGATTATGGCAGTCTTAATTATAAAGACTGTTCTTATAAGGAAATTGTTCAGATTAAAAAAGTTGGTGATGTTGAGGAAGAGTAAGGATAAAGCATAGTTCTGCAATATCTTCTATTTCGAATAAAATAGGGAGCAATATTTATATATAAAAATGTGACTTTAGTTGCCGTCAACACCCTAAACAAATTCCACTTTTTTCAGTTTTTTTGGTGAGTAAGAAAATATTATGAATGTTTTATTGCAATAAATAACTAATAGATATAAATTTCTAATCAGAAGAATTTTGTTGATTTGAATAAACGGATTTAACTAAATGAGTAGAGAAGAAAAAACTTGCAAAAAATTAACCAATCAGTTAACTATTAAGAGAAGTTGCCGCAACATTACTGCGGAAATTAACAAGTTCATTGAAGTTTTTGAAAAAGAGAAGCCAAAAGTTGAAATTTATGTTGATTTGAAAAATGAAGCGGAAATTTCAGAGCTTTTTATGGAAAACAGAAAAAAACTTTTTGCTATATTGACGGTTGTAATGAACAACAGATACGATGATATGCACTATAAAATGGAGTATAAAGAATGGAGCTTGACAGCAATGAAATTCGGTAAAAGAAGAGTGATATGCAAAGAATTTTTCTTTTCAGATAAAAAGGTTGTCGTTGTTTCAGTTGAAAAAAAGCAAAGTTCAAGAAATGATAAAAGGTTGACACAGAAATATAAAACGATCGGAGGATACGAATATGAGTTCAAGTGAAAGAAAAAAGCTCAAAATCGAGGAAGCTCTCAAGTTTGCACTCACCCCCATTGATAATAATGAGAAGATTGAATTTGATGCAATGAAGATACAAATGGAGTTTCTCTTTAAAATTCAGGATATTATGGATAAGAGAGGAATGAGCAGAAAAGATCTTTCAGAAAAAATGGAAACATCTAAAGCTTTCGTGACTCAGCTTTTCGGGTCAGACAAATTTCTTAATATGAAAACAATAGCAAAACTTCAAAATATCTTCGATATAAAAATTGAGATAATACCTATTGATAAAAATACTGAAAAATTCAAACACAAAGAAAAGTCCTGGATAGTTGCAGAAAAAAAGGCAAAGTATTCATCATAAACATTCGTAACCTTGTCCACCAACCCTATAAATAAACTCCACTTTTCCCAGTTTTCTGGTGAGTAAGATAATTTTTCTGAATTTCTTGTAAATTAATCTGGCATTAGATATATTGACTCTGGACATTGAATATAAGAAGCGATGAATTTTGTGTGTCGGAGGGTTTTGATGAAAAAAGTCAGTAACTTGAAGAACGATATTTTTGATCGTGTTGTCTTGATTCTTGAGGAAGCAAGGAACAATGTTATCCGTGCTGTCAACAGCAACATGGTGACTGCCTACTGGCTTATCGGTCGAGAAATAGTTGAAGAGATTCAAGGCGGAGAGGAGAGAGCTGAATATGGAAAAAAAGTTGTGTTTGAGCTTTCTGAAAACCTTACAAAAAGATATGGCGAAGGATTTTCTCTTGCAAACATTAAAAATTTTAGACAGTTTTATATTTCATTCGCAGACCGGTTGCCGAGGAAAAGCTACCCGTCAGGTAGCCAATCCGGTTTAGAGCATTTAAAAAGCTACCCGTCAGGTGGCGAATTTGATCGATTACTGTTTTCTTCAAAATTGTCATGGTCACATTATCGAGCATTGATGAGGGTTGCAAACAAAGAAGCAAGAAATTTTTATGAGCAGGAAGCAATTGGAAACATAGGGGTCAGGGAGAAAGGAAACATAGGGG
Source organism: uncultured Spirochaetales bacterium (assembly GCA_964630905.1). Lineage (GTDB taxonomy): Bacteria > UBP6 > UBA1177 > UBA1177 > UBA1177 > JAGOEX01. The sequence continues at coordinate 29,050 of CAZVWR010000002.1, read as the reverse complement.
TCAGGGAGCAATATTTATATATAAAAATGTGACTGTAATTAACCACCAACCCCCTAAATCAACTCCACTTTCCTTTGTTTTCCAGAGAGTAAGAAAATCTTATCTGTTTTCTTGCTCTTCCACTCACTTCCTCGCACTCTTTGATTTGACAATGGTGCTGTCCACGAGTAAACTATTTACCGCTAACATTTTGAAGTGAGGCGTGATATGAAATTTAATGTTGTTCTTGAAAAAGCCGAAGAAGGCGGATTCAATGTTACTGTTCCGGCGCTTGACGGTTGTTTTACGCAGGGAGACACCGAAGAAGAAGCTTTGCGTAATGCATCCGAAGCAATTAAGTGCTATCTCGAAGGGCTCGAAAAACTCAATCAGATCAAAACCGGAACAAAGAAAAAAGTAAGAGAACTAATGGTCAGATTATGAGCAAAACATTTTCAGGGCGGGAGGTAGTTAGAGCTTTAAGGCGGCTCGGTTTTGTGGTTGATCATCAGCGTGGCAGCCACATTTTTATGTACAATCTTGACCGCCATATCTCTGTCATTGTTCCAGTTCACGATGAACTAAAAAAGGGAACACTCAACAACATCATCAAAAAAGTCGGAATAACTCTCGAACAACTTAAAAAACTGGTCTGATTTCAGAACCATAATGACCCCCAAACCCCTAAACAAATTCCACTTTTTTCAGTTTTCTGGCGAGTAAGAAAATTTTCCTGAATTTCTTTTTAATAAAGAAAAGAATCCTTGAGAAAAGGGAGCATTTATGTTATGCTCTTCATAGATTATTTAGAATTCAAATTTAAGATAATCTTTGCTGAGGTAAAATCATGAGTGAAAAGAAGATGATCGTTTTTGAAGGAAAGAAGATTAGAAGGATCTGGCATGATGAGGAATGGTATTTTTCTGTTGTTGATATTATCGCAATATTGACAGACAGTTTAAATGCCAGAGATTATTGGTTTAAAATGAAAAAAAGAGAGCTTATTGATGCTGAAGTTGAACTGTCGACAATTTGTCGACGGTTGAAACTTGTGGCACCTGATGGAAAAATGAGAGAAACAGATTGTGCCAATACAAAAAACATGTTTAGGATAATTCAGTCTATTCCATCACCGAAAGCTGAACCTTTCAAACAGTGGCTCGCTCAAGTCGGATACGAGAGAGTTCAGGAAATTGAAAACCCGGAACTTGCTCAGGAAAGGATGAAAGAGCTTTACGAAAAGAAAGGTTATCCCAAAGACTGGATTGACAAGCGGCTTCGTGGAATCGCAATTCGCCAGAATCTGACTGATGAATGGAAAGAAAGAGGGATAGATTCAGAAAATGATTTTGCAATTCTGACGGCTGAAATCTCAAAAGCGACTTTCGGGCTGACACCTGCTCAATATAAAGATTTAAAAGGATTGACGAAAAAAACTCAGAATCTTCGGGATCATATGACAGATTTTGAACTTATCTTCACCATGCTTGGAGAGAAAGTGACGACTGAAATATCAAAAAAAGAAAAACCGGAAACATTTGAGAAAAACAAAAAAGTCGCAAAAAGAGGCGGCTCTGTAGCCGGAAAAGCGAGAAAAGAAACAGAAAAAGAGATTGGCAAAAGCATTATTTCGACTCAGAATTTTCTCTCTTCCACAAATCAGGACGAATCAGACGAAGGTTAAAAAACCAAAAGCTTAATTCTTAGCGATTGAAACCCGAAAGTGCCCCCATTCCCACACATGTTTTTCTTATTCAAATTCACCCCAACACCCTAAATAAATTCCACCTTTTCCAGTTTTCAGGTGAGTTGATCTTCAGAATTGAATTTGATCTTTTTTATGAATTACTGAAAGAACAGATCTTTGTTACTTGAGTATTTTGTTGACTGTCTCAACAAGCTTTTCGGGAGTGACCGGTTTATCAAGTACCTGAGCTATTTTTACCCATGTAAAGTTCGGTTCGCTCAGCCATGCCGGGTTGTGTCCGTCACTTGTAAGAAGAATGATCGGGATCTTCGGCATTCCTTTTTCCGTTGCGATCTTTCCTGCAAATTCAAGTCCTGCTCTGGGATGTTCCATCATTACATCGAGAATGATGATGTCAGGTCTGAATTTTCCGATCTTTTCCCCTGCTTCTTTTGCACTTGCCGCATCTTCAACAATAAAACCTTTAGCTTCAAGAACCATTTTGTTCTGTGCAATGATGTCTGCATCATCGTCAACAAGAAAAACTTTTTTTGGTGCAGTTGTCATGATAATCTCCCTTTAATTCAGTTTATGATACCCGGCAAAATCACTGTAAATTCGGTTCCTTCTCCATACTTCGATGACACGCTTACTTCACCGTCGTAAAGTGACACAACTTTTTTAAGTATCGATAACCCCAGACCGTTTCCGAGAATGTTCTTTGTCTGTTCGTTCCTTATTCTCGTAAACTCCTGAAAAAGTCTGGAAACTTCTTCTTCTGTCATTCCTATACCGCTGTCCGAACATTGAATCTTCAAAGCTCTACCGATTTTATGAGCAGTAAGTTTAATACTACCACCATCCTTATTATATTTTACAGCATTAGTTAAAAGATTTGTCAAGATAATTTCAATATCAACTCTGTCAACAATAATTTTAAAATCGGGAATTTCGGCTGTTATTGATATTTTTCTTTCCGCCGCCTGTGTCCGGACCCCTTCAACCATGTCAGCGACAATTTCAGAGATCACATGCTCAGAGATGTTTCTTACTTTGACACCGGATTCGATTCTTGTCAGATCAAGCATGTCGGAAATAAGCCGTTTCATCCCTTCAAGCCGCAGAATCGACCTTTCAATGGAAGGGATGTATGTTTCAAGATCATTGCCGATGGTTCTGTTCTTTATGATGTTCATATATCCTGTCACCGCCGCAAGAGGACTTTTCAGTTCATGCGAAAGAACTCTTATGAACTCAAACCTTGTTTTTTTCCGCTCCTCATCGAGTTTAGAAACGATCCTCTGGAGTATGAGGAACTTCGCCGCTTTTGTGACAGCCGTTCTGAGCTCTTCAGGTGTGAAAGGTTTTGCCAGTATCTCGTTTGCACCGTTCCGTGCGGCACTTACTGCCGTATCAAGTGTTGCGTTCCCTGTTATCATAACAGTCTGTATGTCAATTTCCTGACTTGAAATATACTCAAGCAGATCTGTTCCCTGAATACCGGGAAGATGCTGATCAAGAAGGAGAAGATCTGTTTTTTGCGATTCAATTAAGCTCTTTGCTTCCTCAGCTGTTCCGGTCTCCGTTATCTGAAAACGGTATTCATCTTCGAGCCATGGAAGTTTTATCTTCAATGTTTCAAGAAGCATTGAACAGCTTTCCCTCATTCTCTGGTCATCGTCAACTATCAGCAGCTTGAGATAATTCATCATCCCCTCCGTTAGCCTTTTAAAAGCTTCTTTATTTCCTTTAATATCTGGTCGGGACGGATCCCTTTGTCCATTATGAGGTCAGCATTTGTCCAGTTTCCGCCATATTTGGAATCTGCTGAAAACCTGAACCCTGTCTCTTTTGTGACACCTGTTGCGATTATCACGAGAGCGTCAGGGTATCTGCTTTTAAGCTTGTGGCTCAGAATGAATCCTGAATCGTAGTTGTCCATCATAAGATCGAACACTGCAAGGTCAGGTTTGAAAACATCCATCAGCTTTACGGCACCTTCTTCACTGTTGGCCGTTTCCACAATGTAGTTGTGACTTTCGAGCACCATCTTTATCGGCTCGAGAAAGTCGGGGTCGTCATCGACCAGCATTATTCTGTTCCGAAGTTCTTCCATTTTATTCCCCCTTAGATTAGATCTGTTCTTTTCTGGTATGTTGTATGAAGCAGTTCATGAGCTTTATGGCTTCCCGGTTTTCCAAGGAAATTTTCATAAAGACCCATTACTGAACTGTTCTTATGGCTCACCCTTATTTCTGCTGAACTGTCAATTGAGTACAGGGCGGCCATTCTCTTTTTAACTGCTTCTTTATCGATCGCTCTGGGCTGGCCTCCGCCGTTAATGCAGCCGCCGGGGCATGACATGATCTCAAGGAAGTGGAGGTCACATTCTTTTTTCATCATTTTATCAAGCACAAGCCGTGCATTTCCAAGACCGCTGACAACTGCCGCTTTTACTTTCAGACCGTTTATGTCAACTGTTATCTCTCTGTAGTTTTCCTTGTCACGAAGCTCTGATATGACAAGGTTTGTTAGTTCATTTCCTGTTATCATCCAGTAAGCTGTTCTGATGGCAGCTTCCATTACTCCTCCGCTTGCTCCGAAAAGCTTTCCTGCTGATGATCTTTCGCCGAAAGGAAGGTCACACTCAGCAGATCCCGCCTTTCTGATGTCGATTGAATACATTCTGATAAGTTTGGCAAGCTCTCTTGTTGTAAGGACCGCATCAATATCGGATATTCCTTTTGAAACCATCTCTTCCCGTTCGATCTCGAATTTCTTTGCGGTGCATGGCATGACACTGACCGAAAATACCTTTTCAGAAGGGATATTCATTTTGGGAGCCCAGTAGTTCTTTATCATGGAACCGAGCATCTGCTGAGGACTTTTACAGGAAGATACATTCGGAATAAGGTCTGGATAGAATGTTTCAGCAAATTTTATCCACGCCGGAGAACACGATGTTATCATTGGAAGCACACCGTTTTGTGTAACTCTTTGAACAAGTTCGCTTGCCTCTTCCATTATGGTAAGGTCGGCTGAGAAAGAAGTGTCAAAAACATAATTGAATCCTATCTGCTTGAGTGCCGCTGTCATAACTCCGATAATATCAGTACCCGGTTCAAGACCGAGTTCCTCCGCAAGCGAAATACTGACTGCCGGAGCATGCTGGATAACAACTGTCTTTTCCGGATCCTGAAGTGCGTTGACGACCTCCCTGATACTTGATCTTTCAACAAGCGCCCCTGTCGGGCATGCATTGACACACTGTCCGCAGGCAACACAGGTCGAAAGATTGAGTGATACATTGAAAGCTGTGGAGATTCTGCTTTTTGACCCTCTTCCGCTGAAATCAAGTGCCGAAACGCCCTGGATCTCTTCACAGGTTCTTACACATTTTCCACACAAGATACATTTTTCAGGATCACGCATTATTGAAGGACTTGAGTTGTCAACGAACTGTTTTATCTTTTCAGCACTGATCTTTCTCTGACGGACACCGTGTTCTTCTGCCAGAGTCTGCAATGCGCAGTTGAGGTTTCTGTCGCAGTAGAGACAGTCATCAGGATGGTTTGCAAGAAGCAGTTCCACAATGGTTTTTCTTGCCTTTATTACTTTAGGACTGTGTGTAAGTATTGACATCTTATCAGTTGCCGGAAAGCTGCATGAAGGGATAAGCACTCCGGTCTTTGCATCTTCCACGACACATATTCTGCACGCACCGGTAGGGGGAAGCCCTTCAATGTGGCAGAGCGTCGGTATCTTTATTCCTTCTCTTTTAAGTGCGGTCAGTATCGTTTCGTTCCCGTTGAAAGGAACCTCTTTTCCATTAACAGTCATTGTATTCATAGCTCTCTCCATCATTCTGTTATAATTGCGCCGAAAGGACATGCCGCAAGGCAGGCACCGCACTTGATACACTTGTCTTCTATGATGTAGTGGGGTGACTTGGGAGCTCCTTTTATTGCTGTTACGGGACATTTCTTTGCACAAATAGTGCAGCCCTTGCATTTGTCTTCAATTATTTTATATGTCACAAGATCCTTGCATGCTCCGGCAGGACATTTTCTGTCATAAATATGTGCATCATATTCTTCTCTGAACCATTTCAGTGTTGAAAGAACCGGGTTGGGGGCAGTGTTGCCGAGTCCGCAGAGACTTGTGGATTTGATGACTTCGGCAAGTTCTGTAAGCTGCATTACACCCTGAAATCTTATAAGTGCCTGTTCTTTAGTTTCTTTCGCCCTTGAACGGGTTATCATTTCAAGTATTTCAAGCATTCTTTTTGTTCCTTCGCGGCAGGGGATGCATTTCCCGCATGATTCTCTCTGTATGAAATCCATGAAGAATTTTGCGACATCAACCATGCATGTGTTCTCATCCATGACAACCAGACCGCCTGAACCCATCATTGCTCCGACAGTTTTCAGCCGTTCATAGTCTATTTCTATGTCAAGATTGATATCGGAAATACAGCCACCGCTCGGACCACCGATCTGAGCCGCTTTGTATTTCTTTCCATTCGGGATGCCTCCGCCGATACTGAAAATGATATCCCTGACTGTTGTTCCCATTTCAACTTCAACAAGACCTGTCCGCGCAACTCTTCCGCTCAGGGCGAAAACCTTTGTTCCTTTAGTTGTTGCAGTTCCAAATGAGCTGAAGTAATCTGCACCTTTGAGGAAAACGAACGGAACATTGGCGAATGTTTCGACATTGTTGATGACTGTCGGTTTTCCAAAAAGCCCGCTCACGGCAGGGTATGGCGGTCTGGGCTTAGGCATTCCGCGCTTCCCTTCAATACTGTTGATAAGAGCGGTCTCCTCTCCGCATACAAAAGCTCCGGCTCCCATTTTTATCTGGAGATCGAAGTTAAAGCCGGTTCCGAGTATATTGCTGCCTAACAGCCCGTATTTCTTTGCTTTATCTATTGCAAAATAAAGTCGTTCTATTGCAAGAGGATATTCAGCTCTGATGTAGATATAACCTTTTGAAGCACCTATTCCGTAAGCTGCGATTGTCATTCCTTCAAGCAGTCTGAACGGATCACCTTCAATTACAGCTCTATCCATGAAAGCACCGGGATCACCTTCGTCAGCATTGCATATCAGATATTTCTGTTCACTTTTTTCAGCCGCCGCAAATTTCCATTTTTTACCCGTCGGGAAGCCACCGCCCCCTCTGCCTCTGAGTCCGCTTTTTTCAACTTCATTGCAGACATTTTCCGGAGTTTTGGCAAGAGCATCATTTAAAGATGCATAGCCGCCCCTTGAAACATATTCTTCGATGCTCAAGGGGTCGACTATACCGCAATTGATAAGCACCCACCGTTTCTGAGGTGCAAAGAAGGGATGCTGGCTAAGGAAGGGGATGTTGTCCCATTTGAGAGAGCTTTGGCAATGAAACTGACCTAAAACCTTATCTTCAGACACCGCACCGTTGAAAAAATCATCAAAAAGTTTTTCTACTTTTTCCGATGTGATGTTCCTGAAACTTACTCTTGTTCTGCCCGGGATCTGAATGTCAACAAGGGGTTCCGCACTGCAAAGACCGATACAGCCCACTTCTATTATCCGGGCTTCGATACCTTTGTCTGCGATATATTTTTCAATCTCTTTTCTGGTTGCAGCCGCTCCGGCACCGAGTCCGCATGTGCCTGCACCGATATAAATCACAGTCTTATCTATGGTTTCACGGGTTAATTTTTTAATTTCATCAGGTTTTCCCGGTTTCAGCGTAAAACCTTTTTTTACAAGTTTTTCAAGTAGTGCATCTGAAGCCGTTCCTGCATCGCTCCAACAGTTGTTAGCAATATTTTTTTTCATGTTACGCCTCCCGTCCCTTTGCACGGTAACTCTTTATTATTTCTTTAATTCTTTCTCTTGTCGCATTTGCATAGAATTCGTTGTCAACGCAGATGAGCGGTGCAAGTCCGCATGCTCCGAGACAGGCGACAACTTCAATGCTGAAAAGCCCGTCTTTAGTCGTATTACCCGCTTTTATTCCAAGTTCCCTTTCAATTGCATCAAGTGTGTCAGAAGATCCTTTGACATGACATGCCGTTCCTCTGCAGACAAGCACATGATGTTTTCCTTTCCTCTCAAATCTAAACTGATTGTAGAATGTAGCGACACCGAAAATTTTTGACGGTGCAAGGTTTAAGTGTCTGCCGATCTCGATAACAGAATCTCTGCTGATAAATCCGTCAAGACCCTGAACTTCCTGCAGAATGGGTATCAGTTTGTCTCTTCCTGCACCGGGATATTTTTCCAGCACTTTTTTTACCTGTGATTCCATTTTTAACTCCTTTTGTGCATCAAGTTATTAATTTCCCTAAGCAATTGGTCAGGTTTTACCGGCTTGTCAATAAATGCGGCGATTGGAAGCCACTCTTTGTCGGGGGTCACTTCAAAATCGCTTGAAATGACTTTTTTCACACCGCTTAAGATTATTACCGGTATTTTTTTCAGGTCTTTATCTGAAGCGATCTTTCTTGAAAGTTCAAAACCGTTGGGTCCGGTCACCCCCTCAAACATCACATCAAGCATAATGAGGTCCGGCATCTCTTTTCTTGCCAGCTCGATAACTTCTTTCGGATCGTTGGTTGAAACGGTGTCGTATCCCACATTTTCAAGTAGAGTTTTCACTGCATTAACCATTTGTACATCATCATCTGCAATAAGGATCTTGTTTACCATTGTTTACTCCGTTAACCTATTTCAAAACTGAACTCGACCCATTTGTCAGGAACCGATTCAGCCCATATCTTTCCACCGTGTTTTTTGATTATCTCGTGGCAGGAATAAAGACCAAGCCCTGTCCCTCTCTTTCCTGCGTGTTCAGCACGGTATATTCTTGAGAATTTTTTAAAGAGCAGTGTCATTTTTTCTTTGGGTATTCCCACTCCTTCGTTGTAAACAGTAAACACGAACTTCCCGTCAACGATCTTCTCGCGAAGCCTTATGATACCACCGTCTTTTCCATATTTAACCGCATTGCTGATCAGGTTGTCATAAACGATCCTTAACAGGTCAGGGTCTGCATCAACTTTTGTATCATCGTGAACTCCCAGATCAATGCTGATGTGGCGGGATTTGAATTCTTCCGTGAACTGCTGGAGCACTGGATCTATGACAGCACTTTTAAGAAAAATGTTCTGTCTTTGTACGATATATTCACCTTTTTCAAGCCGCGAAAGGTCAAGATAGTTTTTGATAAGATCTTTGAAGTAATCGAGGCTTTCTGCAACAGAGTTAAGTGCCTTGAGTTGTTTTTCATTCAGTTCGCCAAGATATCCGTCTTTAACAGTATGAAGACCCATAACAGCACTTGCGAGCGGATTTTTAAGTTCGTGACTGACAAATCCGAGCATATCAATATAGTTTCTGTTGGTAAGTTCAAGCTCACTGTTTAGTGCGGCAAGTTCCTTCTGTTTCTTTTCGATCTCTCCGGTATGTTTTTCAATATCGTCAGCCATATTGTTAAAAGAACGGATCAGATCACCGATCTCACCGGAATAAGTTCCTTTTATCCTTGCTTTTCTGTCACCGCTCATAAGTTGAACCGTCATGTTATGAAGATTTTTCACAGGGACAAGTATTCCCCATGCGATGAATGTGAATATCAGAATGCTGAAGACCATTCCGGCAAACACGACCGAAAGCATGCTCGTAACAGCTTTGAACCTTATATCTCTGTATTTTTCTTCAAGTTCTCCGACATAGAGCATTCCGATTATGTTCCCGTCAGGATTTCTGATCGGCTCATATTTTGAAAGATACCACGCATCAACGACCCACGCTCTTCCGGTCCATGGTTTTCCATTCTGCATAACTGAAGTGGCGATCTTTTCCGAAGCTCTTGTTCCGGTTGCTCTGCCTGCATTTTCTCCTACAACATTGGTTGCTATCCTTTTGTCTCCCATGAATATTGTGACGGTGTTTACGGAGCGTCCTTTGTAATAATCACCGTAAAGAATTGAATCCCTGATCTCATCGACCAGATCATTGTTGCCGTTCAAAAGAAATCCGGTTGAAAGAATGCCGATTATTTTTCCGTCGTAAACCACCGGAATGGCTGTTCCCATTATCATTGCATCTGATTCGCCGGTAGTGTCAATGGTTCTCTGGTAAAGCGATGTTCCTTCGTCCATGAGAAGACTTTTTGTGAGGACATAAACCCCTTTTACACTTTTTTTCTGTTTCAGAACATTTTTTACAATAGGGTCGTCCGAAACATCATCACCTTTGTTAAACGGAGGTCTTGTTCTCATCATGACCGTTCCGTCAGGTGATATTATGTTGAGTATATCCATATTGTAGGAAATTCTGAGGTTCCTGAACCGTTCCATAACTTTTTCGGAAAGTTCCCTGTCCGAAGGATTTTTGAGATAATCCCTTAAAACCTCATTCTGTGCAAAAACTTCAAGAAGCTGGAGTGTGCTGTCATTTTTTTTATTAAATGTATCAAGGGCCGATTTCATTGTGAGTTCGACACGGTGCTGAGCTTCATTTATGGTATTACTGTTTATCCACTTTATGCTCACATACGAAATGGCAAAAGCCAGAATTATGAAAATTGAAACAGTTACAAGAACGAACTTTGTGAGAAGCTTCATAACCAAACCTCAAAAAATGAATAAGAAAACAAAAGCCGACATATATGAGCAAAGTGCGTGCCAGAAAAACAAAACGATGCCATTGTCAAATATAAGTAAATAATATCAGATTGTTAGCTGTGCTATGAAGACAATTTCAAAAAATGGAATCATCGCCAGAAGTGTTCAAAAAATGAACATGTCTTGCGTTACATGTTCAAATAATAACAATTTTGAAAAGATTTGGCTGAGGAAAAGTGATTGTTTAATTTTCTATATCGGCGACACACCTGAAACCTCTGGAAAAAAGAATCTCGTCAACATAGACACCTGCACGGTAACTTATTCTGAATTCAGCTTTGTTTGTCTGCATAAATCCGCCGCCTTTAATGACGGCTTCTCCGTCAGCGGATCCTGTTGATGAGCCGTCAGGTTTTGCACCGCTGTGATCAGCGCTCCACTCATCATCAACCCACTCAAAAAGGTTGCCGAGCATATCGTATGCTCCGTAAGGGCTTTTCCCCGCTTCATAGCTTCCTCCGATACTGGTGGAATTTGATCCGCAACCGTAATCAATATTATAACCATCCATTACAGCCATGCTTACATTTGCGCAACTTGGCTCACCTTCATTGCCCCATGTGTAGATATAGCTTTTTTCTTCACAGTTGTCATCTCCGTGTATTTCGCAGCCGCCTCTTGCCGCTTTTTCCCACTCTCCTTCGCTTGGAAGCCGTTTCCCGGCCCAGAGACAATATGCCTGTGCTCCGAAATAACTTACACAGTTCATCGGATGGTTGCTCCTCCCTGAACCGAGGTTGCAATATTCAGACATGTCGATGTCGTCATATGCAAACTCTTCATCACCGCATGCTTTGGCATCAATGCATTTTTGAAAATCGGATACCGTCACTTCATATTTATCGATGTAGTAAGCTTTTGTAGAGATCTCAAGATATGGGAGTTCAGCGGCAGGACAGTCGCTTTCCACATTTTCGTTGCATCCCATCCATGCATAACCCTGAGGAATGAGAACCATATCTTTGTAAGGGTCTCCAGTCTCTTCATCGGTTGACTCTGAATCAGCGTCGATCTGGTCATCAGGTTCGCTGTCATTTATAACGATGTTGTCAGCATCAGGTTTTTTCTGGTAATCATCCGTGCGGTCATTTTCATCAGGCTGTTCAATGCTTTTGTCTTCATATTCACCGTAAACATTCTCTTCTTTTTCCTGTTCGCAGGAAATTATTAAAAACAGTGAAAATGCTGTCATGACAAGAACTGTTTTTCTCAAGTCGGCCTCCATTTATCATTCTGAACACGGAATATTTTAGGAGAACCGCTTTTTTTTTCAAGGAAACATCTCAATTTGCTTAAAATTATTGCTCTTTAAAATCTTGAAAGTAAATACAAACTAAATATAATAATACCACTAAATTTTCATTACCGGAGAGATCCAATGAGAAAAGTTATTACAGCTTTGGTTTTATTAATGACGGCCTTATTCAGCGGGTGTGAATATTTTGACAACACGCCCGGATCGTTTCACATAAAGTTTGAATGGAATGAAGTTGATAAACCTGACTTCTCTTCAAAAGACTATTATGCGTGGGTGCTTCTTGAAGAGTGGCCGGAAGGCGACAAAGAGAAAGCTATCCTTCTTATGCAGACTGCGGCGAGCAGGTTTGATAAGACCGGAAAAGTTTCAATAGACCTGACCGACTTGAAATACGGCGACAACCGTGTGGTCAAAGTGGAGATAAGGGGGAGCGAGAAAACTCAGGACAGAGTTCTCTATTTCGGAAGATCAGAACTTTTCAGTTTCAGCAGTAAGGACCGCGATAAAGAGGTGAAAGTGGCTATGCAGACCGGTGCGACGCCCGGAACTGGAGGTGACGGCGACGGATTTTCACTTCAGATCGTGCAGAACGGAGCGGCGGCTGTAAAGATAAATAGTACAGAAGTATCCGTCAGGATCAGTGCTGTAAAAGGGAACAGGGTTATCATATCAAATTCTCTCTCTATCCTTGAAAAGTATCTCAATGATAAAAAATCTGTGATGGAAGGATTCGCGGACAAGCTGCTTAGCGAGCTTAAAGAGGTGGAAGGGGGATTTTATGACCTTGAAAAATGGGATCTTAACAAAGGTCTTGAGATAGCTGAGGATGCCGGAGGAGAAAGGATTGTCTACGGTAAACTTCTGAACGATGACGGATATATGTCAGAAACTGTTCAGGTTTCAGTTCTGGTTGACAAGACACCTCCCGGAATCATTAATCCCGCTGTGACACCGAACCCTGCAAAGCTCGGTGACATAGTTACAGCAGTATTCAGTTTTACGGAACCGGTAGACATTGAGAAACTTGATATTGACTGGGATGGACTGAGTTTTTCAAAAACTGAAGGGGAAACTACCAATGTTTTTACTTATACATTTGAGGTAGATGAAAATACAGAAGAAAGATCATACGGTCTTGAAGGAAGAGCTTTTGATCAGATCGGTAACGGTCCTGTGACATTTACTATCGGCAACCTCATCGTTGACAGGACTCTTCCTGAAATAAGCGATCAGATAGTTTCTGTGACCGATGACAAGCAGGCGGTAAAAACGGGAGACACGATAACAGCTACATTCAAAGTGAGCGAAGATCTTGAGAAGTCACCTGAAGTAACAGTTGACGGCAAAAAATTTGAAAGGGTCGGTGATTCAACGGAACCGTACACTTTTAAATATACTGTTGCCGATACTGACATTGAAGGTTTAAAAACGGTGCTGGTGTCATTATCCGACCTTGCGCGCAACCAGAATGTTGTTGAGATGGAACAGACTGTAAAGTTCGATCTCAGTGCACCTGCGGTCATTAACCCGACTGTTACTCCTGCCGGAGAACCCGGTAATGCGGGACTCGGTGCTAAAATAGAAGTGAGATTTAACATAAGCGAACCAGTGACGGAGCTTAAATTTCTTGTTAACGGTTCAGAGTCTGAACTTTTCTCACAGTCAGTTGACGGGTTGACATATTCATACACAAGAACTGTTGAAAATAATGAAAGCTCACCTCAGTATGTTTTCTCAGTTTCCGCTGTTGATGCGGCAGGAAACACGCTTGAACCTTATACGCTCGGAACCGTTGCGATAGATGTCGGAATGCCTTCGGTGCTGTCACATACACTTTCAAAAACCAATGTTAAGCTCCTTGAAGTTTTCACTCTTGACCTTCAATTGTCTGAAGAGCTCAAATCTATTACAGTTCTCACCGGTTCAAAGGACATTTCGTCAGGTTGTGTGAAATCAGATACTGATGCGAAAAAATATCTCTGCACACATACAGCAAATGCCGACAGCGATGAAGGTGACGGTGTGAAACAGTTCAGTGTCCAGATGACCGACATGTCAGGTAACAGTTCTACAGTCCAGCTTAAAAAAACCGGTGGAAGTCCGCTTACGATAGAATACGATGTAACACCTCCTGCTGTTGTTAATCCTGTCATCGCCCCTTCAAAAGCAAACAGCGACAGCACTGTTGATGTCCGTTTCAGCTTTACAGAAGATGTCGAAAATGTTGTAATGGCATGGGACGGACTTGAATTTATAAGAGATAACAGCGAAAGCGACAAGAAACTGTTCATTTATAAGCACAAGGTTACGCCTGCTGATGAAGAAAAAAGTTATACCATAAAGATACTCGAAGCGTTTGACATTGCTGGAAATCCGATAAGTTCGGAAATAGAGATCGGAACCGTTGAGATTGATAATACTCCGCCCGAGATATTCAATACTGTTATCAAGGTGAGTGACGATCCTTTAAGAACATTTGTCCTTGAAAATGAAATGATCTCAATAAGTTTTGAAGTCAAAGAGGATTTGAGCGATTATGCGGTCAGAATAGGGCTTAAAAAACTTTCAGTGTGTATAAGTGAAGATATCACAGCGGGAAAGAGATATACCTGCACCTACTCCACGCCTTCGGCAGATGACGGTGAAGGGACGAAAGATGTTACAGTCGAAGTGAAGGACCTTGCGGGCAACGGGACATCATATCCTATCGGTCAGCTGACATACGACATGAGCGCCCCTCAGCTTTCAAGCACGATAGTGATACCTGAAAAAGTGAACAGTTCAACAAATGAAGTAAAGGTCCAGTTCAGTTTTTCAGAAGATGTTCAGATAAATGTTGATGAAGTGTATGTCGTGTCTGAAAATTTCGGTCCGGAACTGATGCTTAACTGCAATACCGGATCAGGTTACAGCAAGCAGTTTCTCTGTACATATTCATTCCTTGAATCGGACACCCGTGTTGAAAATTATAATGTAAGTGTCGATCTCAGAGATACGGCAGGCAATGAAGTGACCGGTATGTTCATCGGAAAAATTGAGTCTGACCGTCAAAAGCCATATCTTTCAGCACAGAATATAACCCCTGTTGCGGTAAGGCAGAATGAGCAGTTCACGGTGACATTCACCGTTAATGAAGAACTTGCGGCAAAACCTGTGGTAAAGATCGGTGATAAGCAGATAGATGAATCATCCTGCACAGGCAGTATAAATTATACATGTCAGCACAAAGCCAACGAAGACAGTGATGAGACAGATGGTGTAAAATCGGTCACAGTGAATCTGCGTGATCCTGCCGGCAATACAAGCATCATCACCCTTTCAAAGACAGTTACATATGATGCGACGAGACCTGAACTGCTCAATCCTGTCATCATTCCGGAAGGAACTGCGAACAGATATAACAGTACGGTACAGGTGCGGTTCAGTTTTTCAGAAAAGATAAACTATCCCTCTTCGTTTGATTTCACCGTTGTTTCAGCAGAAGGTGGATCAGTTCCTGCGTTTAACTGCACCCCTGCGAATGCGAACCACCAGTCGTTCAGTTGCGAAACGGTATTCGATCAATCAGATGAAACAGATGACACGCTGACTTTCAAAGTCAATGCCGCAGATATTGCCGGAAACGCTCTGACTTCCGGAGGCACTCCCGTTGAAGTCGGTATTTTAAAAGTTGACAGGAAGCTTCCGGATGCAGTTTTTAACACTGTGGCCCCTCTCAATATTGTGAAATCGGCTGAATCGGTCACGGTTATATTCACGGTTGATGAAGAACTTTCCGGGATGCCGGCCGTTAACATCGGAAGTGATATTGCTTCAAGCACCCCTTCAAATGTTTCAGGATTTCAGTACACATATATCTTCAATGATCTTTCGCTCCTGAGTGACGGTTCAAAACAGATATCTGTATTTATTACCGATAAGGCGGGCAACATGAAAACCGTGACATATTCTGAAAATATCACTGTTGACAGGAGTGCTCCTTCAATAATTGCAAAAACAATAGCTCCGTCGATAGCGAACCTCAATACCGGTACGGTCGCTGTCAACTTCACATTTTCTGAAAAGATAAGTTCATTTAACAATAGCCATGTGACGGCGAGTCCTTCCGGGATATTGACTGATTATTCATGTGAAAACACATCGGGCGATGAACAGAATTTTTCATGCGTATTCAATATGTCGACAGCAGGAACTTATGATGGAGTGCTTACATTCTCTGTTTCCGCAACGGACAAGTCAGGGAACCCGATGGATGTAAATCCGTCGCAGATAGGGACGCTCACAGTTGACAGAAACGCGCCTGAACTCACATTTGACAGCATTTTACCGCTTCTTGTCAACAATTCAGTAACTTCTGTCACTGTTCAGTTCACTGTTGACAAAGTCCCTGACGGCAGCCCTGTGGTAAAGATCGGAACGGAAAAAGCATTATCAACGCCGTTTGAGGTCACCAACGGAGGAAAGACATTTAAATATATTTTTGACGACCTGAGCGGCATAAGCGACGGAAATAAGAATATAATTGTCGAACTTAAGGATGATGCCGGCAACAATGTCACCGGCACCTCGACAGAGCAGATATTTTTTGACCGTCTTGCACCAAGTGTTGTGTCAAAGAATATAGCTCCTTCAGTTGTAAATAAGGATGCGACTCAGATCACGATCTCATTTACATTCTCTGAAAAGATGACAGCCCTCACAAACGGCAATGTGACCGTTGCTCCTGCAGGACTTCCTGCACATGACTGCACAACTGCGGACAATCAGTCATATTCATGCACAGTCGATGTGAGTTTGCTTGGAAATGATAAGGACGGCACATATACATATTCAGTGAGCGGTTCAGACCAGTACGGCAACCCGATGTCTTCAGCTACGATAGGGACGGTAACAGTTGACAGGAGCGATCTTGATATAACATTCGGTTCAGCAGCTCCTTCAGTTGTCATAAATACGACCGCAAGTGTTTCTGTTGTGTTCACACTGAGTGAAACACCGCTTGAGAACCCTGTGGTCAAGCTTGCCGGAACAAAGACGAAAACAGCTCCTTCAAATGTTTCAGGACTTACATACACTTATACATTCAATGACCTTGCCGGGATAACCGACGGCGAGAAAGGGGTTACAATAAGTGTCAAGGACAGTTCAGGCAATTTGATAACAGAAGATTTTACAGGACCTCTTTTTGATAGAACCACGCCGTCGGTTGTTTCAAAGAACATAGCCCCTTCAGTTGTAAACAAGGATGCGACTCAGATCACGATCTCATTTACATTCTCTGAAAAGATGACAGCCCTCACAAACGGCAATGTGACCGTTGCTCCTGCAGGACTTCCTGCACATGACTGCACAACTGCGGACAATCAGTCATATTCATGCACAGTCGATGTGAGTTTGCTTGGAAATGATAAGGACGGCACATATACATATTCAGTGAGCGGTTCAGACCAGTACGGCAACCCGATGTCTTCAGCTACGATAGGGACGGTAACAGTTGACAGGAGCGATCTTGATATAACATTCGGTTCAGCAGCTCCTTCAGTTGTCATAAATACGACCGCAAGTGTTTCTGTTGTGTTCACACTGAGTGAAACACCGCTTGAGAACCCTGTGGTCAAGCTTGCCGGAACAAAGACGAAAACAGCTCCTTCAAATGTTTCAGGACTTACATACACTTATACATTCAATGACCTTGCCGGGATAACCGACGGCGAGAAAGGGATAACCATAACCGTTAAAGACGGCTCTGGCAACAGCATAACAGAGGACTTCGCAGGCCCGCTTTTTGACAGGACTGAGCCGATTCTTGTTTCTTCAAACACGACACCTCTGATCGTGAATAAATTAACAGATGAGATAATAATATCTTTCACTTACAGCGAGAAAATGAGTGCATGGTCAAATGCAAATCTCACAGTTTCACCATCAGGCAATCTTCCCTCTCCAGTCTGTTCGACATCAGACAGTCAGTCATATCTGTGTTCAATAAACACAAGTGCACTGGGATCATCAGCAGACGGGCCATACACCTTTTCTCTGACCGGGACCGACCAGTACGGAAACCCGATGTACGCTCCTGCAAATCTTACAGGTGTCACGGTTGACAGGACTGACCCGTCAGTGTCATTTGTAAGTGTCACACCTCTTATTGTGAAAGCATCAACAGCCTCTCTCACAGTTGTTTTCACTGTTAGCGAAACACTTGAAGAAAATCCTTTGGTAACAGTCGGGAACGAATTGTCAGACAATTCGCCATACAGCGTTTCAGGCCTTCAGTACACATATGTTTTCAATGATCTCTCCCTGCTTTCAGACGGATTTAAGACAGTCGTTGTACAGGTCACTGACCTCAGAAGGAACACAAAAGATTATACTTACGGAGATTCGATCACGGTTGACAGAACTCTCCCGTCAGTTCTTTCAAGCACAGTAGCACCTTCGATAGCAAACGAAGGGACATCCTCAGTGACTCTCAGTTTTGCATTCTCTGAAAAGATACAGGGTTTTGTGAAAGGCGATGTGACAACAGTTCCCGCAGGTATCCTGACAAGTTACAGCTGTGTGAACAGTTCAGGAGACGAACAGACATATTCCTGCGTTTACAACACATCATCGCTTGGCGATTATGAAGGGTCGTTCACTTTCAGGGTCGAGGCGGAAGACAAGTCCGGCAACCCGATGGCAGTAAACCCGTCACAGATAGGCACGCTCACAGTGGACAGGAATGCACCGGAGCTCACATTCGATTCCTTAACGCCTTCCATTGTTAATATTGCTTCAAGTATCGTGACTGTCGTGTTCACCGTTGATGATGTGCCGGCAGGCAATCCCGTTGTCAAGATAGGTACTGAAAAGACAAAGAGCACCCCATCCTCAGTAACAAACGGAGGAAAGACATTCACTTACATTTTCAGTGATCTTAGCGGAATAAGTGACGGCAGCAAGAATGTAACGGTTGATCTTCAGGACGGTTCAGGAAACCCTGTGTCGGCCGTATGGTCGGGAACGCTCAAGTTCGACAGAACGGCTCCGCAGATGATCTCTTCCACAGTTGCACCTTCTTTTGTGAATAAGACATCGAACACACTGAACATAAGCTTCTCATACAGTGAACCGATGGCCGCATTTGTCAGTGGCAATCTGGCCGTTTCACCTTCCGGCATACTTCCAGCCCACAGCTGTTCGGCAATAGACGGGAATAATCAGACCATTACCTGCACGGTCAATACAGCTTCGCTTGACAGTTCTGCGAATGGTTTTTATACATTCACTGTTACGGGTACAGATGTTGCCGGTAATCCGATGGAGTCGGCCGCTACAGCAGGATTTACAGAAGTTGACAGGACATCACCCGGCATAACGCTCAATTCGATAACACCTGAAACGGTCAACAGCTCAGTAACATCGGTAACAGTCGTTTTCACTGTGACCGAAACACTTGCGAACAATCCGGTAGTTAAGATCGGTTCCGAAAAAACTCTTATGACATATGAATCGGTTGCAGGTCTGCAGTACACATATAAATTCACTGATCTTGCGGGTATAACAGACGGCCCCAAGACCCTGAACATTCAGGTGAAAGATGTCGCACAGAACATCGAATCAAAGGATTTCACCAACCTCTTCTTCGACAGAACCGCTCCGGCTGTCGTTTCGTCGGGTGTCAACCCTGCAATAGTAAATCTGGATGTTTCCACAATGGTGGTATCGTTTGCATTTAATGAGGTAATAACACCTCTGTTGAACAGCGATGTGACAGTTTCACCTTCCGGAGTACTTCCCGCACATAGCTGTACAACTTCTGATAATCAGTCATATCAGTGCGCAGTAAATGTAGGAGCTGTGCCATCATCTTCAAACGGCAGCTACACCTATTTCGTAAAAGGAACAGACGCATCAGGCAATCAGATGTCTGCTCCGGTCGCTGTCGGATCAACCTATGTTGACAAATCTCAGCCGGTAATATCTCTAAACTCCTTTGTTCCTTTAAAGGTTATAAGCTCTACAGCAAATGTTACTGTGATTTTTACACTTAGCGAAACACCTGAAAGCAATCCTGTTGTGAAATTGGCAACAAAACAGAAAAACACTCCATCATCAGTTTCAGGTCTTCAATATACATACATCTTTGATGATCTTGACGGAATAACTGACGGAGACAAAACTATCAGCATAAGCATGAAAGATCTCAGGGGCAATCCTGCATCAAAAGATTTTGCAGGACCTTCTTTTGACCGTACTGCACCGACATTGATTAATGGATCGGTTTCGCCTGCAGTTTTAAACAGCTCTCATAATTCTATTGTTCTTTACATGACTTTCAGTGAGACAGTTCAGGCACTTACAGGCGCAAGCGTCACCGTAACTCCTTCAGGTGTGCTTCCTGTCCCGACCTGTACAAATCCGGGTGGCGACCTTCAGTCTTTCCAGTGCAGTTACAATATTACAGAACTTGTAAACATTGACAACACTTACACTTTTAAAGTGACAGCAAAAGATACAGCAGGCAACAGCATTTCACCTGATCCCGCAACTGTTACAACGGTGAAGATAGATAAAACTCTTCCGGGATCCACTCTTTCAGCTCCTGTAATATATGATCAGGGCACATCAACGGTAAAGGCCGTCCAGATAGCACGGGCAGGAGATGTTGTTGTTTTTTCAACGACGGTAAGCGAACTTCTCAAGGAAAGTCCGAAGATGAAGCTCGGTGGAGCGGAAATGATACTTCAGGGCGCAAACTGTTTTATCGGCACATGTACATTTGCAAGAGTTATCCAGAACGGAGACGGAGACGGTTCAAAACATATCACTGTTGAAATGGAGGATGAAGCAGGTAACACAAAAACCGATGCTTATCTCAACAGAATTCTTTTAGATGTCTCGGCACCCGAAATGCACAGCAACTTCATGTCACCGCAATATGCAAAACTGGGGGATACAATTGAAGCGAAGTTCAAGTTCAGCGAGCCTGTTGATATATCTCAGTTCTATATTTCAAGCACCATTACATTCACAAAAGATACTGGTCTCAGCACAGACACGAATTTTGTTTATACCGCAACAGTTACCGGTGCTACAACTCAGGGTACAGTAAGTTTCTGGGTGGCTACAAAAGATATAGCCGGAAACTGGACAAACGGCGGCAGCTACATTCAGGTCGGCTCCGTGACAGTTGACAGAACGACACCTTCTTTTTCCGCAAACACATGTGATATTGCTGTGTCAAGCGGCTATACGAACCCAAGCGGAATAAAAGCTGTGAAAGCAGGCCAGACAGTTACAGCAAACTGTAATATTACTGCAAACGAAACCATAAAAGGCAATCCTGTGCTTAAAGTGGGGGGATATGCCGCGACAAGACAGAGCTCATGTCCCGGCGGATATAACAACTGCTATCTTTATACAGTTGCCGGAACTGAAGGTGACGGAAACAAAGTCATAACAACAGAAATAGAAGACCTCGCAGGCAACATTACTGCGGCATCAACAGGTCAGCAGGTTTCTTTTGACTTCACAGGTCCGCAACTTGTAAGTCACATATTTGACAGATATCCTCTTTTCTCTTCCGCAAGAGACACCTTTAACAAAACTCTTTATTTGAGCGTTAAAGATCCGTACAGTGATGAATTTGTTCAGGTTTCATTAAGCCTGTTTGCTGACGAAGACATAAACAGTTCACTTTCTGTCGTGATCCAGCCTATATCCGGAACTGCTTTTGATCTGGGATCACCGTCAGTCGGGGGGAATGTTGTTTCTTATGCAGTGCAAATGAGTGATTCAATAGCCGAAGGTCTGTATAATTTCAAAGTTACATGGTCAGACATGCTCGGCAACTCAAGTACACAGAACCTGACATGGAAACTTTATGTTGACAAGACAGAACCGCAGCCGGGTGATATTGATGAAGAACAGATGATCTACAGAAGATTTCCTTATGGCAATAGTGAAAAGACTACTCCTTTCGCTTCGGTTGAAGGTGGAATTATGTCTGTTCCTTCAGCAGATATAGAAAAAGTCATTCTTTATTCAATTAACGGACAATATCTCGGTGATGCAACAGTAAGTGCTGACGGCAGTTTTAATATACCTAATCTTTATGGTTCAAACGCAAGCGAAGTCTATGTGAATCCTGTTAAATATTCAGGTATTGCAATATCTTTCAGTACACCTGAAGAAATACCGTCCGTGCTCCCGAGAGTTCCTAATGTTGAATGGACAGCTAATCTTAATGATAAAGTCACAGGGCTTGACTGGCCTAATCCGCACAGTTTCTACAACAGATCATACTTTACCGGTTATCTTTCAAGAGAAGGCGATGTTGATAGTGAAGAAACAGACACTCTTCCTGCACAATCAAATGTTTCCGGGCAATGGCGTAAACTTGCAGAACCCTATGCAAATCCACTTATATGGGATTTCAGCTGTGGAAGAATGCACGGAGCTGCGGCCTATGATTCAATTCGAGGATATGTTTATGTTTTCGGAGGTGAATGGTCAACATATGAAGACGGAACGCGTGTTATGCTCAATGATCTTCACAGGTGGGACGGTTTCTACTGGGAAATAAAAGGGATTGGCGGAGCGCTTCCTCCGGCAAGAAGAGGTCATGGAATGGTTTACGATATTAACCGTGATAAGATCATTGTATTCGGAGGGGAGCATTATATACCACCCGATTCGATCAAACGAAATGATATGTGGGAATGGAATGGTGAAGGATGGTCGGTAAAGTCAATCTCAGGGGCAAAACCATCTGAAAGAGTTTTTCACTGTATGGCTTATGACAGGAAAAGGGCTGTCAGTGTGGTTTTCGGTGGTGACATCGGGACTGCCGGAGTATCATTGACTGATCAGACATGGGAATTCAATGGTACTTCATGGACACAGAAAACGAGCGCCGTGGATACACCTGATCCCCGTTATGACTGCCAGATGACTTATAGTGAAGAACGTGGAACGGTGTTGATGTACGGTGGAACAGATTCTTCAAACAATATTTTGACAGATCTGTGGGAATGGAACGGAACGGAGTGGACAGCACTGAATGCTGCAGGACCTGCGTTTAAAAACGCATCAATCGCTTGGGATCCGGTAAATGAAGTGCTTTATCTTGCAGGCGGACGGCTTGGTTCACCGACTTACGGTTTTTCCAATCAGACATGGATATGGAGCGGCAGTTCATGGACAGCCGGTCCGAACCTTCCTCTGGGACTTGAAAAACCTCTTTTTGTATATAATGCAGGAAGACAGATGATGATGATCAACGGAGGGATAAAAGACACCTACAAGATATTTACAGACACACTGGGTCTTGTAAATGGCAGCTGGGTTGTAATTGACAGAGGCTCACACCCTGAATCTGTAACAGAAGGTGCGGCGGCGTATGATTCAGTAAGAAAGAAAATTGTAATGTTCGGAGGAAATGACGGAACATCTGATATAAGCAGCACATGGGAATTTGACGGTGTAAGCTGGACACAGAAATCAACCGCTTTAATTCCTCCGGCAGGAAGTGGGCATGCAATGGCATATATGTCTGCGCCTACAGCAAAAACGGTCATGTATACAACAAATGCCAGAACATATACCTATAACGGAACAACCTGGACATACGCAATTTCAGGGTCTCTGCCCGGAAACAGGGAACATGCCAAGATGGTTTTTGATTCAGCAAGAAATGTAATTGTTCTTTTCGGTGGAGGTTACGAAGGTGGCGGTGGATATTATTATTCTGAAGGAACTTATGAGTATAACGGGACTTCATGGACAAAAGTCTGCGGAAGCGGTGTAGCGGGATGCACATCAGAACCGTCGGGAAGAACCGGATTTGCTTTTGCCTATGATGCAAAAAGAGGCGTATCTGTCCTTTTTGGCGGTACGGGTGCTCTTGGTGAAACATGGGAATGGAGCGGAACTTCGTGGACACAGAAAACCCTGTATGATCCGGAAGGTGACAGCAATCCTCCGGGAGATCTACGGAACCCTGAAATGTTCCACCACAGTGAATCAGGCAATATGATTTTAATCGGTGGCGATATTGAAACGGACACCTTTGTTGTATGGAAGTATAACGGAATAAGTTATGAACTCATTGATTCTACGAGTGAAACCTATAGAAGTGGTTTTACTTCAGCATATTTTGGAGATAACGGATTTTTCCTTGTGCACGGCGGAAAAGATGTCGCAGATGAATATGGTGACGGAACACTTCTTTACAATGTCGGTAAATATTTAAGACCTGCACAGATATTCAGTGTCAAGACAGACACTGCAGATATTCCGGATACAGCAAGAATAGAAGATGTTACAGTGAAATTCTCAGGAGGAGCGAACGGTTTTATAAATAATGAAAAGCTGGGGTCTATCGCTTATGAGATTTTCTATGGTGGAGCATGGATCTCTCTTGGTGATATTGACCACGATACTGCGAATACAGATGATTATTCATTTACAGTCAACAACAGAAGACTGGTTGAAGGAATGCGATTCGGTAACAGAGATTCGATAAATATTGCATTCAGATCAACAGCTCCTTCTGAAGGTATCTGGAATGACAGTAAAGTAAAAATGAACAACATAGAGATGAAAGTGAGATACAACCTTGACGGAGACAGGATAAAATATCCAAAATACGGAGATTATTACATTTCATCGACTACTGCTACATGGCAGAATGCAAGAAATGACTGCATCAACCGCGGAGGAGATCTGTTAATTCTGAATTCTGCACAGGAACAGGCATATGTTGAATCACTCACGGGATATGTGAATACGGCATATTACTGGACGGGTTTCCATGATATCGGACACGATCTCGAATGGCGGAGTGTATCAGGGACGCATGTTTGGCAGGGAACCTCTTCCGGTTCAGTTCAAAATGATTCGTATGTCAACTGGTATACGGGCTATCCTACCGCAAGCACAACATCAAATTGCGCAGTTATTAATAAAAGTGCATATGCAGGAAAATGGTATAATTCAACATGTACTACAGCAAGACCGTATATCTGTGAACTCAACAGAGAAAACAGCTACATGATATCAACTGACATGAAAACATGGGATGCCGCAAGAACGGCATGCATCGGTTTCGGCGGAGACCTTGTGACAATTGACGGTTACAATGAACAGAAAGAACTTGAAGCACTGGCAAGCGGAGTTATAAATTACTGGCTTGGTTTTACAGATCGGGATGTAGATGGCGTGTGGCGCTGGGTTACCGGCAGCAACAGGTGGAACGGCACATCAACAGGAAGCTCCTATTTTTACGCCAACTGGTATACTTCCTTTCCGTATTCAGGAACTTCCTATCAATACGCAAGTTTTTATGGAAACTATAAATTTAAATGGAACACTCCGACATCCACTTCATCAATTTACTACATCTGCGAATTTGAATCGCCGCAGTTCTGTTCTCTTAACGATGATGCGTGTACATCGCCTGAAACCTGCTGCAGCGAACTATGCAATACCGACAATCAGGAGTGTGTCAACTGCATTGATTTAAACTACCATGGGTGTGATGTAAAAGCTGACTGCTGTGACGGAAATCCATGCAATATTGCAACAGATCAGTGCGTTACAGGGCTTAACACCGGAGAAAAAACGTGTGAAGATGCTACTGATTGTACTAACACGACCGATTCCTGTATAAGCGGAAAATGTTGCCGACTTAACCACGAATCGTGTTCGGTTAAAAACGACTGCTGCAATTCATATGATACCTGCTACAACAGTGAATGTTGCAGACCTATCGGAACAATCTGCCGTTTTGCCGAAACCACCTGTTGTTTCGGTGAATGTGTCGGTACTTTCCTATCAAAAACATGTGAATGCAGAACATACAACACATCCTGTTCATCAAATTCTCAGTGCTGTTCGAACAGATGTATCGGAAGCGTCTGTTTAAAGGGTTCATCCGGAGCTTACTGCTATACCGGAACTGACTGCTCAAGCGGAAGTTGTTATAAAAATAAATGCCAGTAAATTTAAGTTGTCTGAGAATTTCAAAAACTTGCTATTTATACCTCTAAAATATAAGATTATGTCACTAACGCTTTTTAAGGGTATTTAAAGGAGGGTAAAAATGAGAAATTTTTTCAGTTTATTAACTGTTGTTTTAGTAATGTTCTGTTATTTTTCAATACAGGCCGTTGACTTGAGAATAGTTCTTCTGCCGAAAATGACAGTTGACGGAAAAGAGTATGATTCCGCATCCATAGAAACAGAGATGGCAAGCATTCTCACCGGTAAGAACATGAGAATAGTTGAACTTTCAACTGCGCTTAAAGCCCAGAAAGCGGCCCTGTCCGACCTTGTTGCAGAAGGAAAGGTTCCGACCGAACTTTCTGTGCTTAATGCCGACGCTCTGGTTTCAGCCCAGCTTGCCTGCGACAAAAACTCAGACGGAATCATGGGAAGCAACATAAAGAGCTGGTTCTGTGTTTTGAATTCAAAAGTGATCAGGGTTGATTCAGGGGATGTCATATTTGCCGATTCAAAAAATTATACTGCGACAGGATTGAACGCTCTTCAGGCGATCAATACGGTTGTAAAAAAGAATATGGGAAAAAACGCTGATGCGGCTGTTGATCAGTGGTCAAAGAACTGGTCAAACGAAGGAAAATGGAGCATGGACATTATCATCACCGGTGTAGCCCAGAAAACAAAGATAGATCAGATAAATGCTGAACTTAAAAAAGTTGACGGGGTTAAAGATGCAGCTGTCTTAATGTTCAAAAAGGATCTTTCCAAGATATCAGTTTCTGGAGAAGGTGCCGCTAACTACAGCAAACTAAGAGAGGCGATCGATACTTCAGACAAACTCAGTTTGAGGGTTAACTATGAGGCAGGAAGGGTTCTTCATGCTGAATTTGATTTCGGTCAGGCATATTCAAGAGGCGTTGCTGCATACATTACTCCTCCGAAAAGCGGTGGAAAGAAAACAATGGCGGAACTGGTTTCTTCAAAAGGGCCCGACCTTCTTACAAGTTATCTGATGAATCTTGAATATTTTGAGATCAAAGAATCTGAAACTCTTAAAGGATCTAAAGATGCCGCTGTGTCTGCCGCTAAAAAGAACGACATTCCTCTTGTTGTATTTGCTGAAGTTGTTGAAAAAGATGATGAATGGCTTTCTGTTATAGACCTCATCACATCCAAAGACGGCAAAAAGATCGCTGTGGCAAAGGGCACGGCGGGAGATCCTTTTGAAGCGATGGATAAGGCTGTAAGAACAATGGATGCCACATACCGTGTTTCCATGACCAAGCCCGATTTCAGAAAATCGCTCAACTTTGCAAATGATGCGGCAACGATAACAGATTCCATCAAGCTCACCGTAGATAAATTCGAAGTCGGGCAGATATTCCCTTCTCTTGTTCCGTATTACAGAACAAAAGGTATAGGTTCAATAACATTGAAGAATATTTCGAGCGGAACCCTTAAAAATGTCGAGATCGCTTTCAAGATCAGTGATAAAGTTGTAGGAACAGCAAAGGTCAGCGACATCGCTCCGAATGCAGTTGTTTCTGCCGATGTAAAACTTGATACGATACCTGAAGGAAAATCTGAATATGCTCAGCTTGCCGCAAACATAACTTTCACAACGGGCGAAAGCTATGGCAGAAAAGATGCATACGCTCCTCTCGTAATTCATTCAAAGAACACGATCGACTGGTCAAATCCGATGACGATCGCATCTTTTGTCGATCCTTCAAACAAATCTGTAAGAGATCTTGCTACACAGACTATCAAGAAAGGTGCTCCGAAAGAGCTCGCCACAAAACAGCTTGGAAATGCGGCCCTCATTTTCTCATCGCTCTGGCATTCACCCTTAAAATATATCAGCGATCCTGTAAGTACCAGTTTTGATTCAAATATTGACACAGTTCAGTTCCCTGCCGAAACTCTTTCTAGAGGTGCCGGTGACTGCGATGATCTCACAGTTCTTCTGGCTTCTCTTTTTGAATCTGTGGGCCTTGCAACTGTCATCATAACTTCACCCGGACATGTGTTCCTCGGTGTTGAAAGCGGCTCGCTGGCAGGCGGAAATGTCATTTTCAATCTTCCCAAATCACTTTTTGTAGAAGTTGACGGAGC
Source organism: uncultured Spirochaetales bacterium (assembly GCA_964630905.1). Taxonomy (GTDB): domain Bacteria; phylum UBP6; class UBA1177; order UBA1177; family UBA1177; genus JAGOEX01. The sequence continues at coordinate 1,345 of CAZVWR010000002.1, read as the reverse complement.
ACTTTTCATTCCGGTTGAAGCGACTGCGATCGGATCATCTTTTGCCGAGGCGTGGCTTAAGGCATCTGATATTGTGAAAAATTCTGCAAATTCCATTAGTGCTTTCAGAACAAGAGAAGCGTGGAAAAGTTATCCTGTAACATCTGTAAGTTCAGACAAGGTCAGCCTGAACTTTGTTGAACCAAAAGAAGAAGTTGTTAAAAATGTTCTTGCCGATGTCAGAAAATCATATAAAGACAAAGCACCTGTCTGGGCTGAAAGCATTCACAAAAGTAAGATAGAGCATAAAAATCCTGATATCAAACCTGAAACTCTGTCAAAAGAGCCGCTTGCAAAAAGTGTTGCCCTCTGGCTTACCGGAAAAAGGGACGAAGCAATAACAGAAGCTGCAAATCTATGTAGCGGAGGCACTGTTGAAGGGTGCTACAACATGACTGTAATGTCAATGTATGATGCTCTTGAAAGAAGTGATCTTCAGACCATTGATGCAAATATGAACAAAAATAACTACGGCGAAGCAGTGGCAATGCTTCCTCCGAATGTCATTAATATGCTTTCAGATAACGGCGGACTTGGAATGGGTGATGAAGCATCAAAGGAATCGGAGACAAAAAAGAAGATCTCCGACATTCTTAAACAGGCACGCGAAAAAGCCGGTGAGAAAGGCAAAGCATCAACCACCTCAAAAGAGATAAAAACATCCCATGTCGGAGGAAGAAAGGCCAGTGATGCCACAACAGAAGCTTCGGCGACGGCTGAAATGTTCTTCTGGGACAAAATTAAGAAATAATTAATGAAAAGCTCTCCATTTTTGAAACTTCTTGTAGCTTTTGCGGCTTTTCTGATCGGAACTGCCGCAGTTTATACTCCGGTGGCAAAAAAGCTCGATTTTTCATTTCTTGACCTAATGATGATATCAGTTGAGCCAGAAGTACCGGCGGAGAGCGTTCTGATCGCTGTTGACCAGTATTCGCTTTCTGTTTTCGGTTGGCCGGTCGACAGGGGACTTTACGGAGCAATGATATCTGTTCTTACCGAAGCAGGTGCAAAAAAAATCGGTTTTGATCTTTTTTTCACTGACAGAAAGGAAGAAACGGATACAGAAGCATTAAAACGGATGGTCGAATCTGAAGAGGTTCTCGGAGAAGAAAGCTCCAAAGCCGGGGCAATTCTCGGAAGCTTTGTAAACACAGATTACAGAAAAGACCCTTCAAAGGTCGTTGAATATCCGCCGACTCCTGAAAACAGCGGAATAAACTGTCCATGCAGCGATCTTTCTGAAGAAGAGATCGAAGAGTTAAAGCTAGAATTGTAAGCGTTATCCGTATCATCAAAAACTCCTTTG
>CAZVWR010000001.1:0-206287 GCA_964630905.1 uncultured Spirochaetales bacterium | reverse complement strand
TCAATTAGTGTAAGTTGGCTTAACTAACTGTCCACTTTTTTCTGAAGGGTTCAACGATCCGTGTCCATGTGGAAGTGGAAAAAAATATAAAAAATGTTGTTTGAATAAATAGGAGGAGAAAATTATGACAATGGAGAAGGATAGCATTAGGAATGTTGAGAAAATTGTAGTTTTCCTTGATATTTGTTCTTCAACTAAAATTGTTGAGGATTTGTTGTCAAATGAAAAAATGAATAAATGGCGAAACTTAATTATTTCATTAAAAAAGTTTTTAGTAAAAAAACAGGATGATGGTCAAAAATTCCAGATACATAAATTCCTGGGAGATGGATGGATTCTTTTTTTTCCGATTCATTGTAATAAAGAAGAGATGTTTGTTTTTTTGAAAGAGATTTGCGAAGAATATAAGAGACTTTTTAATGAAAAGATTGAGCCAGTTCTCTCGACTGACATAGGTGGTACAGGAGTTACATTCGGCGTGGATAAAGGAACATTAATAAGAGTAATTATGAATACTAAAACAGAGTATCTAGGAAGAGCTCTAAATGTTGCTGCAAGATTGCAATCAAAAGTTAAAAATATTGATGATTCTTCACCTGACGGAAAGGTTTTGATGTCAAACAATATCCATTCTACAATTAAAGATGAGGTGAAAGAGAGGTTCGATATTATTGACGAAATTGTTGAGCTAAAGAATATTTCAGGAGGTTCAAGATACAGAGCAAAAAAAATGGATCTTTATAGTTATCGGTCTCCAAAAAAGATTAGGGTTATATTTAAAAAAGAAAGATAGTGTGAAATTTTATACCTAAACAATATTTTTATATATAGGAGTTCCAATGTCCGATATAGTAAATAAACTCTTAAAACCCCTGGCGAAAGATTTTTCGCCCCTACGGAAATAAATAATGGTATTCAATCCTGAAATACATCACCGCCGTTCAATCCGGTTGAGAGATTACGATTATTCACAAAACGGTGCGTATTTCGTGACAGTTGTAGCAAAAAACCGTGAAGACCTGTTTGGTGAGATTGAAAATGGTGAAATGATTTTAAATGATATGGGAAAAATGGTTTTGCACTGTTGGTCGCAGATTCCTGAACATTTTCCTGATGTTGAAATTGATGAATGTTGTGTGATGCCAAATCATTTTCATGGTATTTTTTTGATTAATTGTAGGGGCGTTGGTTGTAAGGGCGAAAGATTTTTCGCCCCTACGGATGATAGGGATACCGATATGAATTCCGGAACATCGAAAACAGTTGGTTCCATTGTTCGTGGTTTTAAGATCGGTGTAACAAAATGGGCAAGGAAAAATCTTGAAATAATTGATGTATGGCATAGAAATTATTATGAACATGTGATTAGAAACGAATCAGATCTTGAAAAAATAAGGCAATATATTTTTGACAATCCGGTAAATTGGGAAAATGATGAAAACAATGTAGCTTGTAAGGGCGAAAGATTTTTCGCCCCTACGACGGAAATGGAAAACCGGGAAAACAAAATCAAAATAAATCCCGCCCCTACAAATCCAACGGGAAACAAACCCAAAAAAAGGAAATTCAGAGAATGGTTGAGAAATTCAGTTATTTGATTTCAAATGCCTCATCAACGAACTCAAGACATGTTCCGCCCTGTACGGGTGTGGATGTATAGCTTGAGTCAATTGTGACTTCTACAAGACGGACATTCTTAAGCGATCCTTTGATCTTTCCGTCGTCAGCGAATGATTCAACAGATATTGTTCCTTTCTGCTGGAAGTAGTATCTGCCGATAGTTTTAACTTCTTCACCTTCATATTCAATATCTTCAAAAACAAGTATGCACTGCTCGCAGTCAACATAATTTTTTCCCAGAAGGTCATAATCTTTAACTTCAGGTGTAGCATAGAATTCAAGCATCATTTCATCAGCTATCCCGGCTTCCCCTGAGTTTGGGTCATAAGTAAGATCGTACTGAAAATATTCGTTTTCTAAATTTACTGTTCCTGTTTCAAAAGAACTTAAGGTAACAACTTCACAGCCGTAGTCAACACATGCTGTTCCATCTTCATTGCATTTTTTATCTTCTTCGCATCCTTCTCCACATTCTCCGCCGCAACCGTCGTTTCCGCAGATCTTGCCTTTGCAATCCGGAACACAGATGTTGTCCCATGTGCCTGCTTCAATTTCATAACAGCCACCGCCTGCAACAGGGGTAGATGTATAATCTTCAGCAATTGTGACTTCAACAAGTTTGGCAGTCAGAGTTCCTTTTGTTTCAATTGTTCCCGCCTTGTTTTCTGTAATCGTAAGTGTTCCACTTTCCTGAAAATATGTTTTTGTATTTTCGTCCTCAAAAATGAGAACACATTCAGAACATGAATTGAAATTTGCATTAATTCCAGTGCCCAGATCATAAGTACCGGCAGGAAGCTCAGGCACAGGAGAATAATCTTCCGTGTAGAACTGGAAAGATATAGTGTCTTCAAGGGTTTCGTCCCCGAGAGGTTTGTCTAATGAACCGCTGTAAGCATCAGACCCTTCAACCAGTTCCAGAGATTCAATTGAAATACCTACACACTCAACTGCTGTATCGCCGGTGTTGCCGGTGTTGCCAGTATCGCCTGTATCGCCGGTATTACCAGTGTCGCCGGTATTACCAGTGTTTCCAGTGTCACCTTTGTCTTCAGTTTTGTTATCTCCGCATGAAACAACAAAAATAAGTGAAATGATCAAAATAACTGCGATAAAAAATCTTTTCATAAAATTCTCCAAAAGAAATTGTTAGCTTGTAATTATACATCAATAGACAGACAAAATGAAATTAAATCATTGGATTATGTAAAATAAGGTGAGGTTCTTGCAACAGTGACGGCATTTACACTTTCAGCACCGTTTTTTCTAAGAAGTTCAGCAATTGAATTTATCGTGGAAAAAGTTGTGCAGACATCGTCAACAATCAGAAAAGAGCGGGTTTCCACATTTTTTGTTATTGCGAAAGCGTTTTTTAGGTTTGTCTGTCTTTCTTCATAGGTTAGAGATGCCTGCGGTCTGGTCTTTTTCACTTTTTTGATGAGTTTGCTGTCAAGTTCGAGCTTGTGTATTGAAGCAACTCTGTCGGCTATGATCTGTGCCTGATTGAACGATCTTGAGAATTTATGGAAAAAGCTCATTGGAGGAAATATCACAGTCCTCTCTTTTACCATGTCAGCAGGAACATTCATTGCAAGAAAAGTTCCCAGAACCGCAGCATAGGACTCAATTTTTCCATATTTCATTTTTGATATGACGCTTGATACCGGACCGGAATAGATATAAAAAGAAAAAATCGTGTCAACGAACATCTTTTTACCGCGGCACGAATTGCAGTCGGGTTTTGAAGGGTCGAGCGTGAAAGCTCCGCATCTGCCGCATCTTCTTTCGATTGTAAGTGCAAATTTGCCGCATTCACTGCAGAAAAGTCCGTTATCTGCAGTTTTTGAGCCGCAGATGAGACACCCCTTTATCAGAGTGCTTTCAATATCCATATCTGCGGATGATAGGTGAGAGAATACATCTCACCGTCAAAGAATTTTTCTTTGTATTTTGTCTGAAAAGTTTCAAAATCCATCGAAGGAAGAGAACTCGAAACCCCCGAAACACCGGTTGCTGAAATATGTTTGAGAACTCTTTTTACTGAAGCGAATTTGAGAGTCTCCTCCCATTCATTAAAATAAATAACTTTATATTTATCCTGTATCTGTTCTTCAAGATCTTTTCTGACAACATATTCAAGACATTTTCCTGTTATCTCTTTCGTTTCTTTAAACTGGGAAGGGCCGAAAGTTGTGAAACCGGCTATCGCATTATCATTGAGCCGTGAACGGACCGCATGGAGAAATCCCGGAAGATCGGCAAACCACTGGAATGTCGCATTTGAAACAAGGAGATCTATATTGCCCGGAAGTTTGGAAACATCTTCACCGTCGCAGACAAGAAAGTTCTCTTTTTTACACCATTTCACAATGTAGGGATAAGCTTCCTCAAAAAGATCGTTGCAGAAAATAGTGTTGAACCGTATCTCTCTGCTTAGATATTTTGTCAGTTTTCCTGTTCCTGAACCGATCTCAAGAACAGTGCCGAATTTTTCAGGAGAGCAATTGTTAAGTTCTCTTACAAGTTCAAGCCCCATGAGGCGCTGAACTGAAGCGTGATCATCGTAAGAATGAAGTGCTTCAAGAAATTTCTTTTTTACTCTCGTTTTGTCTACTGTCTGCATAATTGAACTATCTCCCCCCAGCTCTTAAAACCGTAAAACGGAAAATGACCCCCATCAATCAATACATAGTTGAAATCGTTCCAGAAATCAACTTGATTCTTCGAAAATATTATTCTGTCCGACTTTGAAATGAGAACTTTCTGTACTTTTGAAAGATCACTGCTCCCTTTTTCACTGTTATCACGGATGAATTCGAGTTCATTCTTTAACTCATTAATATTGTTGCTGAATATTGAGCTTTTAACGAATGTTTCGTATGAAGGACCATCAGCGAACATATTTTTTCTGAACTGATCCAAAGTCTCTTCACTCAGGTTCGCAAGGGTTTTCTCAAAAACCATTTTTCTTATGCCGGAACGGTTATCAACCGGTTTCATTGTTCCGTTTACTGCAAAGATCTCTCCTGAAAAATTTATCTTTGAAAGGGCGGTTAACCCTGTAAAAACGCCGAAAGAATAAGTAACTGCAACAATTTTGTCATATTTTGCGAAGTCAATCCCGTCAGGAATGTCAAAAGAGTCGTATCTGTGAAGCATTGCAACATCAAAGTGCGAACAGTCAAGAAATTTCATATGTTCAGGCTCAACGCTCCAGCCCGAAAAGAAAAGTATGAGCGTACTGTTCCCCGAATTGTTGAGCCACGAAAGTTTCATAACCTTGTTCCTGAAAGTGTTTCAACTATCAAATTTATCTCATCTTCTGAAAACTCCGCTGTGAGAGAAAATCTCAGTCTGGAAGTTCCGGCAGGTACTGTCGGCGGTCTGATGGCGGGGACATAAAATCCTGATGATCTCATTTTTTCAGAAAGATGAACGGTTGTTTCATCATCACCTGTTATCACGGGAACTATTTGGGATGAACCCCTTGTGGTAAAACCGGATTTAGTAAGCAAGTTTTTGAAAAGGTCACTTGCAGATATAAGTTTTTCCCTTTCTTTTTTCATTTCAGCGATCTTTCCCAAGATGAAATTCATCCAGGAAATGTTTATTGGAGGAAGGGCTGTTGTGAAAATAAATGAGCGGCATCTGTTAATAAGAAACTGCTTGATCACATTGTCGCAAACGATGAAGCCGCCTGCTCCGCCGAGTGCTTTCCCGAAAGTTCCTGCCAGAAAATCAATATTCTTAGATGTTCCTGTCTTTTCGCATATTCCAAGTCCGTTCTCTCCGCAGCAGCCGACCGCATGTGCTTCATCAACAAAAAGCTGAGCGTCAAAAGATCCGGCAATATTGACAAGTTCTTTCAGATCTGCAATGTCGCCATCCATGCTGAAAACCGATTCTGTAACAATTACGACTGACTTATATTTTGTCCTGTTTTCATTCAGGATCTTTCTTAAATGTTCATAATCAAGGTGGTTATACCGGATATGTTCAGCTCTTGAAAGCTGTATCCCGTCAATGATGCTTGCATGAACAAGTTTGTCGGCAATTATAAGGTCGCCTTTATCAAACATTGCGGCAAAAAAGCCGGTGTTCATGTGATAACCGCTTGAAAATATTATGCAGTTTTCTCTGTCATAAAGTTGTGCGATCTGCCTTTCTGTTTCATCATAAATTAAGCTGTTCCCTGTCAGAAGTCGGGAAGAACTGCTTGAAAGATCAGTAAAAAGAGAATCCGGATTTTGAGTACACCAGTTAAGAAATTCCTTTTTAAGCGAAATGTTCCCGGCAATGCCAAGATAGTCATTTGATGAACAGTTCAGATAACTTACACCGTCAATCCAGATGCGGTTCCCAACTCTTTTTTCAATGGTTTTTAAAGTTCTAAGCCGTGAATTCATTTCAAGTTCAATGAGTTTTGATGATACTTTATCTTTGAAATTTTCCATCGAAACCTCTGAATTTACGATCCTCAAAGTCAATATCATTCAATGCAAATATTTGTCAAGGATTTAGATTCCAAAAAAAAAACTGGAACTTTTTCTGTTTTTATGGACTCTTATGTCCGTAATTGATTTTTTTAATGCAGGGGCTTATGAAATATATTTTGCTTGTTTTGTTTACTATCTTTTCTCTTTCCTGTGATAATTTCAATAGAGATCTTTTTTCAAGTGAACAGAATGATGATATCCCTGATATGAACGATGAGTCCGCAATTCCTGATGAAAACAGCATTCCTGATGAAATCCAGCCGCCCGATGAAACAAACGATCCTGATCAGATAATCGAAACGCCTGATACATTTGTTCGTCCTGATGAAAATGAGACCCCGGATGAATCGGCTAATGTTGTGTATGAAGTGACATCAAGCTGCCGCTGGTGCGGAAGGTGTATGTTTGCCTGTTCAGTCAACGCGATAAGCAATGTCGGCGGCAAGGCGGTCATTGATCCTGAAAAATGTACAGGATGCGGCGACTGTGTGTCAAGATGCCCCAGAGGTGCGATTAGGAAAAAGGAGTAAACATGAAAAAAAGTTCTATTGTCATCCTGATTCTTGCTTTGTTTTTAGGCGCAGGGGTTTTTGCGGCTGTCAAGTCAGCCTACAAAGTCATTCCTGAAAAATGTATCGGTTGTAAATTGTGTGTTGATGCCTGTCCCACAAAGGCGATCGCAATGAAAAACAACAAAGCGGTAATCGATCCTGAAAAATGTGTGAACTGCGGAATATGTGCAGGAAAATGTCCTGTGAAAGCGATAGAGCCGCCTAAAGATAAAAAGCAGGCACTTGATGAAGAGGATAAGCCGGTTCCCCAGACAAAAAAAGTTTATATAGCCGACATAAGAAAATGTACCGGATGCAAGGAGTGTGTCCCGACCTGTCCCGTTAAGGCGATAAGTGTTTCTTACGGCAAGGTCTCGATAGATCCGGAAAAATGTATCAACTGCGGATTGTGTGCCAACTCGTGTGCATTCAATGCTCTAAAACCATCAGAGGTTAAACTGAAATGAACCGTATGCTCATGACAGTTTTAATACTGCTCTTTTTTACGGTGTCATGCGGTATCGACCCTTCTGAAGACTCTAACATTACAGTTGATGAAACTCTCTGCATCGGATCAACTTGCAGAATTTGTTCAAAAACATGCAAATATGACGCTGTAAGTTTTTACGGGCCTGAAAGTAAAGCACTGATCGATCCTCTGAAATGCATTTCCTGCGGGGATTGTATCTCCCAGTGTCCTACAGGTGCAATTTCCGGAACTGTAAAATGAAGAAAATACTGATATTTCTGTTTTTAATCCCTTTATTCTCTTTTGCTGACAGCGGGTTTATAACTCTTGGCGGATACGGATCATTCTTTAAAAAAACAGATTCCGGTCTTTTCAGTCCGTCATATTTTTTCATTGACGGATATGCTGACATATCACTTGCTGACGATCTGAATTTTACTGCTGAACTTCAGAGTGTTGCAGGGCTTCCCGCAGATCAGATGAGATTCCTTTATAATTCATACATGTTCTTTTCTCCCAGACTGCAGATCGCATATTCTTTTAAAAAAGTGAAAATCGGTCTCATCAGCACATTCAATGTCTATGATCCATCTGAAAATAACAGTGTTCCGATCTATCAGAACGGAATGACTGCGGGAGGAACCAGAAAGTTTTTTACCCAGCACGAATTTTTCTTAAGAGCCGAGCCGGTAAAAGATCTTAAGATTTCAGCAGATCTCGCATATAACATTCAAATGTTCCATCCCGATCAGGAAATCATTAAAAATGATTTCAGAGATTCAAATATCAGAGCGGCAGGGTCTATTTCATATGACATCTTTTCACTTCTTTCCCCGTTCATCTCAGTTGAACATTTTAACGATCTTAACAAAGATGACCGTTTTGATCTGACTGGAATAAAAGCAGGTCTGAGAGGAGAAAAAGTTTTTACAGGATCGGGGAGATTTTATTACGATCTTCATTATAAACGGCTTGAGAGCACAAGCATAAATGACAAAAACAGAATGACTCTTGATCTTGGATACCGCTGGAGTAATAAGTCTTCTTTTGATATTTTCAGCGGATTTTATCAGGAATATTCTCTGTCAGAAAAAAACGATATCCATTATGTGACCCGTCAGTTGTACACTATGTTCAGATACTGGCCGGTTAAGAACATATTCGCTTTATGGACGGGTGCTTTTGTGAGGTTTGAAGAACTCAAAAAAGATTTCTGGATGCCGGTGGCGCCTTTTGCAGGAGTTCTCTGCCGTGTTAAAAGTTTTGATGCTCAGGCACGCTACATTGTCCGTCTTGACCGCGATCTGCAGAAAAAATATTCTGATCAAAACCACAGACTCGATCTTTCTTTGAATTACACTTACCGGTGGTTCTCTCCGGGGATCAGTTTTCTGTATAACTACAGAGATGAATTCTCAATAAATTCAATGGGGATAAATATCTATCTGTCTGCTGTTATGTGACTGTTTTTCTTCTGATTTTTCTTTCTGTTCAGAGCACATATCTCAACGCACTGTCCGCAGAGGATGCAGTCAATGTCGTCAATTTTTCCATGAAGTTTCGCGATGTTAATTCCAGTAGGACAGATCTCAGTGCATTTTCCGCATGAAAAACCCCCTTTACATGTCAGATCTACAGTCATTGTGGGGAGAAAGCGGTTGCCGATCCTGCCCGTCAGACCCATTATTAATCCGAGCGGACAGATAAAACGGCAGAAAAATCTCGAAATGAAAAGGGAAAGAAAGACGATCACTGAAAAAATTGATACCGCCAGAGGAACAACGATACCGTACATCATGTCACCTATCAGAATGAAAGGGCATGCATGCTGAAAGATCATACAGCCGGTAAATAAGGGGATGAAAAGTGCTGAGGCCAGAAAAAAGATCCTTGAATATAGAGAGAATGAACGGAAAAGATTCGTTTCTGAAATGCGCGGCAGGCGACAGGCCCGCCCGATCTTAAAAAGAATGTCTCCAACAAATCCGACGGGGCAGAATATAAAACAGAAAAGCCGTCTGACAAAAAGGGAAAACGCAACAAGAACAGTGAAAAAAAGAAATCCGTGAAAATAGAATATCTCACCTCTGAGAAAAGTGAAAAAAGTACATACCGGAGCCATCGGACATAAACTGTGAGTCGCAAAAATATTCCCGTCAACATAAAAATAGAAGATCATGAACAGCAACGCAGATCCCAGTCCAGATATAAGCCACCTGAATTTTACAAAAATATGGAAAAACCATAATTTCATTAGTAAACTCCGACAGCTTCATTAAAAACTTTTTCAGCCCTGTTGAATATTTCATCAATGTCATCAACTGTAACAATGAGAGGAAGAAAGAAATATATCGTGTCGCCAAGCGGTCTGAGGACCACTCCGTTCTCAAGAGAGGTTTCGTATATCTTTTTTCCTATTCTGTCGGTCGGAGCAAATGGAACTCTATCTTTGCGACTTTTCACAATGTCTATCGCTCCTATAAATCCCATGTATCGGATATCATTGATAAAATCATATTTTTTGAGAGCTGTAAGTCTGTCGTGGAAGTGTTCCATTGCAATGTGGTTTGATGCCGGCAGATGGTCTCTTTTAAGGATTTTGAGGTTTTCTATTCCGGCTGAGCAGGCGAGGGGGTTTGCAGTGTAGGAATGTCCATGGAAAAAAGTTTTGTGAGAAAAGTAATCATCATAAAAAGCGTTGTAAATTTCATCAGTTGCAACTGTAACGGCCAGAGGCATGAATCCGGCAGTGATCCCTTTTGAAAGGCATATCAGGTCAGGGTGAGTCCCGCTCTGCTCATAAGCGAACATTGTTCCGCATCTTCCAAAACCTGTCGCCACTTCATCGTAAATAACAAGCACGTTGTTCTCTTTCGCAGTTTTTTCAAGGAGTTGCAGATATTCTTTTCTATAAACGAACATTCCTCCGGCACACTGGATGAGCGGTTCAAGAATGATTGCTGCAACATGTTCCGCGTTTTCCTTTATTGCTTGCGCCATATCTGCAAAACATTCCATATTGCAGTCACATTTTGATGCATCGAGAGTAAATTCAGACTTTCTTTCCGGGCAGGTCGAGCAGTCCGGGCTTTTCACTTTGATCGAGTTGAACATAAGCGGTTTGTAAAGCTTGTGATACATCTCGACTCCGCCGACACTTACTGCACCTATTGTGTCACCGTGATAAGCGTTGTCCAGCATTATAAAGCGAGTTTTTTCCTTTATTTTACGGTTCTGCCAGTACTGAAAAGCCATTTTTATGGCAACTTCAACGGCAGTCGAGCCGTTATCGGAAAAGAAATATTTTGTCAGCGACTTGTCAACAAATCCGCTTAGAAGGTCAATAAATTCAGCCGCATAAGGATGAGTGAAGCCGGAAAAGTTCACATGCTCAAGAGTGTCGAGCTGTTTTTTTATCCCTTCCGCGATCTGCCTGTTGCAGTGACCCAGAGTGTTCACCCACCATGAAGAAATAGTGTCATAATATTCGTTACCGTCAGCATCAAACAGTTTCACCCCTTCACCCCGGACAATCACTTTCGGATCCATATTTTCAAAATCCTTCATCTGTGTGAACGGATGCCAGATATTCCGCCTGTCAACCTCAAGAGTCTTTTTCCTGTCGTACATGATCTTACCTGATAATAAAACAATAACATCACGAATATCACTCATAAAAAACATTTGTCAAGGTTACTTCAAACCTGATTTGACATATTAAATGATCATACCTATAATCATAAAGATGTTGGTTTTGTAAATTTTACCGGAGGAAGCTTCATGAAAAGGATTTTTATTGTTATGATCGCTCTGTTCCCTTTTTTCCTGAGTGCTGTCATCGGACCGAATGTGTCCCAGACGAATGGTCAGGAACTTAAGTGGGAAGAAGGATCATGGGATTATTTTGTGATGTTCAAGTCGTTGATAGCTCAGGTGACAGGAGAAGTAACCACAACTCCGGGAAACCCTCAGGCAGATTCATGCATTGATATAAATGTCGGTTCCACATTTACTTTAACTTCTGCGCATGTTCCGCCCGACACAAATATTGATAAAGCGTTTCTGATCTGGATAGCAGCGCAGGATCCGTCACAGTTCAACGGTCCGACAGACAATTCAGTCACTTTGACATTTAAAAATGCGACAAAACCGGACGAAGTGACCCTTTCAACTGAGGTGACATCGTCTGTGTCGGGAAATCTTTTCACTCCGCCTTCATTTGAATATGAAGCGATAAACGAACCTGTTGACAGTACAGGAATCTTTACCTACAGGGTTGATGTGACTGAATTCATGCAGCAGATAATTGAGCTCGGTGCTTTGAATGATATTTCGCAGACAGGAGAAGCCCTTTACGGCAGTTATAATGTCAAGGGGATGAACTGCACCAGAGCGCAGGCATACCTCAATACCAGCGGAATGGTAGGAGCATGGGCTCTTGTTTTTGTCTACACATCGGAAAGGATAAACCCGAAGAAGATCTATTTCTACAACGGACTTCAGGCATACCGGTTTCAGGAAGCGTTCATAGATGTGAGCGGTTTTGAACTTCCTAATGAAGCTGAAGTAAGAATGACGATGCTGGTTGCTGAGGGTGATCCCGGTCTTGCAAGTGCTACGACAGACGCTTTCCCGCCTCAGCCGGCTCCCCCTGAAGCTCTTGCAATAAGCGGTCAGTCAAATCCGATTTTTGATCTCCTCTGGAATAATTGTAATCCTGCAAAATACACTCCGCTTGCCTACACAGAGGTTTATAACTCTATTTCATCTGTTTTCGGATGGGAAGATGAGATGCCGGTATGTATCGGCGGAGACCCGAACAATCCCGATCCGACTAAACTTGAATATGCGATCGATGCCGACACATTTCTTTTGAAAGCAAAAGAGCCTCCTTTTGATCAGCATTTGAAGAAAGGGGATACGATGTTCTCTCTCAAGATCGGTGCAAATCAGGATCAGGTCTATACAAACCTTCTTGTTGTCAGCGTTGACACAAAGGCACCCAAATTTGATATTCCTGCAAATCCTGATACACCTGACGGAAGGGAGAAAAATTACTGTTCATGCTCAACTGAAGCAGATGCGGTGTGTTTTGACAGACCGTTCTATTATCTGATCAAAGTACAGAACTGGGGAGAAAATATTGCTGAAAATGTAACGGTTCAGGATACACTCCCTTCAAATGTCGAATATGAAAAGGGGACAACTGAAATAGCAACTGTTTTCAAGGACGGTCTCGGAACTGACTGGAAAGCCGTTGATGATGTTGACGGAAACTTCCCGTTTGCAACCGCTAAGCAGGTTTCCGATCTGATGGGTTACTGTGAAAAATCGACATTCAGCTGCCCTGATACAGTCATGATAAGATTTGTGGCAAGACCTAAAGCCGGTCTTCCTAAACATGAAACAATAAAGAACAGCGCAATTATCACAGATGCTGGAAAGCTTCCTTACAGTACTAACAGTAATATATCTTTGCGTCTTAAGAACGGAAAATGTCCGGCAATTACCGAGTGTAATCTTCCTCCGAAATCCGAGTGCGGCGGTGTGGCTACAAGCGGAGATGATTACTGCGACGAAGACAAAGATTGCAAAGATGGAAAGAAATGTATAAACCATGAATGCAAAGATGTTCCGAAGGACAAGACAAAAGATGCCAAGGTGTCTTTCGGTGAAGGTTTGAACTCCCCAGATTCATCCACAACGATAATAATTCCATCTCCGAGGGAAAACCTTGTTATTGGACAGTTCTATCTGACATCTGAAGGAGATGAAGGAAAGACATACGATCTGGAAGGTGTCGCTGTGAGATTTTCCTACGACTCAGATGTTAAAATATCCAACATAAGGCTTATTGCCGATGACAGCGGAAACGGAGTTTATTCAGATTCCAAAACAGAACTTGCAAAGACAAATGCTCTGACAGGGGATAACTATGCACAGTTTGATATAATTGATACGGGAAAGAGGGCGGTAGCTTCAGGAATAAAGAACAATTTTATAATAGTTGCAGATGTTTTAACCAATATAACTTCAGGGAGAGCGGGCAGTTTTTATGCAGAAATACAGAACAAGGAAGCAATAAGGATCAGTGATTCAGGCGAGCCTTCACTGTCAGGAGAAGGGTTTGAATTTGCGACATTCAGGTTTGAACCGCCGGAAGGTTTTATTTTTACAAAAGGGGAGAATGACCCGCAGGTTCCTCCTTTCAAGGACATGAACAAAGACAATGCTGTTCTTCAGGTGAGAACAAAATCAATGGAAGGCAATGATGCTATTGAGTCCATATTCATCAAATCAAATACCGGATATGCGAGATTTGGTGAAGGGATCGAATCGGTGACACTGATACTTGATGTGAACGGCAACGGTGAACATGATATGGAAGACACTCTGATCCAGAAGATAACTGAATTTGAGAATCCGTCATCATTGACGATCAATTCTCTGGACAATATTCTTTCTTATAGTAAAGATGAGCAGAAATATCTTCTTTTCAAGTGCGGATTTAAGATGAAAGAAGGCGATAAAGCCAAGATCACCATCAGCAAGGTCAACCTGACAGAAGACAGAGAAATTGTAGAGCTTCCTGTTTCATCCAAGGAATTCAAATATTTATGTGATGATACCGATCCTAATACATGTGTGACTGACGAGTCGGGCAAGAAAGGAGGATGTTCTCTGACCTTCGTTGAAGAAACAGAAAGTCTTTTTGCAGTAATCATTGCCATGGTATTCGGAATGTTTCTTGTGTTCAGAACAAGGGAAGACTGATCAGTCCTTTTTTTCAGAAAATACAAAATCTTTGATATATAACTGAAGAGCAATATTTCCGCCGTAAGTATTGATCCGCGGGAAATAAATTATGTCGATAAGGTCCCCTGAGTTTGGAGAAACTTTTTCATTAAGAAGCCCGAACCCTATGGAATTGAATGTCATTGTGGAATCGGGAACTCCGAGTTTCCAGTGCAGATGACTTCTGTTGATAACGCTCTGCTTGAGTATCTGAACATTTTTTGCCAGAAAGTTCGGTTCCTGATTGTTCATTCCGAACGGTTCAAGTTTTGAAAGAGCCACGATAAGATCAGGAGTCAGTTCATTGAGCGGCAATTCAGCATCGATATCTGTAGATTGACTGTATGTCTCTTCAGCAAGAGCAGTATTAACCATGCCGTTGAATTTCTCAATGAATTCTTCAATGTTAGATTCTTTTATGGTGAGCCCTGCAGCGTATTTGTGACCGCCGTACTGGACAAGATAACCGCTGAGCTCTTTGAGTATGTTGTAAATATGAAGCTGAGGTATGCTTCTTGCACTTCCACGACCGATGCCGTCTTCAACTGAGATCATGATCGTGGGCTTATAGTATTTTTCGACAAGCCGGGAAGCGACGATGCCTATTACTCCCGGATGCCATTTCTGAGAGTATAAAATTATTGCGCTTTTTGTATCAAGAATGTCGCTGTTTTCAACCTTTGACATAGCCTGTTCAAATATCTCCGCTTCAAGCTGCTGACGGTATTCATTCGTAAGGTTCAGTTCCTCAGCCATTTTAAAAGCTGCTTCATAATCAGTACATTCAATGAGTTCAAGACCTTTTATTGCATTTCCGATCCTGCCTGCCGCATTGAGTCTGGGAGCCATTTTATAACTTATCACGGCGGGAGTGATCTCTTTGAGATTTTTCAATCCGCACACATTTGCAAGGGCAAGAAGACCCGGTCTTTTGTTTTTCTGCATCTGGGTCAGACCGTGCTTGACAAATATCCTGTTTGAATCGAGAAGCGGCACCATATCAGCCACAGTTCCCATTGCGACTATGTCAAGATATTCAGCGAGATTAGGGAGTGTTCCCTTGAAAAAACCATCTTTTTCAACAACTTTCTTTAAAACCATGAGAAATGAAAATGCAACTCCTACAGCAGCCATTTCTTTGAATGGATAAGGACAGTCATGCTGATGGGGATTGACGATTGCAATAGCCGGGGGTATATCATCTCCGACATGATGGTGATCAATTATAATAGTTGCAAGACCGAGATCTTTTGCATATTTCACTTCATCGACACTTGTTATGCCGCAGTCAACTGTGATGACAAGTTCTCCACCGTTAGTTGCTATCTCTTCAAGAGTATAGGTGTTCAGTCCGTATCCATCTTCAAGACGGTGAGGGATGTAGTGATCAACCCTCGCGCCGACATGGGTAAGGAACTGATACATAATCAGAGTCGAAGTTATTCCGTCAACATCATAATCGCCGTAAATTACGATCTTTTTCTTTTTCTTTATGTAGTCTGTTATTATTTCTGCAGCCCGTTCCGAATCTTTCAAAAGGAAAGGATCCGGAAGACTTTTTATTTTTGATTGAAGGAAAAGGGATGCCGATTCAACACCGTCAATTTTCCTGTTTACAAGAACGGTGGCTACAGTTTTTGAAATTCCGAGTGTTTTTGAAAGGTTTTCAACTTTCTGTTTATCAGGCTGCAGTATCTGCCATTTTTCTTTCATCTATGTTGCTTTCTCCTTTCCCATATATTTTTCAATGAGAACGGTTATAGGAGATGCAATGAAGATTGATGAATATGTTCCGACAACTACGCCCATTGTCATAGCAAGAGCAAAACCGCTTATCGTTCCGCCGCCGAAAACAAGAAGAGCAACAAGGACGATAAGTGTTGTTATTGAAGTGAGCAGTGTTCTGGAAAGAGTTTCATTTATACTGGTGTTGATCTTCTCAACAACACTTGCCCCTTTTTTAGGATTGTTCCAGTTTTCTCTTATTCTGTCATAGATGACGATCGTATCGTTAAGAGAGTATCCGACTATTGTAAGCAGTGCGGCAACAATTGTCAGATCGAACGGTATTCTGAATACAGAAAAAATACCGAGTGTTATCATTACATCGTGTGCAAGCGAAACTACTGCACCGGGGGCAAACTGGAAATTGAATCTTATTGCGATGTATATAAGAATGGCAATAAGAGAATAAAGTATTGCCTGGAAAGCCGAAAATCTGAGTTTTTCTCCGACCTTAGGTCCTACCAGCTCAACTCTCATCAGTTCAGGTTCTTTGCCTGACTTCTCTTTTATTGATGAAAGAATTTTCGTGGTGAGACCTTCGAGCATGATCCTGTAAATGTGTCTTTCGCCGACTTTTTTGTATTCGATCTTTCCTGTTGCCGGGATCTTGTGACTGAGTCCCATTGCGGAAAGTTTTTCAATGTCTATTTCATTCTCAAACCACACCTCAACTCTATCACCAACCTGAGAGTCAAAATGTTCTTTTGTCATTTTCGCGGCGGAAAATTCGTTTTTTATTTCTTCAATAAAACTGTTTATTGTAGCATCATCAACCGTTGAGATATTGAGAAATCTGAGAAGAAACTCATTATCTCTCCCTTCGAACTCCTGTATATCAACACTTCCGAACTCACTTGCGATAGTTCTGAGTTCTTGATTGTTCATGCCGTCAACCTTGATCTGAATTTCGGTTCCGCCGGCAAAATCGACTCCGTAGTTGAGACCCATTGCAAAAAACACGATCAGGCTTAAGGTCACTGCAACAGAGGATATTATTCCGAAAAGCTTGAATTTCCCCATAAAATCTATGTTTCTATTTGATATTGTCATTTTTGTCTCCATCAATCAGTTCTTATCTCTGTACGAGAATCTTTTGAGCCCTGCCTTCATCATATAGTTGAAAATAACTCTGGTCACATATATGGCAGTGAACATGCTGGAAAGAATACCGATAAGAAGGGTTATAGCGAAACCCTTGATCGGACCGGTTCCGAATTCCCAGAGAATGAAAGCCGATATCGCTGTTGTGACATTGGCATCAAGTATTGCTGACCACGCCTTGTCGTAACCTGTTGAAATAGCATCAGCGAGAGATCTTCCCAGACGCAGTTCCTCTTTGATCCTTTCAAAAATGATGACATTGGCGTCAACTGCCATACCGATCGTAAGGACGATACCTGCAATTCCGGGGAAGGTGAGTGTCGCACCGAAAGCAGCCATGCCCGCCATTATGAAAAGGATGTTCAGAAAAAGAGCTGTGTTTGCAACGATGCCTGCCAGTCCGTAATAGATTATCATAAATATTACAACGGCAAGGAATCCTATAATAACAGAAAGCTTTCCTGCTTCGATCGAGTCGTGCCCAAGGCTCGGTCCGACTGTTCTGTTCTCTTCAAATGTCACAGGTGCAGGGAGAGAGCCGGCTCTCAGAACAAGTGCAAGGTCTTTCGCCTCCTCAAAAACGGTATTGTAATCTCCCATTGAATTGAGAGTTATCATTGCACTGCCCCCTTCAATCTTTGACTGAATGACAGGAGCACTGTTCACTTTTTCGTCAAGGACGATAGCCATTTTTCTTTTAACATATTTGCCTGTAACTTCAGCAAATATTCTGGCACCGTTTTTGTCAAATGTCATGCTTACATAAGGTCTGTTTTTCTGTTCGTCGATCGAAACTCTCGCATCGGTAAGCATGTCTCCTGTGATATAGGCCTGTCTGTAGAGCAGATATGACTGATATTCCTTTTCACCGTTTGCGAAAACATTCTCTTCAAGAAGGAATTCTGTCCCTTCAGGTGCTTTATCTTTAAGGAACGCTCTCATTGCTACACGGTCTTTACCTGTTGCGTATTTATAGGTCAGAACTGATCCATCGGAGTTTGTTCCTCTTCCCTGAACAAGCGTTATTCCTTCAGGTACTTCACCGGTATATTCGCCAAGCGGGTCCTTGTCTTCCGCAACGATCTTGAACTCAAGCTGGGCAGTCTGACCGATAATGCTTCTTGCTCTTTCGACATCCTTATATCCGGGAAGCTGAATGAGTATTGCATTTTCACCCTGTCTTGCAACGATAGGTTCTTTCAGCCCCAGTTCGTCAATTCTTGAACGGAGAGTTTCAAGTGCCTGCTCAACTGAACTTTCCTTTATCTGGGCGATCATGTCGTCGCGCATTTTTATTGTATTGACAACTCCGTCTGTCGAAGTTTTTTTGAAGTCGTTGAAAAAATCGATGATCCTGTCCCTGAATTTATCCTTGTCGGTACTTTCAGTGATCTTAATGATTATCGAATATGATTCAGGATCTACCGCAACAGATTCGAATGCGAGCGATTCCTCTTCAAGACGCATTCTGATCTCGTCGGTTCTCCTGTCAAGTCGGTCCTGTACCGCTTTTTCGGTATCAACACTGAGCACGAAATGTATGCCTCCCTTGAGGTCCAGACCGAGACTTATTCCTTCATTTATCTTTGAAACCCAGGGATTTTTTTCCTGATCCACTAATGAGGGAATAAGCATAACAACAGCCACAATGATAAGTGCCAGAGTGAAAATTGCTCTTGCCAACCAGTTTCTTTCCATAACAACCAATCTCCATTATTTTTCAGTTTTCTTTTTCTTCCTCTTCGGTTGCAGTGATCCTGCCCGAAATTACACCTTTCTGAATGGTAATTATTACTTTCGGAGATATTTCAAGCTTGATGTCGTTGTTCCTTATCT
The DNA here is from genome assembly GCA_964630905.1 of uncultured Spirochaetales bacterium. Taxonomy (GTDB): domain Bacteria; phylum UBP6; class UBA1177; order UBA1177; family UBA1177; genus JAGOEX01. Next base: position 187,634 of record CAZVWR010000001.1, on the reverse strand, counting down.
CCGAGATCCTTCCTTTTATTCCGCAGTTCATGAGAACCATATCGCCTTTCTGAAGCTGATTAAGCATTTCAACATGTTTTTTCTGCTGTTTTTTCTGGGGAAGGATCACCAGAAAATAGAAAATTCCGAAAATGAGAATGAACGGGAGGAGCATATTTAAAATACCTGCCGCTCCGCCACCTGCTCCAGCCGCCTGGCCGGTTGCCAAATCCCCCATCAATTTCAATACATTAGCGTTCAAAGTCGCCTCCATTTTTCAAGGTTACCAAAAATAAAGCGACCGAATGTAACACAAAAGGTATTATTAAGCAAGAATTATTAAGGTTACATTATTGTAATAATATCTAATATATTTGAATTTATTTAAAGTTTATGATAAAAGTGTGGCAGGCACATTTTATCGGAGGAGTTATTATGTTTACAAGTAGCCGGATATTTTTATTTATTATTCCGTTTGTTCTTTTTGCCGGCTGCGAATTATCAAAGGTCGGGGAAAATGATGAAAATGACACGGATATATATGACAACGATTTTATCGAAAATGAGAAATATGAAGAGAATCAGCAAGATACAGACGAAGTGGACAATGAGTACAACGAGTCGGAATATCCTGATGAAACGGTTGATGAATACCCACAGACTGATAACGAAAACAGCGATTCCGATGTCGTGAAAAATCTGTGTGATCCAAACCCTTGTAATTTTAAGAATAAATCGATCTGCATAGAGATCGACATATGGCCTAATGACAATAGAAGACATTACTGCTCCTGTGATAAAGGGTGGTTCGGACCGAAATGTGATGACTGCCAGAGAGGTTATTTCGGAAATAGCTGTAATCCTTGTGACTGCAAAAAGAATGAAATCTGCAATGACGGGCTCGAAGGTGATGGAAAATGTTCCTGTGCAACTGAAATTATTGATGAAAAGTGTGCGTGTTATCCCGGGTGGAGTGGTGATGATTGTGAAATTTTCGGTGAAAACTGGATCTGTGCCCCGGAAGGAGAAAATTGTGATGGAGGCATTGACTGTTGCTTTGATTCAGTCTGTATTCTTTCCAAATGTGTTAAAATCCGCCGTTATGACAGTGAATCGGCTTTGCTTGCCGACTCTCAGCAGGGCACTTTAATTGCCGCTGTAAGGTCCGGATTCATATATTTTTATGACATTGATACGCTTAAAGAGATCAATATTTTAGGTGAAGGCAGAACGGCAAACATAGATTTTTCACCGGACGGGTCACTTCTTGCTGCTGTAAATGACACATGCCTGTATCTTTATAATCTTGATAACGGAGAAAAAGAAGTTGTGGGATGCGGGCTGAATTACTGTCAAGAGCTTAAATTCTCACCCGATGGAACAATGCTTGCGGCAACAAACTGGGGTGGATTTGATGTATATAGGCTCAATAACGGAAAATTTGAACCTTATTTTTCTGATTCTTTTGAAAACATTGCTATCGGGATAAATACATATTCAGTTCAATTTTCTGCAGACAGTTCTCTTGTTGCGGCAGGTGCCGGAGCATCTTCCGATTACGACAACATTCACATTTATGACTTGAAAGAAAAAAAACTGATCCATGAGCTACCCCTTTATGAATACTATGCGAAATTGTCATTTTCAGAAGATGGAAGATATATAGCGGCTGGAGGATATTCCCTTGACGGTGCGATAGACGGCTGGTTTGAAGACCCTGCATATATTTACAACTGCTCAGACTGGAGCCTCAAGGAACACATAGACTATCCTCGCGATTCTCTTTCATATCTTGCTTTCAACTATTCCGGAGACTATCTCCTTATTGACAATGCCGTTTACAGGGTTGGAGGTTATTTTTTTCCATTTGTTTCAAACCATTCCAGCATAATTTTTTCAAAAAACGGACAGAACCTTATTTCCATCGGCGAGGGAGCTCTTCACAAATATTCAATTCCCGGATTTGAATTTCTTGAATCCGGCACAAAAGGAGGCGGTCGCGCACATTTTTTCTCTCATGACGGAAAAAGTGTGGTAAGTTTTACATCATCCTATGAAACCTTATTTTCTGATCCTCTTACCGGCAATGAGCTCAAACGGTTTAAAATGGAAGATCTGAACCAGTTTTATTTAAATTTCAAATTGTCTGACAGCGGTGCATACAGCCTTTCCTATGCAGATGATTACTACAGAAGGAAAGGGTTTTTTATAACAGACCTTGAAACAGGCAAAATAATCTACAGTGAAAACGAAATAATGGCAAGAGCAGCTGCTTTCTCACCCGATGATAAAATTTTTGCCGTTCATGACGGGATAACATTTACAACATATCTCAGGTTGATCAATTCAGGTGATCTTATTTTTTCAATCCAGCATAACGAAGAAGACCTGGTTTCAGATCTTGTTTTTTCGCCCGATGGATTGCTTCTTGCAGTCGGTTTTGAAGAAAGAACCACTCTGTATGATATGAAAACAGGACTGGAGATCTATTCTGTTCCATTTTCAGGGCACACTTCTTTTTTCCCTGATGGATCCAGATTTATGATAATTGATCTGATGCCGAATGTTTTCTCTACAGTTGACGGAAGTGCAGTATCAACTTCTTTCAGCGGAATAATTTCTGAACAAGCTGTTATATCGAATGATCAGAGGTATATTATATTTGATAGAGGTGTTTTTGATATAAGCACTTCGACACTGCATTCTTTCGACAAGATTGATTTTGACATTGATAAGATCGCTCTTTCACCTGACAGCACACTTCTTTTCTTAAGCGGAACCTACTTTGCAAGGGTTGTCGACACAAGCAACTCCCTGGAAAAATCTGAAGTAGAATGTCAAAATGATTTAGACTGCGACACCGGGTTTTTCTGCAACACAGCTTCAGGACGCTGTTTTGCACAAACCGGTCAATATTAATAAATTGCAAAATCTGGTTTGAAGGAGGATAAATTATGTCAGTTTTTTTTAACGGCATCATGATCTTAACAACAGTCTTTTTTCTCATTTTTACCGGCTGTGACAATGGCAGGGAAAGCAAAAATGATCAAAATTCCGAACTAAGCGATGATTTTAAAGATTCAGATGATTTATTTCAGACAGACTCGGATGGAACATTTGAACAGGAAGGAAATTCTGAGAATGAGGAAATGGCGGAAAACGAAGAGACACCAGACACTGATTCTGAAACTGATAACGAAAACAGCGATTCCGATATTGATGCAGCTTTGTGCAATCCTAATCCATGTACAGAAAAGAACAAAAATGTGTGCATCGAACTGTATGATGTTTTTTATAATTTTGATCTGGCCGCTAAATGTTTCTGCAATGATGGCTGGATAGGCAAGTTGTGCAACCGGTGTCAGAAAGGGCATTTCGGTAAGAATTGCAAGCCGTGTGAATGCAAAAAAAATGAGGTCTGCAATGACGGGCTTGACGGTGATGGAAAATGTTCATGTGCGACTGAAATTGTTGAAGGAAAATGCAAATGTTATCCGGGATGGAGCGGAGAAGAGTGTGAGCTTTTCGGAGAAAAATGGAGTTGTACTGCAGTTGGAGAGCCCTGTACAGATAGTGAAGACTGCTGTTTTGACGGAATTTGCATGGAATCATTGCTTCAGGAAGGTTCTTTCTGCATGAAAACACAACTTTACGGTGGTGAAGAGATCCGTCGTTTTGCAATTTCTCCTGACAGTTCTCTAATCGCCACAGCGAGAATGGGAGCGATCCGTCTGCATAGAGCGGATGATTTTAAGGAAATATTCAGGGTTTCCTTCAGCCCTTCAACAGCGATTGCATTTTCGCCTGATGGAAAATTTCTTGCTGCAGATGAGTGGGACACACTTGTTTTGAGGAGTATGGAGGACGGAGCTATTCTGGACAGTGCTTATCACAGTTACAGTCAGATGATGAAGTTTTCTCCTGACGGAACAATGCTTGCTGTCGGAGATAGTGATGGCTTTACAGTGTATGATGTAACTTCAGATTCACTCAGTCACTATTTTTCGGACACCCCTTTTCAAACCGGTTACGGCTGGAATGTTGAATCGATCGATTTTTCTAAAGACAGCAGATATCTCGTCGCAGGTTCAGGGCTTTCATCTTTTTATCAGAACTCCATGATTTATGACCTGAAGGAAAAAGAGGTTTTAAAAATTCTTCCTGTTGATGAGTATTATGTGGAAGTGGCTTTTTCTTCAAGCAATATTATAGCAACCGGTGGATATCCAAGAGAATATGATGATAATGTTAATGTTTTTAAATACATCGACAGTGAATGGAAATTCAGTCATTCATTGCAGGGGCCTTCTGATGAAATCGGTTCTCTTTCTTTTAATGCAAGCAGTGATTTTCTTGCTGTGGGTGGCAGACAATATTCGTTCATATATCCTCTTTATGACAGGTTTTATCCAATTCTTACAGATGGTTGGCAGATGGAATTTGCTCCGGATGACAGTGCTCTTGTGATAGGAAGTGAAACTGGTGAATTACAGAAATATTCGCTTCCTTCTTTTAACAAATATTTTTCAAGCAGGTATAACGGAAGCAATAATCTGAAAATTTCATCGGATGAGTCAGAAGCGGTTTTTTTAAGAGGCAATCAAGTTGTTTTTATTAAGCCGCTGACCGGTGAAGTGATAAAAGAAGCAACGCTCCCGTTCGATCCTTTCTACTACATCTTTGCTTTTTCAGATGATTTGAAAATGGCTGTTTTTTTGCTGGATTATTACAATGATGAAGGATTTGCTCTGTACAATTTCACAGATAACATAGTTGTATTTGAAAAAAGTCCCCAATATTATTACTTTGAATTTTCACCCGATGATAAGATACTTGCCGCATGGTCAGGATATGACATTAACGATGTTTCATTTTATTCGATTTTAACAGGTGAAGAGCTGCACAAAATTTCTTTTGATGATAGCGATAAAGTTTCAGCAGTGAAATTCTCGCCCGATGGAAAGATTGCGGCTGTAACGCATAAGAACGGGAACAAGATTTACGATACTGCGGAATGGAATGAAATTTTTTCACTTCCTTTCGGGAATGTTTCGTATTTTCCGGACGGATCAAAAATAATTGTAACCAACGGTGATATTAAACTTTACTCTTCAGATGACGGTTCAGAAATTACGGAGCCACAATTTAATATAAATACAAAAACAGCCATCTTATCATCAGATGAAAAATACATTGTTACTGATTCTGCAATTTACGAGATTTCAAGTGGTGAAACTGTTCCTTTTGAAACACATTATTACGGCATAAGTTCAACAGGTATTTCTTCCGGCAATTCAATTCTGACAACATCAGGAACAAACACATTAAGAGTTATAGACGCTAAGGATATTCTTGATAAATATGAGGGTGATTGTTCAGAAAATTCAGATTGTGAGCCAGGGTTTTTCTGCAGTAAAAGGGTTAAACGGTGTTTTGCAAACATTGAATATGAACCTTAAATTCCCGCAATATCTCCAAGAAGTACTTTAAGACCTATCAGGATAAGCACTGCTCCTCCCACGATCTCCATCCTCGTGCCGAATTTGCACCCGAGTTTTACTCCGAATGTAACCCCTGAAAATGAAAAAATAAATGTCACGAATCCGATCATCAGGACAGGGATAAGAATGTCACTGCAGAGCATACTCAGTGAAACACCTGCGGCAAGAGCGTCGATGCTTGTTGCAACTGCGAGCACCATCAATTGAAGGAACTTTATATTTGTCGGAAAAACCGCACATTCACCTTTCTTTTTTACCGCTTCTAAGATCATTTTTCCGCCGATGAAAGCAAGGAGAAAAAAAGCTATCCAGTGATCGACAAGGCATATATAGTCATAAAACGATGAAGCCCCGAAAAAGCCGATCAACGGCATTACCGCCTGAAAAATTCCAAACGCCGCCGCGATCTTCAACGCTTCTGAAAAATCCCTTTTCTGCATGGAAATTCCGGCACTTATGCTCACTGCGAAAGCATCCATCGCAAGGCTTACAGCAAGGAGAAAAATGTAAGGGTACGAAAGTGTCATGATGTCTCCATAAAAGAAACAGTTATATTGTTTTTCTTAGGAATGACTATTTTTTTGCACCGTAAAGCTTGTAATAATCGTCTATCATTGATTTTATTTTGTCATCCAGAAGCACTTTTCCTTTGATCTCTTTATTGTAAAGATATTCAGTGACTTCAGCCATTGAAACGATGGGGAAGGTCTTCATTCCGTAGGTTTCGTGAATTTCATCAAGAGCGCTTTTTTCCCCTTGACCTCTTTCCATACGATTCACTGAAATAACAAGTGCAGTGACATCGACATTTGCCGCCGCTTTAAGTATGGGAACAGTTTCAGCGATGCTTGTTCCCGCAGTTGTTACATCTTCAATTATTACAACTCTGTCACCGTCTTTAAGCTTGTGGCCGATGATCGAACCGCCTTCGCCATGATCTTTCACCTCTTTGCGGTTAAAGCAGAACGCCGCGTTTTTATTATACATTTCACTAAGTGCGATAGCTGTGGTGACACATAGAGGAATCCCTTTGTATGCCGGTCCGAACATGACATCAAAGTCACCTTTTGTGTTTTCCATTATCGACTGTGCATAGAACTGACCGAGCTTTCTTATCTGCTCGCCTGTCCTGTATTTTCCTGTATTGATGAAAAACGGGGTCTTTCTCCCGCTTTTTGTCGTAAAATCACCGAACATCAGAACTTCGCAGTCAACCATAAAATCAATAAAATCGTGTTTGTAATTTTTCATAATTTCCCTCCAAAAATAAACTGATTGTACCTGTTATTTTTCAAGTGCCGAACTTTTTTCATCTTTTTCAAATTTCTCCGCTCTTCCTCCAATGTGGAAGGAGAGGAATCCTTCAACTCTGCCGAAAAAATCCATCCTGTTTTCGGGTCTTGCAAATCCGTGACCTTCGTCAGGATAAACTATGTATGTAACTGGAAGATCGTTCTTCCTCATTTCTGCAACTATCTGATCTGATTCGGTAATTTTTACTCTCGGGTCATTTGCTCCCTGCCCGATCATTAGCGGAGCTTTTATTTTAGAAGCGTGGAAAAGGGGAGAGATTTCCTTGTTAAGTTCTTCGTTATTTTCCACATCACCGATCCGGAGTACCATCTGTTTCTTAAATGTCGCCCAGTATGGAGGGATCGTTTCAAGGAGAGTTTTCAGATTGCTCGGGCCGACTATATCAACTCCGGCGGCATAAATTTCAGGTGTGAATGTAAGTCCTGCAAGAGTTGCATAACCACCGTAACTGCCTCCCATTATTACAATTTTTGATTTATCTGCGATCCCTTTTTCAATCGCCCATTTAACTGCGTCAGTAAGGTCATTCTGCATATTCTTGCCCCACTGATTGTCGCCTGCGTTTAAGAACTTTTTGCCAAAACCGGTACTTGATCTGAAGTTCACACTCAAAACGGCATAACCTCTGTTTGCAAGCCACTGGTGGATCGAATTGTAGCCCCAGCTGTCTCTTGCCCAGGGTCCGCCGTGAACATCAAGAATGAGCGGAAGATTTTCCGGTTTTACATTGAGTGGCAGAGTGAGATAACTCACAAGATCAAGTCCGTCGCGGGATTTGATGATGACAGGTTCCATCTTTGCAAGAGTATGTTTTTCAAGATTCTGATTATGGGTAAAAAGAAAATCGGCTTTTTTGGCAGTTCTATCGTAAAAATAATAACTGTACGGAGCGTTATCAAGCATATAGGCAATGATTAATTTAGTTTTTGACAGGTCCTGCGAAACTATGTAGAACTGGCCGTCTTTTAAGCTTGAAAGATATTCAAAATCTGCTTTCAGCGACTCATCCATCACAAAATATTCGAGTTTTGTGTACTCGACTGAAACTGCAAGGATCTCGTGCGTGTCAGGGTCTGTCATTACATCTGATATGTCAGCTTTTTCATTGACGAATATGGTTTTAATCTCTGCTCCGCTCTCTCCGTCAAGAAGGACAAGCCGGACAGTATCACTGCCGGTGCTTGTGAGAAAATAAAGATTTTTGTTGTCGGGAGCAAAATTGACAACTCCCCCGTTTTCTCCGAACGGGATCCTGATAAGTTCGCGGAACGGTTCGGTTTCATTGTTCCGGATCCTTACAATTTCATCAGCAGTAACCGGATCGGTTGCAACGGCGATCCTAAGCTTGAATTCGTGGTCTGTGCCCCAGCCTGCAACATCACCAGGATTTTCTGCCGTCATTTCGAGTTCTCCGGTTTTCAGGTCAAGCCGGTACATGTCAAAAACTGCGGCATTTCTTTTGTTCAGTCCGATTAGAGCTTTATCAGGAAATTTTTTTTCAAGGATAAGGTTTTGAGCTCTTACTCCGGGAAACGGTGTCATATCTTTAGTTTCACCGGTATTCAGATCGACAATGTACAGATGCCAGTTCTCATCACCATCCTTGTCCTGAATATAAAGGATTTTCGTACTGTCAAAAGTCCATCCGTAACTTCTGATACCCCGTTTTTCATCTTTTGTAACCTGTTTCAGCTCTCCTTCAGGATAGTCCTTTATGAAAACATTGAGAACTCCTTTTTCATCGGATGCAAGCCAGCTCATTTTAAGTCCGTCGGGAGAAATCTTCACTCCAGTTTTGTCAGGATTCCCGAAAAGCACTTCTCTTGGGATAATTTCACCAAGTTCAGAAAGATAAGGCAGAGGTTTCGCCCCCTCAACTTTAGCCATACTTTTTCCCTCTTTAATATTTTGATTGTTTGAACATGAGATTACTAAAACTGCTATTGCCAGCAATGAAAAAAAATAACGCATTGATCCCTCCATTCAGAAATTCTGAAAGATTTTACAAAAGAAGCGATAAAAGCAAAGGAAAATCGGAAACGCCCATCAAGCTTTACAAAAATGGAATTCAATTCCATAATTGTAAGAAATGTTGATTTCTTTATAAATTCCGATAAGATACACCTGTCATTTTATGAGGAGATTGTGATGATTGATAGAATTATTGAGAAAAAAATTGATGAATTAAGGGAAAAATTCCCGGTAATTATGGTGACTGGTCCCCGTCAGTCAGGAAAAACAACTCTTGTAAAAAAATGTTTTCCCGATCATAGATACATCAATCTGGAAAATCTTGATGAAAGAGCTTTCGCTCAGAATGATCCGAGGAAATTTCTTGAACTCAAAGGGAACAAAGGGATTATAATTGATGAAGTACAGCGGGTTCCTGAACTTTTTTCATATATTCAGGGATTTGTTGATGAATCGGGTAAAATGGGCGAGATCATTTTAACAGGTTCTCAGAATTTTCTTTTGATGGAATCAGTTACACAGTCGCTGGCCGGAAGAGTTGCAATTTTAAATTTGTTGCCGTTTTCTTTAAATGAATTGGAGCGTTTTGCAAATAATAACGGCCCGGACTGGTTTCTTTTTACCGGAATGTATCCGCCGGTTTACGATAGAGGAATAGACCCTTATGATTTTTTTGCGAACTATTTCTCAACTTATGTCGAGAGGGATGTGCGACTGATAAAAAATATCGGTGATCTGAATACTTTCCGCAGATTTGTATCTTTGTGCGCCGGCAGGACAGGGCAGCTGCTTAACATGAGTTCTCTGGCAAATGAGACAGGAGTTGATGCAAAAACAGCAAAAGCATGGATATCTGTCCTTGAAAACAGTTATATAATTTTTCTTTTGCAGCCCTATTTTAGAAATTTTAACAAAAGAACCGTCAAACAGCCGAAGCTTTATTTCTATGATACCGGACTATTATCATATCTTCTCGGAATAAGATCAACCGAGCAATTGGCGCAGTTCTACATGAGAGGGAATCTGTTTGAGAACTTTATAATTTCTGAAACGATGAAACATTTTATGAACAGAGGAAAAAAAGCAGATATATTTTTCTGGAGAGACAACTCAGGAAATGAAGTTGATATGATAATTGACCATGGAACGGAGTTTTCTTCAATAGAAATAAAATCGGCACATACATTTATTGACCGGTTTACCGATTCGCTTGAGAAATTCTCAAAAATATCAGAGTCAAATGGAAAAAGAGCAGTTGTTTACGGAGGAGATACTGACCAGGAAAGATCAGGTTTCTCAGTCGTTTCCTGGAGAAGATTTCACAATTTTCTCAGGTGAGCAGCATTCACTCTGATTGTATGTAAAATAAAAATGCCAGTTTCCATCAGGGCCGGGTTGCGATGTTGTGGAATGTAAAAAAGCTGCCGGCAAAAGTTTTGTTGAATTTATCGGGAATTATACAGCTGAAGAATTTAAGGATATTCCTGACGAACACGAAAACAGTAATTGTGATAAAGCCCCTGTATCGGTGGCTGTTCCCTATAAAGGCATGTTCACAGCAGAGCTAACCCTTTTCACAGATGAAAACTGCAAAGAAAGCGTCACTGCATCAGCATCTTTTTCCTACTAATTGCACATCTGAAACCCAGCACACTGTCGCCGGGATTGAACGGGGAACCCCATTTTCTTTTTGAAGAGCTCAGATCGTAGTCGCTTCCGTCTCCGCCCCAGCCGGCTCCTCTTATGACTTTGTAGTCACCTGTTTCAGGTCCTGCCGGATCTTTTTCCGGAGCATTTTGATAATATTCGCTGCCATACCAGTCCGCAACCCATTCATAAACATTTCCAGCTAGATCATAAGCGCCATATGGTGAAACGCCTGCTTCAATGCTTCCAACTTCCCATGTGCCATATTCCCCGCATCCGTATTCATATTTTTCGGTTTTACTGTTAAACAGAGTTACAACGGCATATTCACAGCTTATATCTTCATCTCCCCATGGGTAGATCCTGCCGTCTGTTCCTCTTGCCGCCTTTTCCCACTCGGCTTCTGTCGGAAGTCGTTTCCCGACCCAATTGCAATATTCATCGGCCTGATCCCAGCTTACACACACCATTGGTTTGTTCTTTTCCCTGAATTTTTCAGGCAGAATGCCATATTTCCACTCATAAATATCAATATATAATGCACAGTATCCGCTATCAAAGCTTGGCAGAGAACAGCCCCATTCATCAACACACGACATATATTTTTCGACAGACACTTCATATTTATCAATGAAAAAATCACTTAGCGACACCAGTTTAGCCGGGTTATCATAATTACAGGACTCTTCAATTTTTCTGTCACAACCCATCAGAAATTCTCCTGCCGGAATTTCTACCATATCTATCAGAAGATCTTCATAAATGTCAGCATCTGAGGAATCCTCGTCAACATCCGGTCTTTCAAATTTTTCAAGCTCACATCCTGAAAAGATAAATGGTGAAAGAACTGTAACAGTCCAGATTAAAACAGTTTTTTTCATAATAAAACACTCTCAATGATCTGGTAATTATTAGTCAGTATCTCACAAAATTATTTTTTATGAAAGATTTATCAAATGAGCTGTTTTTTTTCTTGAAAAACAAATTTTCAAGTAATAGTATCGTTCTGTTGTGATTTTTTATCAGACTCTAGGAGGAAAATATGAAAGTTCTTGTTATCAACTGCGGCAGCTCTTCGATCAAGTATCAGCTTTTTGAAATGTCAAATGAAAGCGTTATTGCAAAAGGTCTTGCCGAAAAGATCGGCCTCAGTGACGGTTGTATTGACCTTAAAATTACAGACAGAGATGGAAAAATTGAAATTAAACTTCCTCTTCCGAATCATTCTGTAGCATTGAACAAAATAATGGAGCTTATGACCGAGAACGGAGTCATAATGGATAAGTCCGAAATTAAAGCGATCGGACACCGTCTTGTCCATGCCGGTGAATATTACAACGGAAGCGTTCCGATCACTGAAGATGTAATTGCAAAGCTTGAAGAGTGCAGTGATCTTGCACCATTACACAATCCTCCAAATATTCTTGGCGTGAAAACATGCCTTGAACTTTTTCCCGGAACTTTCATGTCAGGAACATTTGATACAGCTTTCCACCAGACAATGCCTGACTACGCATATATTTATCCGATAAGTTATGAATATTACGAAAAATACAAAGTGAGAAGATACGGTTTTCATGGTTCGAGTCATCTATTTGTTTCAAAAAGAGCTGCTGAAATGCTCGAAAAGAAAATTGAAGAGACAAAGATTATCACATGTCACCTTGGAAACGGTTGCTCAATGGCGGCAGTTCTTGGCGGCAAAAGCGTTGATACCTCCATGGGACTCACTCCGCTTGAAGGGATAATGATGGGAACAAGATCAGGTGACATAGATCCGGCACTTATTTTCTATCTCACAGATAAACATAATGGCGATATGAAAGCTGTGAACAATATGCTTAATAAAAACAGTGGCTTGAAGGGTGTGAGTGGCGTTTCAAACGACATGAGAGATGTCCGTGCCGCAAGAGACAACGGCAACAAGAGAGCACTTCTTGCCCTCAACATTTTTAAGTACAGACTGAAAAAATATATCGCATCTTATGCTGCTGCAATGGGCGGAGTTGATGCAATTGTTTTTACCGGTGGAATCGGTGAAAATGTATGGGAAGTGAGAGAAGATTCATTAACCGGTCTTGAATTCATGGGTGTTAAGATCAATTCCGAACTCAATAAAACCATTTTCAGCAAAGAAACAGACATCAGTGCGGCAGACTCAAAAGTTAAAGTTTTTATAATTCCGACAAATGAAGAACTTGTTATAGCAAGAGACGCCATGATCCTTTTTGAAAACCAGAAATAATCTTTTCTAAAGCAGCAGCAGACTTACAGCCATTAACGCCATTCCTGAAATAAGTCCATAAATTGCAATGTGGTGTTCACCATATTTTTCAGCTGTGGGAAGAAGTTCATCAAGAGAGATATAGACCATTATTCCTGAAACAATTCCGAACGTTATCCCAAAAACGCTCTCATCAAAGAACCACATCAGAAAGAAAAAGCCGATCAATGCTCCGACCGGTTCGGCAAGCCCGGAGAGAAATGAATAAAGAAATGCCTTTTTTCTGCTGCCTGTTGCATAATAGACTGGAACTGAAACTGCAATTCCTTCAGGGATGTTGTGTATTGCAATTGCGATGGCGATGCTTAACCCGAGAGTAGGGTCTTCAAGTGCGGAAACAAAGGTGGCAAGTCCTTCAGGAAAGTTGTGTATGCCTATCGCAAGAGCTGAAAAAAGCCCCATTCTGAGGAGTCCTTTTTTCTGTGATTCGCTTATTGTTCCTTTCATGTCGTCAATATCTTTCATTTCGTGCGGGTTTTCTATCGTCGGGACAAAATTATCAATAAGAGCAATGATAGCAATCCCGGCAAAAAACGAGATGACAGCAATGAGCTCACCTTTGTTTCCAAACACTTTGCTAAGTGATTCCATGGATTTAGGCAATATCTCAACAAATGAGACATAGATCATGACGCCTGCCGAAAAACCAAGAGAGCCGGCAAGAAAGCGGATGTTTATCTTTTTTGAAAGAAATGCGAGCAAACTTCCTACACCGGTTGAAAGACCTGCGAAAACGGTTAGTGCGAAAGCGAACCAGAAATTTTCGGTATGCATCAGATCCTCCAAGATCAAATTGCGCCATTTTATTTTAAATTTGGAAAAAAATCCAATTATGATACTATTTACGGAACTTTAAATGGAGGTGGCCATGCTTTTTTTGTCAATTTTATTTGCTATTGCCGTTGCAGAAGTCGAAGTTATTCAACCGGAGCCTAAAGCGGAAGATGAAGTGAAAAAACCGAAAGTCCTTGTGGTTTATTACAGCAGGACGGGGACAACTGAAAAGATCGGGGGGCTTATCGCTTCCGCAGTTAAAGCCGATGTTGAAAAACTTGTTGACAAGAAGGATAGAAGCGGCGTCTGGGGTTATCTTGTGGGCGGCAAAGACGCAGGATTTGACAATGAAACTGAACTTGGTGAGCTGAAATACGATCCGGGTGAATATGACCTTGTTATCATCGGCACACCGATCTGGGCGTGGAATATGTCTCCGGCTGTCAGAACCTATATCACAAAAAATAAAGACAAAATAAAAAATGTAGTGTTTTTCACCACTTCCGGCGGCACAAGTTATGAAAAAGTGGTTCCTCTGATGGAAAAACACCTTGGAAAAGACGCACTCTTTAAAACAGGATTCCTTGAAAAAGAAGTGAAAAACGACTCAAGCGAAATGATCGAAAACCTCAAAAAGATCTCCGGTTTTGTCAAAAACTTCCTTGAAAAAGGGGTTGAGATTTAATTTTTGCAAAAATGGAATCCAATTCCATAATTGCAAGAAATGTTGAATTCGTTAATAAATTTAAGCTATTAGCATTTTATCTGAAAACAATAAACAAGGAGCTTGTCAGCAATATCTCCTTTCATTTGTATTCTTCCTTCACATCGCTGACAGTATAAACATCTTCTTCTTCATCGTTGAGAAAATCAAGACTCCCTGATTTCGAAGAAAGATAAGACATCCCTTCCCTTAAAACATATTGATCGCATTGAAGTCTGTCCATTTAAATCTCCGTAAAAAAATTCTTATAATTATAACTTGTCCCGTTTTTCTGTCAAGCAGTCGGCGGTTTGATAGTCCAATAAGAACCAAATAGAAAATTATTCCATCAGAAAATCTATTGCGTTTATCTGTCTGATCCCGTTGTGGTTTGCTGGCGGATCGTCGTCAAGTGTCAGAAGATATTTCGGGTTGTGATCAGATATCGCCTGAAGTGATGCAAGTTCAGTTTTCAGCTTGTTTTCGTCTCTGACTGTCAAAGCGACCTGATAATATTCGACTGTGTCCTGTTTTATCGCCACAAAATCAACTTCTTTATCTCCGACTTTGCCGACATAGACATCATAACCACGGCGGAGAAGCTCAAGATATATAACATTTTCAAGGACATATCCGGCATCACCGCCTTTATTCCCAAGCAGAAATGAACGGAGTCCGATGTCGCATATATAGTATTTATCATTGGTTTTGAGATACTGCTTTCCTTTCACATCGTATCTTTTGGCTCTGTAGATGATGAAACTGTCCATAAGCGCTGAAATATAGCTCTCAACTGTATGAGTCGATATCTTTCTTCCGTCTGAAGTCATGGTATCTGCTATCTTTTTTGTGGACATGAGACTTCCTATATTGTCAAACATAAATCGCACGACACTTTCAAGCATCAGAATGTCTGCGATCTTTTTCTTTGCCACAACATCTTTAAGAATGACAGTATTGTATATTCCGCTCAGATAATCACGAACCTTGCCCGCATCATTATTCAGATACACCGCAAAAGGAAACGAACTATACCTTACATAATCTGCAAATTTACGACTCAGATCATTTTTCCCTGTAAATTCAATATATTCCTTGAAAGAAAGCGGCAGCATTTCGATCTCGACATATCTTCCGCTCAAAAGCGTGGCAAGTTCTCCGGAAAGAAGATGCGCATTTGAACCGGTAATGTAAATATCAACATTCTTTTTTATGTAAAGACTGTCAACAGCTTTCTGAAAGTCGGCAACTTTCTGGATTTCATCAAGAAAAACATAGTTTTTTGCATTCTTTTTCAAACTGGAGTCAACAAAATCGTGCAGTTTTTGAGCATCATCAAGATTAGAGAAATTCATATCCTCAAAATTGATTGATATTATCTGGTCATTTTTCACACCATTTTCAAGAAGATATTCTCTGAACAGTTCAAGAAGCGTTGATTTTCCGCATCTTCTTATGCCAGTTATCACCTTTATCAAAGGATGATCTTTAAATCCTATCAGTTTTTTCAGGTACATATCTCTGTTTATCATCTGCGCCTCCTGATGAACAATGCAGAAATATATTATTCAAAAACCTTCAAAATGTCAAAAGTTTTGGCAATAGACTTCTAAAACTTTGCGAATTTGATAAGTTTTGGCAACAGACTTCTAAAACTTTTGCGTTAATTTTTCCTGTTCACCAGATGAAAATCGGACTGGGCTGTGGGATAGATGACCATGTCGGAGATTGTGACATGCGGAGGTCTTGTGGCGACATAAAGTATTGCATCTGCTATATCTTCTGCTAAGAGCGGTTCAAACCCTTCATAAACTTTTTTTGCTTTTTCGGGGTCACCGTCAAACCTGACAATGCTGAACTCGGTCTCTGTAAAAGCGGGATCAACGGTGGAAACCCTGATCGAAGTATTTGTCAGATCTTTCCTGAGAGAATTTGTTATCGCATTGACTGCATGTTTTGTTGCGCAATATACTCCGCCGCCCGGATATGTTCCTCTTCCGGCAATTGATCCGATATTGATTATGTGACCTCTATCCCGTTTCACCATTCCGGGAACGACCGCTCTTGAAACATAAAGCAGTCCTTTAACATTTGTGTCGATCATTATTTCCCAGTCATCAATCGAGTTTGTGTGGATCGGGCCCATTCCTTTTGCAAGACCTGCATTGTTGACGAGTATGTCAACTTCGGCAAAGTCTATCGGCAGATTTTTGAAAAACCGCTCAACATCGTCTCTGTTCCTTACATCGAGTTTCCCGCAGAAACACTTAACACCGTACTTTTCAATAAGATATTGAGCAAATTCCTCAATTTTTTCAAGCCGTCTCGCAACAAGTATAAGGTTACATCCTACACTTGCAAGTGACTCGGCTGTTGCTTTTCCAATTCCTGCACTCGCACCTGTCACAACTGCGATTTTATTATGAAGGTCAAACATGATAATGCCTCTAATTTATTTGAGATTTTCTGGGTTAAGTCCAGCAAGTTCAGGAAGAACGAACCGTCCATCCTTTCTAACAAGCACTCCGTCAAAGTATATTTCGCCGCCGCCGTATTCAGGTGTCTGGATCATCACAAGGTCCCAGTGAATGGATGAATCGTTGCCGTTGTTGCATTCTCCGTATGCTCTTCCCGGAGTGAGGTGAATTGAGCCGGAGATCTTTTCGTCAAAAAGGATGTTGACAGTCGGTTCGACGATGTAAGGATTGACTCCGAAAGCGAACTCTCCGACATATCTTGCTCCTGCATCAGCATTAAATATCTCTTCAAGTTTTTCAGGGTTGCTTCCCTCGTGTTTAACGATCTTTCCGTTTTCAAAAGTCAGGATGACCTTGTCAAACTTTGTTCCAAGATAGATACTGGGAGTGTTGTATTCTATCACGCCGTTTATCGAATCCTTGACCGGAGCGGTGAATATCTCACCGTCAGGAATGTTGTATTCCCCGGCACATTTGATGGCGGGAAGTCCCTTGATGGAAAGAGTGATGTCAGTTCTGCCCGGGCCTTTAATATGAACTTTGTCAGTTTTTTCAAGCAGGTTCTTAAACGGATCCATCGCTTTGTCCATTTTCGCATAATCAAGGGTCGTCACATTGAAAAAGAATTCCTCAAATGCTTCCATTGACATATTTGACGCCTGAGCAAAACCGGGGGTGGGGAACATCAGTGT
This sequence comes from uncultured Spirochaetales bacterium, assembly GCA_964630905.1. Lineage (GTDB taxonomy): Bacteria > UBP6 > UBA1177 > UBA1177 > UBA1177 > JAGOEX01. The sequence goes on along the minus strand of CAZVWR010000001.1, from coordinate 170,292 downwards.
GACCCATTTCTTGCTCATTATTTCGTTACTTACCTTCATCCGGTAGTTCTGCATTATCTTCATCATCTGTTTCTGCGGAACATCGTTTGTTTCAAATTTGTTCTCAAGCGCTCTTATCCCGATGTATGCGTCCATTTTCTGTGCAAATGCAAGTTCCGATTCACGCATGATGTCAAGCACTGTGTCTGTTGCATGCATATAAAGTTTTCTCTGAACAGTCTGGGCATTAAGAGTCACAAAAGGATGAGCCCCTTTTTTTGCAGCGAGCTCGATTATCTCCTCCACCAGAGGATATGCGGCCGGATCAACTGCCGCGATCATAACCTTGTCATTTTCCTTGAGTTTTGTTGAATAATTTACAAGAAGTTCTGCAAGTTTTCTTACTCTTTGGTCTTTCATTTCCATCTCCTTAGAAGTGTTAAAAAACTGAAGCTGGTATATATTAACCATATTAAAATTTTAGGCAAAAATATTGTATCTGATTTTAATTTTACTTGCTTTTTTCAGTTGGAAAAAGTAATTTTTCACAGGTCAGTATTTTGAGAAAAGCAAAATGGGAATTTTCAAATTTTTTAAAAAAGAAGATAACGATATAAAGCTTCCACACATTCTTGATCATTACAAAAATTCAGATCTGGAGATCAGGATCAAGGTGAAGTTCATCTTTGTTCTATGCATTATCATGATCATCTTTGTTGTTCCTGCAATGATATACACCGCATGGATACATTTTTCTTTTGTTTCAAGTCCGGAAATTATGATCCCCATCCTTACCGGGGAGGCGGCAGGCATAATATTTCTTTTTATTGCGCTGATCCTTCTCATAAAGGGTTTTCACAAAGTAGCGTCCCATCTCATAATCATTTCTTCGATACTCTCAATATGGCTCGTGATGATCTTTGACCGTTCCTCTACCTTGATCCGTCTTGACACGGCGACATATATTCTTGCGGTTCTTGCATTGATGCCTGCTTTTTTCGTCAGGAAGCGGTACATCCCTGTTTATGCGGCTGTAAATGTCATTTTTCTTTGGGCATATATCTATTTTCTGATGGAATTTGACTATGAAACATCCGATTATTTTGCTGATTATACTGTCACGATAATTTTCATAACCATAGTCGGTTACAACATTGCAAGGATAAACAGGACCATTCTTAATAAATATGAAGGAGAAATAAGAAAGCTTAAAGTTGCAGAGGAACAGCTTTCAAACGAAAAGGAAAAGCTCATAGAAGCACAGAAACTTGTCGAATCTGCGGCACATTCTCAGAAACTTCAGTCGCTCGGGATACTTGCCGGCGGCATAGCGCATGATTTCAACAACCTGCTGACAGGTATTTTCGGATATATCGGTTTTGCCAGAGATGAGTCAAAAGAGGAGAACATAAAAGAGCTCCTGACTCAGGCGGCAGGGGCAATAGACAGGGCAAAATCGCTCACGCACCAGCTCCTTACCTTTTCAAAAGGAGGCGTTCCTTTAAAAAAACTGCAACCTTTTTCTCCTTTTATTGAAGAAGTTGTCCGTTTTGCACTCAGCGGTTCATCGGTCACGCCGGTGTTTAAAATATCAGAGGATCTGAAAATGGCTGAATTTGACAGAAATCAGGTTGCCCAGGTCATTGATAACATTGTTTTAAATGCCGTTGAAGCAATGTCAAAAGCAGGGAGAATCGAAATATCTGCTCAAAACATCATACTTAAAGAAAATGAGCTGTTCCCGCTTACGGAAGGGGAATATGTTAAAATTTCAATAGCTGACGAAGGTCCGGGAATACCGCAGGATTCTCTACCCCACATTTTCGATCCGTTCTTTACGACAAAAAAGGAAGGTCACGGACTGGGGTTAGCCATGAGTTACTCCATAATAAGGAAACATAACGGGTTGATAACAGTTGATTCAAATGCCGGATCGGGCTCTGTTTTCACGATCCATATCCCTGCTGTTTCATCTCAAATTGCGGGAAGGCAACTGGCAGTTGAACAAAAAGAACACGGCTCTTTTGCAGGAAGGGTGCTTGTAATGGATGACGAAAGGATAATTTCTGAAATAGTTTCCAAGATCTTAAACCGTGCCGGTTTTGATGCTGTAACTGTGAGTAACGGAGAAGATGCGGTCAAAGAGTTCAGCAAGGCAAAAAGAGAGGGGAGACCTTTCAGATTTCTGATATTCGATCTCACCATCCCCAACGGAATGGGCGGACAGGAAACAATTGACAGAATAAGGGAGACAGATGGAAATATCATTGCTTTTGTAAGCACAGGCTACAGCGATGATCCTGTCTTTGCAGATCCGGAAGCTTACGGTTTTAATGACACTATCTCAAAACCGTTTGAAATTGATGAACTGAAGGAAAAACTGGGTAAATATTTGTGATATCAGGGGGCATAAATGCTTAAAAAGATCGATCCTGCTAAACTTGCGTCATGGAAAAAGCTTGAAAATTTAAGATTAAAGAAAGAATTCAATTTAAGGAAGTCGTTTGTGTCCGACCCAATGAGAGCTGACAGATATTCCATTGAATTTAATGACATTTTTGTCGATTATTCAAAGAATCTGATAGATGATGATGTTTTAAAAGCCCTTTTTGAACTTGCCGCGGAGTGCGGTTTAAAAGAAGCAGTGAATTCAATGTTTGAAGGGGCAAAGATAAATGAAACTGAAAACCGTGCTGTGCTTCATACCGCTCTTAGAAATTTTTCAGATAGACCGGTGATCGAAAGCGGAGCGGATGTGATGCCGCAAATCAGAGAAGTGCTTGAAAAGATGAAGAAATTTGCCGATATTGTGAGCAGTGGAAAATGGATAGGGTTCAAAGGTGAAGCAGTGACGGACATTGTAAATATAGGTATCGGCGGAAGTGATCTCGGCCCTGTGATGGTGACTGAAGCACTGAAACCTTACTGGAAAAAAGGGATGACGGTCCATTTTGTTTCAAATGTTGACGGAACCCATATAGCAGAAACTCTTAAAAAGCTTAAACCTGAGACGACACTTTTTTTAGTTGCGTCAAAAACTTTCACAACTCAAGAGACTATGACAAATGCTGAAAGTGCAAAAAAGTGGTTCCTGTGGAATGGCGGGAAACAGACTGATATTGCTAAACATTTTGCGGCTTTGTCAACAAACACAAAAGCAGTGACCGAGTTTGGGATCGATCCGGAAAATATGTTTGAATTCTGGGACTGGGTTGGCGGAAGATATTCTCTATGGAGTGCTATCGGACTCAGCATTGCCTGCGTAGTCGGATATGAAAATTTTGAAAAACTGCTCAAAGGTGCTTATTTAATGGATGAACATTTCAGGTCTGAGCCGTTTGAAACAAATATTCCAGTAATATTAGGGCTTTTGGGAATTTGGTATAACAACTTTTTTGATGCGGATTCTCACGCAGTTCTGCCGTATGACCAGTATATGCACCGTTTTGCGGCATATCTTCAGCAGGGAGACATGGAATCAAATGGAAAATGTGTGGATAGATCAGGAAATACAGTCAGTTATCAGACAGGGCCTATCATCTGGGGAGAACCCGGAACAAACGGTCAGCACGCATTTTATCAGCTCATTCATCAGGGGACAAAGCTCATTCCTTGCGATTTTATTGCTCCTGCAGTAACTCATAATCCGGTTGGTGATCACCACGAAAAGCTTCTTGCCAACTTTTTTGCACAGACTGAAGCGCTCATGAACGGAAAAACACTTGAGGAAGCGATTTTGGAACTCAGAAATGCCAAAAAGACCGATAGTGAAATAGAAAAACTTGCCCCATTCAAAGTGTTTTCAGGAAACAGACCTACCAATTCGATAATATTTAAAAAACTCACACCCGAAGTTCTCGGATCGCTCATTGCGGCGTATGAGCACAAGATATTTGTTCAAGGCGTTATCTGGAATGTTTTCAGTTTTGACCAGTGGGGAGTTGAACTCGGCAAACAGCTTGCAGGCAAAATTCTTCCCGAACTCAAAGACAAAACTCCCGTTTCAGGACACGATTCTTCCACCAATATGCTGATAAATAAGTTTAAAGAGTGGCGGTGAAATCCCTCTTTGTCTGACTGTAAACTTCAAGGTTTTTGAATGTTCCGTCGGGGAAAAGTTCTCCGTCTCTTTCGATTCCTTCAAATTTAAAGCCGAGTTTTTTGGGGATGTTACTGCTCGGGGTGTTGCCGACAGCGCATCTTATCTGGATGCGGTTAATGTTAAGCTCTTCAAACGCCAGTTTTATCAGGCACTTAACTGACTCAGTCATAATTCCTTTTTTCTGAAAACCGTAAGAAAGCCAATAGCCCATCTCAGTCTTTCTGTTTAATCGGTCGGTATCCTTAAACCCAGCTAAACCCGCAAATTTCCCGTCAAAATGGATGACAAAAACAAATTCACGAATCTTTTCAGGCGTATCCACAACAGACCGGACAAAATTTTCCGTGTCCTTAATCTCTTTTGTAAATTCAACAAACGGAAGCCATTTTCCAAGATATTCCCTTTGCGAGATCACAGTATTAAAAATATCCGCCGTATCTGAAAGCTCTATCTGCTTTAGAACCGTGTTTTTGTTGACAATTATCTTTTTCATGGGGTTTTACTCCGCCAAATACTCCGCCAACTTTTTATCGCTTTCACACTCACTTGAAACGGTGGACGGTAACTCATATTACCTCAAATTCAAAAGTTGAATAAATATACTGCTTTAATGATGATTAATCAATTTAAAACTGAAGGTGTGGGAGTTGGGGACTGATTATTTATTTTCTGATTATATTAAGTCCGAAGATAGCTGAAAGGGCAAGGAGTGCCGCAAGTATTAATGAATAAACAGACATTCCGTTGTCAACTGTCGTAACAGCACATCCAGATTCTTCTTCATCTTCTGCACATGTCGGATCTCCGGCTGCACATTCATATTTGAATTCCTTTGAAGTTACAGGGAGTTCAACAATTTCGCGATCAGGTGACACATTTGCTTTGCTGACTTGTATATGGGCAAGCTGACCTGTTGAGAGTTTAAGGTCAAGTGCGATTAGGAGATGTTTTTCTTCAGCTTTTGAATATTTTATATTGAGATCGGTGAACATTCCGCTGGTAAGACTGGAGAAAGATGTCATTTCAGAAAGCAGTGTGTCGCCGCTATCTATCTTGCCGTCGCTGTTCTTGTCAAGATAAAGGACCGCACCGTTGATTCCCTCACCAAGCTTTACCGATTTCAGATAAGGTTTGAAAGCTATTGATTTAAGCGTGTCATCACCCTGCATCGACTTTGTTCTGAGTTGAAGAACGGGTATCATCCCTTTCATTTTGTCAACTGAAGGAACCTGAGGATCATTTTTGCCTTTAGTGACAATAAAACCGTTGGCGGGCTCGAACTTGAATGTTGCAAAAGTTATCTTTTCACCTTTAACATCAGGTTTTCCATTGTCGGAAATGAGGAATGCGATAGGACCTTCGATCTCAAGGTTGAAATTGTCGTTGTTTGACGGTTCACCATCAAATGCTGCATCTGCAACTATTATAAAATAATGGAGTTTACCCGTTACAAAAGCTCTGTCTGATTCATTTAAAAGAGATAATGCCGCAACATTTGCTTTCGCAGATTCAACTGTGGCCAGAACTTTTTCTTTTGATCCGGCTTCCCCGTCTCCGTTCTCATCGTATACAAGTCTGATGTTTTTTACAGCAACCTCTGTACTGCTTGCAAAAACGGATACATTAAGACTGTTGAGCATGAACGATTTGTCCCCTTCTCCCTCAGCCATGAGGGTGAATTGAGCTGTAACAGTGTTTTTTGAAGGATTAGGAATTATTATTGAAGAACCGTCAGCAGTCGGATTGTTCTTCCCTTCGGCGTATGTTATCACTGCATTTTTTGTTACTGCACCGGTATCTTTCACACATTTTTCATCTTTACAGTCATATCCTTCTTCGCAATCTTCTTTTTTGGTACATTCAGGACCGCTTGAAGGTCCGCAAAGCTCTTTTGGAGGCTCTGGACAATCAGTAATTGACGGGCAGTTTCCCTGTTTAAGTCTTAACGAAATGGATGAGTTTGAAAAATACTGAATTCCCGAAGAGTCTGTAATTATAGCTGTGTTGTCGACAGTTTCATTTTTCTGAATAGTGTCGATCGGTTTGACTTTGAAGCGGATCATTACTCTGTCGCGACAGTCAAAAGTGTCCTTGTCGCAGTAATACATTGAATCCATTACCATTTTTGGTGATGTGAACGGGAAGGTTCCACCAGATGCATCTTCAACTTTCTCCCATTTGCCGGTGACACCGTCTTTCGTTGTAAGCATTTCGGTCGATCCGGCGATATAGTTCACATTTCTTGGAAGAGAATCTTCGACAGTAACATTTTCTGCAATGTTTTCGCCCCAGTTCTCAACTTTTATAGTGAAATAGAAAGGTCTGTCTGAACATATAAAATCGGGTGTTTCAGAACAGGTGCAGGTGTTCTTTTCACGACCGTCAGGAGTGTCCGGGTTTTTGGGAATATCGAATTTAGGAGCTTTTGTATCGATCGAAACAACGATCAGATTTGTGTATATCTGGTCCTGATTAGCACCGATCTTGAAATTGAGGAACTGATCTCCTTTTATAAGATGTGGTGCAAAAACTTCATCTTTCGCACTGAGAATAAAAGTATCCACATCCATTGCATATTCAAGAAGATTGGGATCTACCATTCCGGGATTTCCACCGACACAGAAAGGAACTTCATCCGCCCAGCCGTAAGTTGAAGAGATTGAGTTGAAAACTTCAGTATAATTGAATGGTCCGCTTAATCCGCTGACAGATGCAGCATTATTGCAATCATTCCAAAGCAGCAGCCACTCTCCAACTGGAAATTTCTGAGCACCGGAAATAGCAAGGCCTTCAGGAGGCGGTGGAACCATTGCATTCTCAGGGTTTGTGGCAGATGCGAGTCCGGGATCACCTTCTGAAGAGATCATTGTAAATCTGACAACTGCTTCATTAGGCAATTCGAAACCGCTTGTGGAAATGATGCCTTCCTCAAACCTGTATGCCTCAAATCCGTCATAAAAATAGATCTTTTTGGGGCTGATCTGTTCGGAAGTATAAACAAAAACAAGTGCCCAGCCGCCTACCATTCCGCTTGTGATGAGGTAACCGGGGTCGTTCGAGCATTCCATGTTCGTCACAGTATAGTTGCCAAGAAGAGCGGTGCCGTCACCTGAAATTCCTGCTGCATTGCTCATTTCGTGTATGGTGTCAAAAAAATCGGTGACATCGGCCCTGTAAGTGTAAACAACTGTATGTGTTGAACATTTACCGCCGATACATTCAAGATTCTCACCCAGTTGAGCACAGCTCGCATTGTCAGTACAGCTGTTGTTGCTGACAGCACTTATCGACTCATAAGCACTGAAGTTGAAGTTAAACTGGTCTGTAACCTTCATTGGGTTTTCAGTTGCAGTGATATCGGCACTCAAAGTTACAGAGCTGTTCTGGTTATTGAATGAAAGTGTGACAGCGTTGTCGGTTTCACCGTTAGGTACTTTTGCATAAGGCAGTGAGCTTACCCAGATGAGATATGCCGCCTGTACTCTTGCGTCTGAAGGAACTTGTGAAGATATCAGAGTGAAAGTTGATCCTATTGACGGATCCATACATGCATCGGCCTGCGGGTTCCCCGGCTGATCATCTCCGAGGTTGCACTGGGTAAGTGCACTTGGAGTGCAGATTGTCCTGTTGTCATTCCGAAGAAGTGTTTTGAACATGGTGAAATAGTCCCATGCACCTTCCTCCCATTTCAAACTTTTTCCGCCAAGTTGCGAAACATCGGGTCCCATTCCCGCGGAAAGCAGGAGCGGAAGAGAGAGTAAAAAAATCACAAACAATCTTTTCATTTTAAATCCTCGCAAAAATATTTTACAAAAACACGCAACACAAAGCGATAAACCACATTTTCAAAGATCTTTTCGACCATTTCGGCAGAAAAGGACACAATTTAATATTATAATAGTACGGATTTGTAAAGAAGAACTTTTCAAAATATATTTATATTGATTTTTAATATACCCAATTTATAATCGGCCGTTGTTTGTTTAACTTTTTTTTGGAGAAAAAAATGGCTGTAAATCTTAAAGGAAGGCACTTTTTGACACTTAAACATTTCACACCTGAAGAGATCCGCTATCTTCTTGACTTTTCCCATAATCTTAAAGCAAAGAAAAGGGCAGGGATCAAAGGAGATCTTCTTGAAGGAAAGAACATAGTCCTTCTTTTTGAAAAAGCTTCGACAAGAACCCGCTGTGCTTTTGAAGTTGCCGCACTTGATGAAGGCGGACACATCACATTTCTTGGCTCAAACGATTCACAGATGGGCAAAAAGGAATCGATCGAAGACACTGCAAAAGTTCTCGGCAGATTCTATGACGGAATAGAATTCAGAGGTTTCAAGCAGGAAACAGTTGAAGCACTTGCAAAACATGCAGGCGTTCCGGTCTGGAACGGACTTACTGACCTCTATCATCCGACACAGATACTTGCAGATTTCATGACCGTTGAAGAGCATGTGAAAAAGCCGATAAACAAAGTAAAATTCGTATATTGCGGAGACGCAAGGAACAATATGGGCAACTCACTCATGATCGGTGCGGCAAAAATGGGAATGCATTTTGTTGCGTGTGCTCCCAAAGCCCTTTTCCCGGATAAGAAACTTGTTGACGAAATGAACAAGGTTGCAAAAGAAACCGGCGCAAAACTTGAATTCATTGAAGATGTTGCAAAAGCCGTTAAAGATGCAGATGTGATCTACACAGATGTATGGGTTTCAATGGGCGAAGAGCATCTTTTTGAAGAAAGGATCAAACAGCTCAAAAAATATCAGGTCAATATGGACATGATCAAAAAGACCGGAAATCCCGATGTAATATTCCTTCACTGCCTGCCGAGTTTTCACGACCTTAACACAAAAGTCGGTAATGAAGTTTTTGAGAAATACGGTGTAAAAGAAATGGAAGCAAGCGATGAAGTTTTCAGAAGCAGACATTCAAAAGTGTTTGACGAAGCAGAGAACAGAATGCACACTATCAAAGCTGTAATGTGCGCAACGATCGGCAGATAAATGAAACATCAGATAATTAAGTCTTTAATATTCTTCAGCTTTGTTTTTATGATCGCTGGTTGTTTTTCATCGCCTGAAGGCCGGCTTAAAAGCATAGATTTTCAGAAAGTACAGCAGGCGGTTGATGAAGAAGATCCACAAAAATCGAAGGAACTTCTTGATCCCCAGATCGAAAAAGTCGGAAAACTTTGTGATTCTCTCAAAGCGGCAAGAATCGAAAACCGCCATTTTGATGCAGTTGACCAGTACAGAAGGTATGATTTTATGACATCTCTTGGCGGAATTGCGATCGTTCAGGAAAACCTTAAAAACGGAACCATCGTTGAAATTTCAGGTAAAGACAAAGAAGAGATAAAGTTCATCTGCGATAAGCTCGTCTTTGACGCAAATCAGATCCTCAACTTGAAATAGTCAGACAATCTGATAAAATGTGTCCGGTTTTTTAAGGAGGGCTGATCGAATGAAAAAGGCAATGCTTTGTTTTTATTCAATTATTGTTTTTTCATCCATTCTTTTTCCATGTGATGAAGAGTGTATGAAAGAGAGGATGTCGGATGCTTGTGAAGATGGTGATTTCAGAGCATGTCTTCGGGTCGGTGATATCTATCTGACCGGTCAGGGTTCAAAACACAACTTTGTCCTTGCACAGTTTCTGTATGAAAAAGCATTCGATATTGTTAAAGAAAAATGTTCGCAAAAGTCAACTGAACACTGTATTGCTCTGGGTGTTTTCCATGAGGTTGGAAAAGGGACTGGTCAGAATGTTGATGAGGCGGCATATATTTTTCACAATTTGTGTAATGAAGGTGTTTGCGAAGGGTGTAACAACCTTTTCAGACTTAAGGATGAACTTCTTTTAACATATGAAAGTCAGTATTTTCAGTGCGAAGAGAAATATTACACCTTCTGAATTCTTTTAGCAATTTCCGGATGATCTGAAATAATTCCTGCTACAAATGGATCGCTGATGAATTTTTTCATTTCAGCTTCATTGTTTACTGTCCAGAGAATTGAACGGAGTTTGAATTTTGTGCACAGTTCTACAACTGATATGTTGAATGAAGAGTAGTGCGGAAGAAGAAAGTCGGGTTTAAGAGACATAATCCGGTTTTCAAGATCGTGGACGGAATTCTTGTCAAAAAGGAGCCCCTTTTTTATTTTAGGATGGTAAGTGTTCAGATTTAATAATGTTTCGTCATAAAATGAAGTGACTATGAATCCGTCAGGTGAAAAGTACCGCAGGATCTGCTTAACAGCTTCCCCTGTAATATCGGGCTCTTTTATTTCAACATCGAGCATTATCCTGTTGACGCAATGTATTAAAACATCTTCAAGAATGGGAACTTCGTATCCTTTTTCAATAGCGATCTCATTAATTTCTGAAAGTTTCAATGTTCTCAAAGCAATGCCTGAAATTTCAGCATCGTGATGAATTACCAGATTTCCGTCTCTTGCCCTTCTCACATCAAATTCAATGAAGTCAGCTCCGTCTTCAATCGCCTGTACAAAACTTAAAATTGTGTTTTCCTTTTGTTTTTTAGGACTTCCGCGATGGCCGCCGATCAGTTTTTTTTCAGATCTTATGATCATTTATTCTCCCACGGGAATTTGTAATTAAGACCGAATCTTGTGTTCAGACCGGTCAGTTGTTCTCTTAAAACGGGTGGAACAGGACAGCCGTGAACTTTGCGGTACTGCCATGCAAGATATTCCTTTTCCCCGGCGGTGTATATCCTTTCAGCGTTCTTTGCTTTGGTTGAATTTCTCAAATTACGCATCATTGTTCCGGCAATAGATCTGAAAATGGCGGGATCAATGAAACTTTTTATGTCTATTGCGATGAAAAAGTGTCCGAGAGGATAGGGAATCTTTTTCCCTGATTCATCTAAGCCGTTGAGATCTTTCATGAATTTGGCATCTGAAAGGGCGGCTGAAAGAACTTCTACCGCTGTTGCATATCCATAACCTTTATATCCTGCTGTTTCTTCGCCAAGACCCCCGAGCGGAGTGAGTGCCGCAGTCCCTTTTGTCAAAGCTTCAAGAACTGTTTTCGCATCGGTCATTGTTTTTCCGTCACTTCCTACGACCCACCCTTCAGGGAGTTTTTTTCCTGCCCGTTCATAAGATTCGATCTTTCCCCGTTGAGTAACTGAAGTTGCACAGTCAAGATTGAAGTGGAACTCTTCATCAGTGGGAAAACCTATTGTCAGCGGATTTGTTCCGAGCATGTTTTCCACTCCGAAAGTAGGAGCGATAGATGGTCTTGCATTTGTTCCTGTGATGCCTATCATATCGTTATCTGAGCACATATCGACATAGTATCCTGCAATTCCGTAATGGCTTGAATTTCTTACAGTTACCATTCCTGTTCCGTATTTGCCGGCCTTTTCTATCGCCATGTTCATCGCTTTTTTTGAAATGACATGACCCATCCCGTTATTGCCGTCAAGCACTGCCGTAGTTTCAGTTTCTTTTACAACATTGATTAAAGTATGGGGAAAAAGTATTCCCTGATCTATACGGTCAACATATATCGGCTTGAATCTTCCGATACCGTGTGAATCTATTCCCTTTTTGTCAGCAGTTATAAGAACATCTGCAATTATTTCAGAATCTTGGGCAGGAGCACCAAGTTTTATGAAAACATCTTTCATGAAATTCTCAAGAAGCGTAAAGTCGGTCCAGACGCAGTCTCGGTAGTTGTCGCCATAGCTCATGACACCCCTCCAAAAAAGAAAAAAAACAGGAACACCTGATTATATAGAAATAATATATCATTACAATATTAAACGATTTGACACGATATTTTAAATCTGATAATGTCTCGTGCTTTGAACAATTGCTGATTTTGTCGGGGGGAATTCAGGCAGGTGTTTTTTAGATGAAAAGGTTTTTAGCATTTATCTCTTTTTTTCTTGTTATTTCTTTGTCTGCGGGTGATTCAATAAAAGATGAGGACAGGGCATCGCTTACAGATCTTCTGACTGAGCTTACTAAAGCGAAGCCTGACAAAATACTCAATGATATCAAGGTTTGGCCGGGTGAAAGTTCAATCCGTGTCGCGATATATCCAAGTGACAAGGTGAAGTATAAATATAACCTTCTTAAAGGGGAGAATGCCGACAGGATATATATTGATCTTCTTGCAGTTGATGCTGACGGTTTCACACTTCCCGATGTTAAATACGACTCATTTCTCAAAGGGATAAGGATGGGAAAGAGAGATACCGGGATAAGGATAGTCCTCGATACAGGCAAGGTCGAAAGCTACAATGTCATCGAGATGGAAGAGCCGTGGAGAATAGTGATAGATTACTACGGAAAGAAACCTGTTGAAGTTGAGAAAAAGTCGGAAGTAAAAGAAAGTAAAGTGTCTGAAAAAACTAAGGAAAAAGAACAAAAGAAAGTGCCTCCCGCAAAAAAGAAAAGAATTGTTGTAATAGATCCGGGGCATGGCGGAAAGGACCCCGGTGCAGTTGTCGGAAAGCTTTATGAAAAAGATATAGTTTTCAATCTTGCAAAAAGGATAAAAAAACTTTCGCAAAAGTATGACTCGATAGAAATTAAGCTTACAAGGGACAAGGATGTTTTTCTTCCCCTTGAAGAAAGGGCGGCCATTGCAAACACAATGAACGGAGATCTTTTTATTTCACTTCATGCAAATTCTTTCAGCGATGCGAATGTAGGCGGGCTTGAAGTGTATCACCTTGATAATACAAGAGATAATTATACAGACAAGCTTGCAATGGTCGAAAATAAGATCAGTGATTCAGCATCACTTCTTAACACGATCCTTGTTGACATGACGATGAGCTATTTTGTGAAGGACAGTCTCAATTATGCCACTTCGATAGGTGTCGGACTCAAGGAGAATCTGAAAAAACACGATGTTAAAGTAAGGGGCTACAAAAAAGGGGCCCTTTTTTATGTTCTGGTCGGAGCGAGGATGCCTTCACTGCTGCTTGAGATCGGGTATCTTACAAATAAAATGGAAAGAGGATTACTGCTCAAAGACAACTATCTTGATGATATTGCTGTTTCAGTGCTTGATGCGATCGCAAAGACCGCAAATGAGAAAAAATAATTTTTGCGAGGGGTGTATTATGAAAAGGTTTCTGACAGTTTTTTTTCAGATTCTGCTTGTTTTTGTTTTCATTGTGAGTTGTGGAGAAAGCAAAAACAACGAAAAAGATGATGAAAATGTTACGGACAATGAAGTGACAGATAACGAAGATACTGATAATGAATCAAACGACGAGTGGGAACTTTTTGACGAGCCGGTTCTTAATCCATCAGGAAATATTCCTCTTTCTGCATCCATAAGTGTCTGGCTGGTCGGAAGCCACACTTCTGTTTCTGTAGCAGTCAAGGATATCGACGGAGTGTCAAAGGATCTTGAAAAAGAATATTCACTCGCTGGATTGAATGACAGGACTGAAGTTCCGGTGCTTGGTCTTTTCCCCGATTTTGAGAACACCGTTGTCATAAAAGCATTTGACAAAGATAAAAACCTTGTTCAAGAAAGAGAGTTCAAAATAAAAACTGCTCCGCTTCCAAAGAATTTTCCTGAAGTTGAGCTTACTGGAAAGATCGAGAGCGGTTGGACGATCGTAAATTGGCTTTTCACACCAAGAGAAAGGCCTGAAATGAGTGCTATAGCAGTTGATCAGTCAGGAAGGATAAGGTGGTACACCGAATTTCCTTATGCGGCGGCTTTCCCGATAATAATTCACGACGGATATCTTTACACTTCGGATGGAGCAAGCATTCTCTATAAATATGATTTCATGGGCAACGAGATCGAAAAATGGGATGTTGAGCCGCACGGCTACACCGAAATTCATCACGATATTGTTATCAAGGACGACGGAAACATTATTCTCGGTGTCAGCAAGATCGACGATCCGTGGATAGAAGACAGAATGATAGAGATAAATCCGGCAAATAACCAGCTCAGAGGCACATGGGACCTGAGAAAGACTTTCCCCGATGTGTGTGACCTTTTTTATGATGTTCCGTTGACAGAAGGCAATGACCCTGCTGGTCAGAAAAACGATCCGGTACACAACAACGCTATCTGGTACAACGCTGAAGATGATTCAGTAATTCTCGGTTCACAGCGCTCCGGTGTGGCGAAAATAACTCACTCCGGATATCTGAAATGGTTCCTCGCTCCTCACATTGTCGCTGTTATTGATGATGAGGACAGTGACGGTTTCAGCGATTCTCTTGTTGAGGGTTATGATGAAGCTGATGCGACAACGAAGATAGGTGATTTCAAAGGCGATAAATATGTTATTGACAGAATGCCGATTGCCGGCAAACCGAACGAGTCTTACAGTTCATTTGATTTCAGATATCAGGAATTTCTTCTTACACCTGTTGATAAGGATGGCAAAGAGATAACAGATGCCGAAGTTCTCAACGGATTTAAAGATCACGAAGATTTTGCATGGCCTTTCAGACAGCATACTCCGGTACTTCTTAAAAACGGCAATGTCATGATATTTGATAACGGTCTGGCAAGAAATTTCGGTTATCCGCCCATTTATTCAACTTTTTACAGCAGGGCGGTTGAATATGAAATAGTTCCGGATAAAAAAGACGGTTACGGCGGAACAATTAAACAGGTGTGGGAATATGTTCTTGAAAATGATCCGATGTGGTATTCTCTGAGCATTGTTGTCAGCGGAGCAAATGAGCTCGAAAACGGCAACCGGCTTATAACTTCAGGTTCGATCGGTTCATCATTTTTTCCTGATCAGCTCAAGATGCTGTACGGTGACGGACCGGTTGGAGCACTAATTGTCGAAGTCGATCCCGAAGACAATACCGAACTGAATAGCATGTTCTTCAAAAGATATATCGATGACGAATATCCTAACACCCAGTTTTCCGCATACAGGGCCTACAGATTCGAGCTTTCTGCCAATTTAAGATAGCGATTTAAAGTTCATACTGCTTATAGAATTCTTCGGGCTGAGGGCCTTCATCGTATTTTCTAAGCCATTCCTGATATTTTTCGGTGTCGTTAAGAAGGATCACAGTATCTTTCATCTGACTTTTGAATTTACTGAATCTGGTTCCGTCAAGCTGCGGAGCGGCGATCATCTTTATTTTCAAAGGATTAAGCCATTCACCACGCGGACTTTTTATCCCGAAATGAAGATGCGGGCCTGTAACTCTTCCAGTTCTTCCCATCGTGCCGATCTTCTGTCTGGGACCTACAGCTGCTCCTGCTCTCACCATAAAACTGTTGAGATGAAGGTAGTATGTCTGACTTCTGTCCGCATGCTGGATCGTTATCTGTTTTCCACCGTAATCAGTTGTTTTTGCTTCTATGACTTTGCCTGGAGCTACTGCATATATCGGGTCTCCCACAGGTCCGCCGTAATCGACACCGTTATGAAATGAGCGCTGTCCAGTCACAGGATGTCTTCTCATCCCAAAAGGGCTTGTAATGTGAACTCTGTCAACGGGAAGCCGCATTGCACTGGGGATAAGCGCTTTTCCTTCTTTTGTGTAATGGGCGTTGAAAGCAGATTTCGGATCGGTATCTTCAAATCTGAACGCTTCGTTGAGTCCAGCTCTTTTTCCTTCGTATGAAGCGTAAAGTATTTTTGAGCCCGGTACTAACTGGTCATTGTAGAATTTATCCTCGACAAGGATTCTGTATCTGTCACCTTTTCTTGCGTCTGTCCTGAAGCTGACTATACATTCGAGAATTCCGTTAGTAACTCCGCGGATAGTTCTGGTGACATCTTCTCTATCTATAAGTGCCTGATTCAAGGTGGTTTCTATTTCTCCCTCGATTATCCTGTATCTTTTTTCAGTCGGCATTATTTTCTGGGTATATTTAAGTTTTCTGTCAGCAGGATCTCTTTTTAAAATGTGGAAAGTGATGATGTCGGGATAGAAGACGAACTCTTCCACCACACCTTCTTTTGAAAGCTTCACTTTGAAATCTTCGCCAGCCTTTATCTGGCTTAAGTCAACATCGTATCTTATCGCGTTGATAATCTCCATTGTGTGGGAAAGCTGAATTCCCGGAAGTTTCAAAAGCGCTTCCTCAAACCCTTTTTTTGGAAGTATTTTTCCGTGAATGAACCCTTCAGCGTCAATTTCAGAAGTTTTATCTTTTTCTATCGGCTCTTCAGGAACCGAGGTGTTCCCTTCCTCATCTCCATTCTTGCCGGCAACAACAGATTCAGGCAGTGTTTCAACAACAGTTTCTTCAACAGTTTCTTTGATCTTTGCCGATTCAGCGGGCGGTGAACTCTCTTCAACTTTTTGAGGAATAACAGCATTTTCTTCAACTGTACTTTCTTCAACTTGGGGAGTGTCGTGGAAGACGATCAGGAGAACAAGAAGAACCGCTACAGCAATAAGGATGAAGAATATTCTGTTCTGACCACGGTTTTTCATCAAAATCGAAACTGCCGCTCCTGATTAGAAAAAACAACGGCAAAACCTAACAGAAAAGGGTGTGGCAGTCAATACAAAAATTAAATGAAAACAAATGTTTTGTTTTCATTATTGAGTTTAATGAATTGAATTAAATCAGTTTAAGCCGCCCACTTCTGACCTTTGGACGCATATTCGAAAATTAAATCAAAAAGTTTCTGACTTTTTTCTTTAAACAAATCTGTCTGATAAGTTACAGGCAGTTCCGAATCAAGAACCTCGTCAATTGCTGTTTTCACCTTTATTTTACTCTGGGAATCTTTGAACCAGTCCTGAACAAGAACTTTCGGTTGCTCTTCGACAAGTCGCTTCAGAAGATGTTTTGCTGCATTTTTTACTTTTATTTCTTCATCTTTTGTCATTTTTTCTTTTTTCAAAATATCGAAAAGTTCAAGTTCATCCCTGTTCAACCCTTCTTTTATGTGCCGCTCATCTTCAACTTTCAGATTTTCAGTATATTTTAAAAGCTCATCATAAAAATTTTCTGTCGCCATGCCACCTGAATTATATTTATCAATTATTGACTGAAGTTTTTGCGCAAAATTTGTTCTGGTACTGTTTTCCTTGAGCATTTCCTGAAGTTTTTTCTCAATAAATTCGCGCAAGTTAGCAATCTCAATATTTTTGTATTCTTTTTGTTTAAATTCAAGTTTCAATCTGTCAAAATTGATCTCACTGAGATTAAGTATTTTCCCGCTTTTAATAATGTGATCTTTTTCATAGGATTCTTTTATAAATTCTGCTTTGTTGGCGGCAACAACACTATAATCAAGAAAATCTGAAATTTTCTGCTTTACTTCATCAACATCCGCTCCACCTAAAATTGAGTCGACAACTCCTCTCAAATACTCAAAAACTGAAATAAGCGGTCTGAATTTATCACCAAGAATTTCCGGTTTGCACGCTTCGTAAAGTGAAGCGACAGCATTTTGATAAACTTTAAATTCCTTCCAGTGGGCATCTTTTTCCATGAGCTTATCAGCAAAAGAACTGAAGATTCCGATCTTATTAAATGTTTCATCTGACTCAAAAACTAGATCAAGATCAATCTTGATTGAACTGCAGAACGCCTTTCCTTGTAAAATAGCATCATCGAGCAAATTAAAAAGATTCGATTTATTCTGAACAGGAAGCGGACTTTTACTGTCATCACCTGCCGCATAAACAGAAAGCGCTTTTTTTAAGTTCCTGAAAACATTATAATAATCGACTATTTCACCATTTCTCTTAGATATTCCGTTTATTTCAAAAGATGTTACGCGATTTGCTCTGGCAATAGTCTGCATCAAAGTGTGATCTTTCATGGGTTTATCGAGATAAAGCGTTGAAACTGTAGGTGCATCAAAACCTGTCAGCCACATTGCGCACACAAAAACCAGCTTGAGATTATCTTCAGGATCTTTGAACCGGTACTCAATATCATGCCCGTTTTTATCAATCTGATTCATTTTTTTACGATGCAACTTAATGTCCAGACCCTGCTTTTCAAACTTTTCCTCTTCACCCGCATCTTCACTTATAACAACAGCCATTTCAATGGATCTGAGAAAATCTATTCTCTTCTGAATGACATCAATGTTTTTTCTGTTCACATTGCTATTTCTTTCTGCAATTGATCTTTTTATTTCTTCAGCAATATTCTTTTTAACTTTGTCATACATTTTTACACAGGTGAATTTATCAACAGAAACCACCATCCCTTTACCAAGATATCCACGCCCTGAAAAGTGTACCAAAATATCTCTGGCAATTATTTCAAGTCTGTCATCCCGTTTTATTACTTCAAGCTCTGTGCTGTATTCTTTTTCAAGCTTTTTCTGAGCGTTTTCATCAAGATCCGCATCTTCAAGAATCTGATAGAATTCATCATTCAGATTATCGTTTTGAATCAGCACTTCAGGAACTCTTTTCTGATAATAAAGCGGCACTGTCGCACCGTCATCAGAAGACTGGACATAATTATATTCACTGACATAATCACCGAACCATTTATTTGTCTTGCGATCCTTTCCAAGAAGCGGTGTGCCGGTAAATGCTAAATATTGAGCATTCGGGAGTCCCTTTCTCATATTTTCAGCAAAAGAGGCATATTGTGTGCGATGTGCTTCATCAACAATCACAATTATGTCATTTCTGGTTGAAAGAACCGGATATTCTCTGCCTTTATCAAATCTGAATTTTTGAATGAGTGTAAACACAATCCGCATATTTCTGCCAAGAAAATTGCGCATCTGTTCTGAATCTTTCGGTCGTGCCGCTTCATTTTTATTAACTGCACCGGTTTCAAGGAAATTCCTGTAAATCTGACCATCCAGATCCTCACGGTCAGTGATAACAACAAATGTGTAATTACCTGTAAATTTACGGAAAATCTTTCGTGACAGAAAAATCATTGAAAAACTCTTCCCCGATCCTTGTGTATGCCAGAAAACGCCAAGTTTTCCATTTTTGTTTTCACGGTTTTCAAAAGATTCTATTGTATTGTTCACACCTAAAAACTGGTGATTTTGTGCAATGATTTTAGTGCTTTCTTTGTGATAAAGGATAAAGTTTTCGATATAATCAATAATCCTGTCTTTCGGAAAAACTCCATGAATCAGCCTTTCAATACTTGTGCCGTCAGTTTCAATTGATTTGCAGTTTACCTTTTCTTTTTCATCATCCGGGCGGAGCCAATTGAAAAAATGTTCATAACCTGCTGTCAAACTGCCAACTTTGGTTTCCAGTCCGTTTGAAAGAATGCACAAAGCGTTATAGTTGAACAGCAGCGGAATATCCCGTCTGTAGTTTATCAAGTTGTCATCATAAGCGTTACGCAGTTTAATGTTTGAATTTTTCAACTCAATAAAAACTAATGGCAACCCATTGATATAAATGAGAATGTCAGGTCTTCTGGGATATCTTTCACCTTTTATCCAGAGCTGAGTTACAACAAGAAAGTCGTTGTTTTCCGGATTACCGAAATCAATTATTCTGACTGTCTCCCGTTCGGTTTTTCCGGATTTGTTTTCATATTCTATCGGAATTCCGTCACGGATAAGATTATAAATTTCTTTATTTGCAAGGAGCGGTGACATTGCATAACGGCGGGCAGTGAGAATTTCAATTGCTTTTTCAACAACATGTTCCGGGATTGAAGAGTTTAATTTTATTGCGTATTTTCTGAGAATATCAAAAAACACTACTTCCTGTTTTGACTTACGGTTGGATTTGTCGTTTAAGTCGTCAACATCGGTTGTGTAGCAGTTTATTGTGCGGTAATTATATTTTTCAACCAGAAGTTGTATTGCCGCTTTTTCAATCTGATCTTCGGAAATAAAATTAGGCATCTGGCACCTCTTCTTTCATACTTGCCGGAAACTCAATATCCAAATTCTCCACATCAATCTTCCCTGACATCAGACGAGTTAAAAGACGGTCACGGGTGGTGGTGAGAAGATTGTTTTGTTGTTTGAATGAATTCTTCTGGATCAGAAAATTTCTTACAATTTTTCTATATTCTTCTATTAATAATGTTGGTGGATGATAAAATTTGTTTGAATAAGCCTGTTCTCTATTTAATCCAGGAACAGCAGCGTCATTATTTATAAAGTTCATACCTCTTAAAAAATAAAAAAGATACTCTAACGGCAACTTAGATTTAACATAATATGCTGTATCTATAGGAAAAAAATCATCATCCGACATAGCAATACTACCGACATTACCCTTTCTTCCAACAATTATTCCAGGACCTTTAACCATAGCTTGATTATGAAACCCGATAATACCACTCGACCCAAAAACCGGATATTTTCCCTCAATGCGATTTTCTTCTTTTAATGCTTTGCCATAAGCGAGTTCAATAACTTCACTTAACTTTTTCACTTCCCATCCTTCGGGGACTCCTTTTAAAATTTTTGTGTTTTCGTGTCCGGGGAAGCGAAGCCGCACAAACCATTCGCGGTATAGTTCTTCAGCCATCTTTTCAAGAATTGCAATTCGTCGGTTGTTGTTTTCAATCAAATCATCATACGCCGAAAGAATCGCCGCAATCTTCCGCTGAATCGGGAACGGTGGAATTCTAAAAACCATTTTTCCAAGAATTGTCTGATTTAAAAGTGGTTGTGCAGCGCCTCCAGCAAAATCATTTAGTGGAAATGCGTTCAAAAGATGAAATATGTATTTTATATAATATCCTTCTTTAACTTTTGCTATAATCGTATTATCTGTGGCCCAATATTCGTGTTTTTCATAAAATATTGATCCACAATGCGCTCCAACTCGTCCAATAATTAAAGAGTCTGAATACTTAAATTTCTCAGAAAAACCAATTACGCCATTTGAACCATACACTTTATATCTTCCACTATCACGAACACCTATTGCTTTACCATTAAAAAATTCAACAATTGATTTCAAGTTAGTTATTTCCCACCCTTTCATTCCTTTGCCGCCTTTTTGCCGGTTTCTGTCAGGTGGTATTTCTGGAATCTGCTTGTTGGTTTGTCGGGAATTGTAGGTTCTATAAATTGTGCTTCAAGAGCAGGATTTATATAGTGTTCTCTGACATGTGTTCTGTCTTTAAGTTGCAATCCATTTCTGATTTCATTCGCACTCATATCACCTTTTTCAAGCAACAAATTAAGTAGCGCTTTGACTGGTGGGGTGACTTGTGGGGTGACTTGTGGGGTGACTGGTGGGGTGACTTGTGGGGCCGTTAAAATAAGAGTGACACCAATGTTTTTTTCACTTCGCCACACAGGTTTGGGTAGCCCGCTTTTTTCGCAAAATTCCTGGATCAGAACGCTGCCTCTCCCTGTTTTTTCCATCATTCCACGCAAATAAAGTACATGAGCAATATCAGGATTCCGTAGAACTGAAATGTGACCTTTGTTTAGTTTTTTGGCTGTCACACCTTCGGGAAATTCACCTGAATTCGAGATTTCAAGACGGTCTGGATAAATAAAAACAGAAAGGCTTCCTCTGAAATCAGCATAATCACGATGAGCAAAAGCATTCACCAACCCTTCTCTAACCGCTTCAGCAGGATAAAGCGGCTCATCCTTCCGTAGAAGGGAATCTTTTGAAAAATGAGCTTTTGTAGGTGTGTTGCGGACAATAAAAGCATACACATCTTCCAGAACGAGCAAAAGCGGACCTTCAAAATATTTAAAATCTTTAAATGTTTTATCTGCTTTGCCAGTAGTAAAACTTGCCGCCTTTACCCTGACTTGCGGATACCTTCTTGCTGTGTTTTTACAAAAAAGCACATCACCTGCATTGGTAAGTCTGCCATATTTGGCAACTGAAAGTGATTCAAGAATCTGATTTTCTTTATTATCTTCTATTTTATATCTTCCTGATTTCCTGATTTCATTTGCAACTGACCCTAAATGGTTAGAATCAAGATCTAATTCAATCTGTGCATCTGAAAACCTGCGTTCCCATCTTTCAGGCTCGCTTTGTCTGCGAATAATCATTTCACGAATCGTCTCAATATCCGCTTTCTTTGTTTTGTCTTTAACTCTTATAAAAATATCATCCATAAAAGAATAAGGAACATCTTTTCCAGCAGGAACTTCAATAACAAGAATAGTTTTTCCTTCAATTTCGTGCAATTCAAAAAAAACAGGAGCTTTCGGTGAAATCTGACTGGAAAGATTCATTTCGATTTCACTTATTTCATCATTTAAATTTATTCCAGAAACAGCACCGCTATCATCAATACCGCAAACAAGATAACCACCTTTTGAATTGAGGAATGCACAAACCTCTATCCCTGCGAACCTTGGATTATAATTTGTTTTAAACTCAACTTTTTCGCTTTCACCTAGAGACAGGAGCTTTTTCAATGCTTCTATTTTCATTTTCTGCCTCCGTGATTTGAAATATTTTCTTTAATGAATGATTCAGCTTCCTGAAAACGGGAAAATTGAGCCGTCGTAAAAAGCAAAGCTTCTTCATCTTTATCAAATTTCTGAACCCAGTTTCCTTGTCTATCCCGAAGTGGTCTTTGAGAAAGAACAGCTTCTTCGTACATATCAATAACCCGCAGATCTCCAAACATCGGACTTTTTTCAAGATTCAGCTTTTTTCTTTCTTCTTTGGTTTTATATCCAAGATTTCCAAGCAACGAACGGGCAAAAACAACATGATCATGTGACAAAAGCCAGCGCAATTTGTTAAGCTCTAATGCTTTTTGAAGCTCCATGTGAGTAATTGAAAGATTTTCAGTTTGGTCTATTCCGCTTCCATAAAAAGGTGTAATAATTCCAAGGAAAAGATCACATTTTTCAACGGCATCCATGCAATTTTCAAAAGCTGTCTTTTTTGATGATACCGGAACTGTTCCTTTGTGAGACATCCACACTTCATAACCTGAAGAATTTAAAAGCACATATATTCTCTCAAGCAGTTCTTCAATGCCATAAACTGTTGACGACACCATTATTGTTGGTTTTTTCTTCATTCTTCCCCCGCGATCAGCTTGATGTTTCTGCTGATAACTGCTTCCAGTTCGTGCGCTTCCTCATTCAGTTTTTCAAGTTCGGCATTCAAGAGAAGCATTTCTTCAACAAATTCTTCCTCAGTTTTCCCATCTTCTTCGATAACTACGCCTACATATCTGCCGGGATTGAGTGAATATTCCTGTTCTTTCACTTCATCTATTGTTGCAAGTTTGCAAAGACCTGTGACATCTTCATATTTCGCTTCAGGGAACCTTTCCTGCAGCCACGCGATGTGACCGAAAAAATACTCGGAATCGTTTGCTTCTTTATGCAGATTTTCAAGTTCCGTTTTTATAAGTTTTAGATCTTTATTCCGGTTCATCTCTTTTTCGATATGTCTGACTTTTTTATCCACTTCTTTAAGCATTTCTTTAAGTGATGTAAAGAAAGGAGCAATAGTTTCAGCCAGTTTTCTCTGTGTGCAATTTGATTTTTCCACATTTTTCAAATCAACAGAGTTTTTATACTCAACAAAAGCTTTTAATAACTTGTCGGCATCTTTAAGAACCGGCTCAAAATCAGGAGCGCTGTTTCCGTTATTTTCTTTTAAAAAAGCGACAACTTTTTCAGACACTTCCACCAGCCTTGGACGATGATCGTTCAACCGTTTAAAACCATTTTCATAATAGCTGTGAATCAAATCAGTAAACGCCTGCCGGTTTTCTTTGTGAAGACGACTGATAACTGCAATATTTTGAATGTGCTCTTCTGAAAATTCGCGATGCGCCCTGTCAATTTGAGTAAATATATTTCTGGAATCAATAAAAAGAATCTTCTCATCCTGCTTGTTTTTATCGAAAAACCAGAGAGTTGCAGGAAGTGTGACCGTATAAAACATATTTGAAGGAAGTGTCAGCATTCCGTAAATAAGATTCTTTTCAATCAGATTTTTCCTGATTTCCGCTTCACTGTGTCTTGCGTCTGATGCCGAGTTTGCCATTACCAGTGCAGCTCTGCCTTTTGGCTTCAGTGAAGTTGCAAATAGATTGATCCATAAATAGTTAGCATTCGGAACTGTCACCGCTCCTTTATCCTTCGATTTCGCATCAGATTTATTGCGTGGAATTCCATAAGTATTAAATCTTTTATCACTCTCAACTTTCGCAAGATTCACATCGTCAACATTAAACGGCGGATTTGCAAGAACATAGTCAAATTTTCCAAAACTTTCGTGAACATCTTCATAATATGTGTTTGCCTGCTTAATTTCGCCACGAAGCCCGTTCACAGCAATGTTCATCTTGGCAAGCTTGACAGTTTCAAGTGTCTTTTCTGAGCCGTATACATAAAGGCTTGTGTCTTCTTTGGAATTTTTGCGATCATCAATAAATTGAGCAGATTGAACAAACATACCGCCAGACCCGCATGCCGGATCAAAAACAGTTCCTTTGTGCGGCTCAATTATCTGAACCATTAACCTGACAACAGACCTCGGAGTGAAAAACTCACCACCGCCCTGACCTTCCGCCATTGCAAATTTGCCAAGAAAATATTCATAAATCTGACCGAACATATCTCCTGATGCAGTTCTTGGAATATCTGCAAAGTTTTTAAGCAGTTGTTTAGGAAGACCTCTGTATTCCGGCTTGCGAACCAGACGGAAATATTCATCCTGAGGCAAAGTATCTTTAAGCTCCGGCTTATGCTCTTCAATAAGCTGCATTGCTTTTTTTATAGCTTTTGCAATATCTTCTTTTTCAGGCAGATTAAGAAGATAATCATATCTTGCTTCCGGTGGAAGGTAAAAACCGCAATTTTTTATGGCAATCTTATCAATTGTCATCTCAGTTCTAGTTCCCTTATGCTTTTCAAACTCAGAATTGATCTCTTTTTCCGCTAAACTGTATTTGTTGTCAGCAAATTTCAGAAAAATCAATCCGAGAACCGGTGTCGAATATTCTGATGATTTCAAGTCAGAATTGGCGCGCAGATTATCTGCCACCTGCCAGAGGGTTGCTTCCAGTTTTTTCAATTGTTCCGTATTCATTGATGCTCCAGTTAACTATAATATTTCTTCGGAGAATATTTCTGTGTCGATTGCTTCATTCCTTGTTTCAGGATAGTCGATGTTGAAGTGGAGACCTCTGCTTTCCTTCCGTTTCATTGCACTTTTTATGATGATCTCGGCTACAAGTGTGATGTTCCTGAGCTCAAGAAGATCTCTTGTTATCTTGAAATTCCAGTAGTATTCATTGATCTCATGTTTAATAAGTTCAAGCCTTTTGAGTGCCCGCTCAAGTCTTTTATCGCTTCTGACGATTCCGACATAGTTCCACATGAACCTTCTTATCTCATCCCAGTTCTGTTTTATCACAATCTTTTCATCGGTACTTCCTGCCGATTCATCGTTCCAGTCAGGCGGTTCCTGAACGATCTTTGTCGATGATCCAAGGTATTGCAGGATCTCTTTTCCCGCCGCATGAGCCATGACCGCCGCCTCAAGAAGAGAATTCGATGCAAGTCTGTTGGCTCCGTGAAGGCCTGTGTGAGCGACCTCACCGCTTATAAAAAGGCCGGGAATGGCGGTTTTGCCTGAAACATCGCTTTTAAGTCCGCCGCACATGTAGTGAGCCGCAGGGACAACAGGAATGGGTTGAGTTCTCATATCTATTCCTGCATCAAGGCAGACACGGAAAATGTTGGGGAATCTTTTCCTTAAAAAATTTCCGTCAAGTTTTGTCATATCCAGAAAAACGCAGTCGTCACCGCTCTTTTTCATTTCAAAATCTATTGCCCTTGCAACTATGTCCCTGGGAGCAAGAGATTTAAGAGAATGATGCTTTTCCATGAAAGAATGTCCCCGTTTATCGACAAGGACACCGCCTTCTCCGCGCAAAGCTTCGGAAATAAGCATTGAAGTCACTTTCTCGTGATACAGAATAGTCGGATGGAACTGTATCATCTCCATGTTCACAGCGGAAACTCCTGCTCTGAAACCGATCGCCACCCCGTCACCTGTTGTCACATCAGGGTTTGATGTGTAGAGATATACTTTTCCGCAACCGCCCGTTGCAAGGAGCACTGCTTTTGCAATTACAGTAACAACATTTTCTTTATCGTTCAGAACATAGGCACCTATAATCCTGTTGTGATCTGAAAGCATGAACTTGGAAGTTGTGATCAGGTCAACAGCTGTATGATTTTCGAGCACAGTTATTTCAGGATGGTTAAGGACACCTTTTTTGATCGTTCTGATAAGTTCCATTCCTGTCATGTCGCCGGCATGGACAACCCTTCTTTCTGTGTGTCCGCCTTCTTTCCCAAGATCAAGTGTTCCCTGTTCATTCTCAGTAAAAATACAGCCGAGATCTTTGAAATAATTTATGGCATCAGGACCGTTATGAACAAAAAAACGGACAACATCTTCCTTGTTGAGCCCTGCTCCAGCCGAAATAGTATCTGAAATATGTTTTTCAAATGAATCGTGACCGAAATCGACAACACTTGCAATACCGCCCTGAGCATTTGCGCTGTTTGATATGTCTATTGATTCTTTTGTGACTATCAGCACTTTCGCATTCTTTTCAGCAAGACTTAACGCTGTTGAAAGACCGGAAAGACCGCTTCCGATAATCAGAACATCGGTGTAAATACGGTCCATGTCACTCCATAATATACCAGAATTCGCTTATAAGTTCATCAACCGCCTTTCCTACGATCTGCCTGTCTTTTTCAGCCATATTGACAAATTTAACGCTCAGCCCCATGAATTGGCCGTCAGGATTACATTTCAGAACCTGGGCATGGCATCTGACGATATGATCTGTTCCGGGAACCTGAAATTCAACTTCGATAGTAGTGTTTTCAGGATATGGATTCGGAGACATAATATACATTCCGCTTACACTCAGATTGCCAGTCTGCTGGAAATAGTTCGCATTTCCGTCAATATTCCTTATCCACATCTTGACAGGGATTCTTTCCTTTGTTCTTCTTTCTCTCCCTCTTCTGTCAGATTTACCCCTTTCATCCTTGGGCAGTTTGAATTGAATATCATCTCTACGGTCTTCTTTTTTTCTCCTGTTGTCCATTTAATTACCTCCGAAAAGTTCAAAATTACACAGAAATATAATTAATTGGAAATGGAAAGTCCAATTTTATGAGTTTAGATGGGGGTGAATTATAGCGTTTTTAGAAAAGAACTGAAAAAACTTTTTCTGCGAAATCTTCGGAAATTTCCTTTTTACTGTTTCTGAGATATGCAAGATCAGCCTGAAGGATTGAAAGATAGCGCATTGTTGTCTGTTCCGCACCGACTTTTGATCCCGGTTTTTTTGTTTTAAGGTAGTTGCTGAACATTTCAGTGAATTTCTTTCTGAACTCCTTGAGAACGATCGGTCTGTCTTTCGGATCTTCAACGAGATAGGAAACAGGAAGCCCTGTTTTTACAAAATACTCTGCAATCAGGCTTGTAGCTGTTATGATGCGCATTTCAGAAGGAATTGAAGGGGGGAACTTAATGCTGAGGTGAGCTGAAATCTCTTCTGTTATGAGCTGGTTAGCTGCACCCAGAAGTTCATCCTTCCCTTTGAAATAATGGTAAAGTGTCGGAGCTGTAATGCTCAGCTCGTTGGCAATAAGGTTCATTGTGATCTCTTCTTCTGTTTTAGTGAAAAGAAGATCTCTTGCTTTTTCTACAATTCTTTTTCTGATACTGTCTTTCATCGTCTTACTCCTTTTATAATGGGAAACAATATTACAAAAATATTTTCACAATATTTAATTGCCCGTCAAAAAATCTGTTTATGCTAAAACGAAAGCTCATTCTTCAATAATTAAATGAACATATTTTTTATATTAACACAAAAAAGGTTAATTGTAAACAGAATTCTCTAAAGAGAACAGGTCGCTATAATAATTAAATAATTTGACTATCTTTCAGTGCTTTATTATATTTCAAAAGAAGTTTTTTAATAGGTCTGTGAAATGAAAAAAAGGTTGGTTTCAATAGTTATTCCTGTCTACAACGAAGAAGGAATTTTGGAAACGGCTGTAAAACGGCTGAAAAAAGATCTCGATCGGTTCACAGAAGAATTTGATTTTGAGATAGTGCTGGCTGAAAACGGAAGTACTGACGGAACGATAGAAAAAGGGGTCGAGCTGTCTAAGAACGACAGCTCTGTATCCATTTTTCATTACGAGCATCCCGATTACGGACTTGCACTTCAGGAAGGAATACGACGGGCTAAAGGTGAGATAATAGTTTGTGACGAAATAGATCTGTGTCTTCCCGAATTTTATGAAAAGGCACTTGCAGAATTCAGCAAAGGTGATGCCCAGATGATCGTCGGATCAAAAAGGGCAAAAGGTGCCAACGATCAGCGTCCTTTCAAAAGAAGGTTTGCAACATGGGTGCTGAATATCATGCTTAAAATAATTCTAGGTTTTAAAGGAACAGATACTCACGGGGTGAAAGCGTTTATTAAAAAACCGCTGATGCCGGTCCTTGACAAATGTATTGTCGGGAAGGATATTTTTGCAAGTGAATTTGTTATACGGGCAGAGAGGATGGGGATAAAAGTTAAAGAAGTTCCGATATCACTTGATGAAAAGAGAGCTCCTTCGATAAAGCTGATGAAAAGGGTCCCCAAAGTACTTTCAAACCTCGCTTATCTTTTCTGGAACATCCGGATACGCAACCGGTAATGAAGATCATTTCCTTAAATATAGATGTCGATCCTATTATTAATTACTATTCAATTCACGGGCTTGAATCTAAACATACTGACCATGATCCTGTTTATGAATACGGAGTTATAAGATTTTTTGAGCTTTTTGACAGATACGGGATAAAGGCGACCTTTTTCATAACAGCAGGCGGACTCAACGGAAAAGGGGCAGAAATAATAAAAAATATTTCAGAAAAAGGTCACGAGATAGGGAATCACTCATATTCTCACGATTACCGTTTTACATTGATGAAAGATGATGAGATCTTTGAGGATATAAGAAAAAATCATCAGGTTATAAAAGATATTACCGGTTTTGAGTGCATAGGTTTCAGAAGCCCGGGCTACAACTCTTCAGGAGCAATAATTTCAGCATTGAAAAAAATGAATTATTCTTATGATTCATCTCTGTTCCCGTCATTTTCATACTATCTTGCCAAATGGCTTCTTATTAATCTGAAGAGACTCGCAGGCCGCAGATCAAGATCCGTAATATCTTCATTTCTGGATGCATTCGGTTTTTATAAGCCTGAATTCATTGATGAAAATATAAAAGATGTGAAAAAGACCGGATCACTTGCGGAAATCCCGATAACAACACTTTTCCCCCCTGCCGGGATTCCGTTGATAGGCACATCGATCATCTGTTTTCCAAAATGGCTTTTAAATTTTATGCTCAAAATGTCATTGAAGAGAAATTTTATAAACATTGAGTTCCACGGTATAGATCTGGTTGAGGCGGGTGACAGTGACAACCTTGAACCGCTTAAAAGTGTTCAGCCTGACCTTAAATTTTCACTTTCTCATAAACTTGAAAGATTTGAGAATGTTATAAAATTTTATGTTGAAAATGGATATAAGTTCTGCACATTATCTGAAATAGCTGATATGAAAAAAAGGTTTGAAATTTGAAAAATGATTTTCTTGAAAAACTTTTTAAAAGGAAAGGGGGGATAAAACTCGGTCTGGGCAGAGTTGCCGGTGCTTTTCCTTCAGTTGTTGAGAAAAAAATACCAGTTTATCATGTTGCCGGTACAAACGGAAAAGGGACGGCAGTATATTCGATTGCGCACATCCTCGAGAAAAACGGGTTCAGGACTGGAAGGTTCATCTCTCCCCATCTATTTGATTTCAATGAACGGATATCGGTTGACGGAGTTGACATCAGCGATGCAAAAGTCAAAGAACTTTATGAATTTCTTGAGAAAAATGTCAAAGATTTTGAATCCCTCTCATTTTTTGAAGTGACATTTCTGATGGCGTGGAAACATTTTGAACTTGAAAATTGTGACAGGGTCGTTCTTGAAGTCGGACTCGGTGGACGGCTTGATGCGACAAATGTGATAGACTGGCCTAAAACCGACATAATAACTTCGATAGGACTTGATCACACACATATTTTAGGAGACACGATCGAAAAAATCGCTTCTGAAAAACTCGGGATCGTTAAAAAAGGAGACGCTGTCGTTTTAAACAGCGACTGCAAATGGCTGAATGAAGATGCACTTTCAAGGGGAGCAAAAACGGTCATTGATGAAAGTTACTGTGGTGATGTTGAAATAAACAGAGATGACCTTAGCGCTGACCAGATAAAGAACATAAAACTTGCGGCATCAGCAGTAAAAATATCCGAAAAAAATATAGTTATTCCCGATTTTTCACAAATTGTGCTTCCCGGAAGATTCCATCTGATTGAACCTGATGTGAGAATTGATGTAGCCCATAATCCTCCTGCGATGAGATCACTTGTTGAGCATACCGCAAAAAAGGGGATCAGACCGGTAGTGCTGTTTGGTGCCATGAAAGATAAAAATATTGAAGCGGTTCTGAATGAGCTTGCCAGAATTGCAGTTGAAATATATGTCATTACGGTTGAAGAGGAGAATAGAGGGGCGTCGGCGGATGAAATAATATTAAGATCGTCCGAATATGCTGAAAAGATAATAAAAAAGTCGCAAAATGATGAAGAAACAATGAAAAACGCTCTTTTGTCAGCACATGCAAACAACACTGAACTACTTGTAACCGGGAGTTTCTACACGATTGAAAAGTTTGTGAAGTGGAGGAAAAATTTTTAAAATGAAAATAAGTTCTGTTTTTCTCAAAAATTTCCTGATCATAAAAAAATCGGAAATAGAGCTCTCAGGGGGTCTTACGACTGTTACCGGAGAGACCGGCAGCGGGAAAAGCCTTTTTGTTTCCGCGATGAAAGCTTTAAGAGGTGAAAGGATCGGAAAGAATTTGCTCGGCAGATGGAATGATAGCGGTGAGATCTCGGCACAGATAATTCTTGAAGAGTGTGACAGCGAGATCAAAAAAGGGTTGCAAAACGGCGGGATAGATCTTGAAGAAGGGGAGCCGCTTGTTTTGAGAAGACTTTTCGGAGAGAAAAACGGTTCATACATTAATGATTCACCTGTAGGTGTATCGTTTCTGAACGAAATCTTTTCAGATCATATCGAGATTGGAAGTCAGTTCGAGAACCGTGAGCTTTTCAAAAAGGATTACAGGATGAGGATCGTTGATTCAAAGGCCGGCAATTTGACAAAGCTTGCTGAATACAGGACTGTGTTTCAGAAAATAAATGAATGCAGACATGAAATTGCCGCACTTTCAAAAAAAGATGACCCTGCAAGAAGAGAGTATCTTGAATACCAGATAAATGAACTTGAAACTCTTCAAACTTATGAAGGTGAAGATGAAAAACTCCAGTCCCGGATGAAATTTATTGAAAACAGGGCGAAGATAATCAAACTTGGTTCTGAACTGTCTGAATTTATTGAAAACTCATCAAAAGATCTTGCAAGGTGCGACACTCTTGCATCTCAACTTGAAAAGCTGATAGACATCAAGGAGCTCTCCGGCAGAATAAGTGCTGTGTCGATTGAAGCCGAAGACATTTCAAGAAGTATTTCCACGCAGTTATCAAAATTTGATGAAGATGAAGAAAATATTGAAGATGTTGAAAAAAGGTTCAACACCCTTTCTTCGCTCATGATAAAGCACGGAGTTTCATCGTCTTTGGGGCTTGTTGAAAAGATGAACCGTATGAGTGACGAACTTTTTGAAATGGATAAAGTGCCTCAAAAGATAAAAGAGCTTGAAAAAGAACTGAAAGATCTGGTGAAAAAAGGGACGGAAAAAGCACTTATTCTCAGAGCAGGAAGGGAGAAAGCAGTAAGAAAGATGGAGACTGAGATCCTGAAATATCTTGATAAATTCGGCATGAACGGTGTGAAATTCAGCGTGAGGCTTGATTCTATCAATGAATTAAACGAATTTGGTCTTGATGAGGTGGAGTTTTCCGTCAACACTATCGGGACAGATAAGATGTTCGATATATCGTCACTTTCAGGCGGCGAGCTTTCAAGGCTTCTGCTTTCGATAAAGCTCGTTGATGATGAAGAGGGAAAGATCCTTCTCTTTGACGAGATAGACAGCTCGATAGGTGGTGAGACTGCAAAAAGTGCAGCTGATGAAATGAAAAGGAATTCAAAGAAAAATCAGATAATTGTGGTTACACATTTTCCCCAGACGGCCGCTTGTGCCGATAGACACATACTTGTTGAGAAAAGTGTGTCGGACGGTGAAATAAGTGCAGAAGTGAAAGATCTCATTCCCGGGGAGAGAGT
The DNA here is from genome assembly GCA_964630905.1 of uncultured Spirochaetales bacterium. Taxonomy (GTDB): domain Bacteria; phylum UBP6; class UBA1177; order UBA1177; family UBA1177; genus JAGOEX01. Next base: position 137,950 of record CAZVWR010000001.1, on the reverse strand, counting down.
GAAGGAACTTGCCAGAATGATGGGGGACAGTGATTCGAGTGTTTTCATCAGGACGGCGGAAAAAATGATCGGAGGTTGAAATGACACTAAAAACAGCGGTATGCATCCCGACCTACAACGAAAAAGAAAATATTGTGAAGATAATGGAAGCGGTTCACAAGGAGATCCCTTTTGCCGATATACTTGTTGTTGATGATAATTCTCCCGACAGAACGGCTCAAATTGTAAATGAATTCATGAAAAGTAATGAGCATGTATCAATAAAGGTTAGAAATTCAAAGGAAGGGCTCGGTGCCGCTTATATTGACGGGTTTAACACACTTATCAGCCGTGGTTATGAGGTTATTATACAAATGGATGCCGATTTTTCTCATCAGCCGCATTATCTTCCTGAAATGATTAGGAAAATTGACGAAGGATATAATGTTGTCATAGGTTCAAGATATGTAAAAGGCGGTGGAACGAGGAACTGGAACATAATAAGAAGGATCATTTCAAGAGGCGGCAGTTTTTATGCTTCAACCATACTCAATCTCGGCGTTCACGATGTCACTGCCGGCTTCAAATGCTGGAATGCAAAGATACTCAAAAAAGTTATCAGCACTCCTCTTGTCCTTTCCGGATTCGGTTTTCAGATCGAAATGGCTTTCAGAACCAAAGTATCAGGTGCAAAAGTGTTTGAACTTCCGATCGTTTTTCCCGATAGAGAAGAAGGTGAAAGCAAAATGAGCGGAAAAATATTCAAAGAAGCCCTTTTCGGGGTGTGGAAATTAAGAATGATCGGAAAAAAGATAATCGGCTGACATTTATTTTATAAAAGTCACTAAAATTTTTGACACATTCTTATGTTGACATAAATTAAACAGGCTGTAATAATAATTTTATTGATGTATTTTTAAGATTGTAGTAATATGCAGATGCAACAAGATTTTTTTAAGAGGGGTGTAATTATGAAAAAGATGTTTTTATTTGCAGGAGTATTTGTAGCTTTTTTAATTTTTAACGGTTGTGGTGAGAATGTCACAAAAAACAATTCGAATTCAAACTGTTTTACTGAAGGAGCATATCAGTGTACCGTTGACCTTCTTCAGGTTTGCTTGAACAACAGCTGGGTCACAGTAAAGGATTGCAGTGAAAGCGGCAAGGTTTGTAAAGAATCTTATAAGGATGATGCTGTTTCTGCTGCCTGTGTAGATTCTGAGACGGGTGATACAGGAAATACCGGGAACACAGGAAACACAGGAGATACCGGAAATACCGGAGATACAGGGAATACAGGCAATTCAGGTGATTCAGGAAATTCGGGCAATTCAGGTGACTCAGGAAATTCTGGCAATTCAGGTGATTCAGGTGATTCAGGAAACTCAGGCAATTCAGGTGATTCAGGAAACACAGGAACATGCCCTCTTTCTGATTCGTGGTATGCTCCTGATCCAAGCTGGACGGCATACGGGTATCTTAAAATGATAGGCGAAATAGGAGATTACTCGGAAGACTATGTTGAAGCAGTATCGGTAAAAGGAAGAATGAAAACAGTTTCAGGGACAACAGATTTTCTGAATTACGGTTCATACATGAATTACAACAATGGTCAGATTCTTCTTGCAGATGCGTCAGATTATGAGTTTATCAATCAAACAGAAACCTCAGCGACAGTAGATTACTACAGTGCAATGTGGCAGTTCAATCCTCAGATTATTTCTCTTTTCAAAGAAGATGAAATTAATGAAGTTGATTTTGCGGCATTTGTCTGGTTCCGTCATTCATTTATAGATGTAACAATTCAAGGTAGTTCGGTAACAAGTCAAAGAACACGGAAAAACTGCTGGCTGGCAATTGCCGCAACAGAAAAAGTTGAAGAAGAAGGGGATACATATGATGTTCCAGTAGGCGGAATTTATGGTTGTTTTGATGACAATGTTGACGGATCGGTCGGTGAAACACTTAAAATGATGTTTAAGAATCAGATGACAGATGACAGAGACGATATACTTACATTCATCAACACTGGTGATGACGGCTCAGTTCTTCAGTATGGAGACGAAGGGTTCAGATTTGAATGTGAATGCTTTGATGAAAATGGTGCGACAGATATACCTGGTGAAAATGAAGTTCCATGCTGGGAATATGACGGACCCGGCGGAGCGGAAGATTGTCCTCCTGAAATTGAAGGCGGATGCGAATAAAGATTTTTATTGAAAGTCAGTAGAATTATTCTTTAACGAGGAATTTTCCGAGTTCTTTTCCTGCAAGACCGAATGCTTCACCAAGACGGTATCCGGCGTCAAAATCAAAGCCCATTGCACCGCGACCGGGGACATTGTTTATCTCATATTCAACAAGAGATGTGTTCATGTCACCTGTTTTGTAGATTTCAATTTTAAGACTGATGCTTGCATCCTGTCTTGAAATACCGATGTTCCAGCCCGGTTCGATGTGAGCTGCGCGAACGACCATTGTTAGCTCGGCATCTGCAATGCCTGAACCGACTTCAATCCCCTTATCTTTTGTGTATTCATTGATAAGAGACTCAAACTTTGTTGCGAAAGTTGCAGTTTTCTGCTCTTCCCATTTTGTTTTCCATTCGTCGCCTTTTCCTGCTTCCTTCTTGTTGTGCTCTTCAACTTTGCTGTCAACATATTCGCCTTCTGTTGCGAACTTGCCGACTCTTGCTGTTGAATAGTCATACTTTACGGCGATCTTTTTGATTCCGCTCAAGTATCCTTTTGTCTGGTCACCTTTTTTGTACTTAACCATGGAACATGCAACTGCAAAAAGCAGTGCAAACATAACAACTGCGATAAGCGTGATCTTTTTCATTTTTTTACTCTCTGAAAAGTTAATAAGAACGACAAATGAGAAAATAGGGTTTCTTTCATTAAAGTCAAGAAATAGTGGTTGTTTTTCTCAAAATGACTTTACACAGGCAAAAAAAACAATAATATTGAGCAGCATGATTTAATTATGATATCACTGGAGGGGAGCTGGTTATGAAAAAGTTTTTTTTACTGGCGGTCTTAGTTTTGATTGCTGTTTCGTGTTCATCAAAAAAATCAAAATTGAACGATGAGAACAGTTCTGATGAGGATTCCGGAACAGGTTTTGATGTTGAAAATTCCGATACTGACATACCTGCTGAAGAAGAGAATGAAGAGCCGGTAACTGACTCAGATAATGACGGAAAAGATGATGAGAAAGTTGAAGCCGATAATGAAGAAAGCGATCCTGAGCCTAATGATACAGACACTCAGTTATGCAGATCAGATCAATGTGAAATCTCAGCGATCTGTTATGAAGATGGAGAAAAAGAATCGGGACATCTGTGTTCAGTCTGTGATCCTAAAAAGGAGAGATTTTCATGGAGTCCTGTTGAAGCCGGAGTTATCTGCAGAATAAGTTCAGGGGAATGCGATGTGGCTGAAAAATGTGACGGATCAGATTTTGAATGCCCTGTCGATTCATTTAAGCCCAAAGATGAACCCTGCGGAAGTCAGACTGAATCGGTTTGTGACAAGGCGGATACCTGCGACGGATATGGAGAATGCAGGGACAATCATGAACCCGAAAACACACCATGCACTGATGACGGAAATATGTGCAACGGCTCTGAAAAGTGCAATAATTCAGGTGGTTGCGTGTCTTTAGGCCCAGTTGTTGAATGCGATGAAAATGAAATCTGCAATCCTGAAACAGCAATATGTGCCTGTGATGAGAGTAGAAGCTATTTTATGTCTCCTGACAAAGCGTTCTGTGCTTTTGCAGGTAATAATGTCCCACCTACAGGCCAGACAAAATGTTATAATGCAACTGAAGAGATTTCGTGCCCGACTTTTGAAAGCGGACTGCCTTTCTTCGGTGCTGACGCGCAATACATTGATAACGCTACTGTTTTGACTGTTGTGGGTGAATCCCCTGACAGAATTGGAACGGATTCATTAACCGGTCTGACATGGGAACTTGATACTGATTCTGTCAATAAAAGCTGGACAGAAGCGCAGACCTACTGCCAGAATAAGGGTGCGGACTGGAGGCTGCCGACAATAAAAGAGCTTACAACGACCTTGAACTTCAATTATTCAGTTCCCGCCTGTGATCAGGATTTCTGCCCCGGTAATGCAGGGTGGTTCTGGTCATCGACAGTAGATCCGTCAGACAGCACAAAAGCAAAAAATCTCTATATGTATCAGGGGGATATAAAGATAACTGAAAAAACTTCAACTCTTTCTGTCCGTTGTGTAAAAGGAACTGTTTTCAATCCGTCAGGAGTTTTTATCAGTGACGGAGACCTTACAGAACCTGTATCAAAAGACACCATGACCGGTCTTTCCTGGACAAAAAGTTTCGGAATTGCAACATGGCAGGACGCTCTGTACGGTTGCGAGACATTGAACTATGGAGGTTTTTCTGACTGGAGACTGCCTAATTACAATGAATTTCATACAGTTATAGACCATTCTGTATCTGGTCCGGCGACAACTCTTCCAAATATATTAAGTTCAGTACACTGGACATCGACTACATATATTGATGTTCAGGGATCTGCTTTCTCATTTCTTTTTTCAAGCGGGATTTCTACAAGAACTACGAAAACTAATTCAATCAGATATCTTTGTGTGAGATAGGTTTTTAAGAGGAGGGTATATGAATCACGATATTTTCAAACCGCTATGGGATCTAATGGGACTTCCTTACCCCGGAGCACTTATGACAACGCTTTTTATAGGGTTTCTCTTCTCTTTTCCCATAGCGGTCATAACGGCAAAAAAGCAGGGTCTTCCTGTGTGGAAACAGCTTCTGGTGCCGTTTCCCATACTTCCTGCATGCATGGTGTTTTCAAGGATATTCCACATTCTTTTTGAAGGGATGTTCTTTAAATATATGGAAGGTTTAAAGGAGAACGGCATAAGTTATCTTTTTACTGTGATGCTCAATCCATTTGCTCCGGGACATGTGTATTACGGCAGTCTTCTCGGCGGATTCATTGCCGGAGCATTGATCACAATGATACTTTATCCGAAAGACTGGAACGCTTTCAAGAAGACTGCCGATGCCGCGGCGATAGTTGTAATAAATGCACAGTGGATAGGTAGGATCGGGTGCTTTCTGGAAGGGTGCTGTTTCGGTATTCCTTCAGATTTATTCGGGATAAGTTTCCCTCAGGGCTCAAGAACCATGTTCCTGCTTTACAAAATTGACCCTGAATACACAAGTCTTTATACGGATACGCAACCGATAATACCAACCCAGCTCGTCCATTCTGTTTCCAACCTTATCATTTGCGGAATACTTGTAAAACTGATGTTCACCGGAAAAGAAAAGAATCCCGGTTATGTCGCATCGATCTATCTTCTCCTTTATCCTGTAACAAGATTCATGATAGAATTCTTAAGATATGACAACCGCGGAAGTTTTCTTTTTCTCTCAACAAGCCAGTGGATATCATTCATTGTCTTTTTCGCAGGGTGGAAGCTTTACAGATATACCAAAAATTCTTGATAAAAAAGCGTTATTGAAATACAATCCCGCCATGAAATTGAAACTATGCTCGTTACTTATAATATTTTTATTCTTTTCATCGCTTGAAATAAGCGGTTATACAGACGACAAACAACTGCACCACTATGCTCAGAGGAGCTGGAGATCTATATCAGGTCTCAGCCATGACAATGTGACATCGCTTTATCGTGACAATGACGGTTTTCTATGGACAGGAACGATAGAAGGACTGACCAGAATAGACGGCTCTTCTACAAAAATTTTTACAACGAGGACACATCCTGAACTTCTCAACAACAGAATAGTGGGAATAACAGGCGGAGATGACGGATCCATATATGTTGCAACTGTCACAGGGATCTCAAAGATATTGAAGAAAGGAAAGATTGAAAAGGTTATGGAAGAGACCGATATCTCATCTGTTGCAGTGTTAAAAAATGGGCAGATCTTTGCTGCTGTGAAAAATGAGATTTTAAAAATATCATCAAATGAAATTAAGCGCCTGAGTGTTCTTAACGGGCTGCCTGAAGGCAATTTAAAGGCGTTGTCCGCCTATGAAAACACTCTTTACGGCGGAAGCGACACTGGCAGTTTCTTTTCTTATTCGGAAGGACTTTTTACCAATGATATCTGTGATATAAATAAAGACGAAGTGACTTGCTCAGCAGTAAATGGAAACGGAAATGCAGTCTTTGGAACATCAAAAGGAAGAATGTTCATCATAGAAAATTCAAAATGCTCTCCGGTTTTTTCAGAAAATGAAATAATTTATGATGAAACTCCAATTATTTCAATATCATACACCGGAAATTTAATCCGTGCAGTCACCGCAGGTTCAGTAATTGTAGTTGAAAACGGCAGCAAAAAATATTTTAAAAACTGCTGCAATCTGCCCGGCAAACTTTCCTCAGTCCTGATCGATGAAGAAAATTTCATGTGGATCTCGGGCGACAGAGGCCTAACTCTTTATTATGACGGAATATTTTCAACATTTGGCAGAGAAGACGGACTCACTTCCGAAATGGTTTACGGAATGGTGGAGGACCGTAGCGGTGTAGTATGGGTGGGGACAAGAGGCGGCGGACTTTTTTCCTATTCTGACGGCAAGTTCAGACAAGTGCCTGAAAGTGCAGGCATTCCCGGTCATTTCATTGGCGGATTGATGGTTGATGATAAAGGTGATATATGGGTTGGAACTTCTAAGGGAATTGTGACATTCACCCCGTCAGCACAGTTTAAAGTAAAAATGGTAAATACTTCAAGAAAAGGTGATGTTCCTCTTGCCTCGGCAATTTTTCAGGATAGATCGGGGCGGATCTGGGCAGGAACTGCCGGCGGAGGGATATATCTTCTTACAAAAGACAGATTCTCGCTGATCAAGGATACCGGAACTACAAGAGACGATCATATTTCAGCAATTACCCAGGATACAAAGGGAGTTATCTGGTTTGCAACTTCAAAAGGGCTTGTCTCTCTTGAGAAAGAATCCTTCAAAACCCTGACTGTTGAAAAAGGACTTCCGGACAACTGGATACTTTCGCTTTATGCCGATACTTCAGGAATACTTTTCGCAGGGACGATGAGAAAAGGTCTTGCAATTATTATGGATGACGGAAGAATACTTTCCCTCAACTCAACAAAAGGTCTTTGCAGTGATACAGTTTTTTCCATAGTGAAAGATAATGACGGGACCATGTGGTTTACAAGTACGCACGGCATATTTTCCCTGCCATTTCAGACAGTTATCGATTCAGCGCTTAACAATGAAGAATCGGTCAGATGTTTTTCATACGATACTCAGGACGGGATAAAAAGACCTGAATGTACAGGCGGAGTTCAGCCTGCATCAATGATAAGGCGTGATGGCTCGATGTGGTTTCCTACTATTGAAGGTGTGGCAGTCGCTTCAAAAGGGATTCTGCCCGAAAGCTCTCCCCATGTTTCAATTGACACCATTATTCTTGACGGATCAGAAAAGGAAATATCAGATATTCTGACGCACAAGGGTGATGTTTCGCTTTTTGAGATCAAGTTCACAGCGAGCAGGTTCATTCACCCTGAAAGGCTGAAAGTGAGATATATTCTGAATGGTTACGAGAATGAGTGGAATGATTATTCACCGGTTGATAAAAAGACGGTCGTGTATCAGAAAGTTGATTCCGGGGATTATGTTTTCAAGATCGAAGCATCAGGATTTGACAGCGATGTAAAAGGCAGATCTGTTTCAATCCTGCTCGAAAGCAGCGGTGTTTTCAGTAAGTTAAACATCAAATGGCTTTTTGTTGCAGTAATTTTCATCTCTCTTGCAGGGATTATTTTCCTTAACACAAGGAAGAGAAAAAAGAATTTAAACGACATCAATGACAATATGATAAACAATTCTGACACAGTTGCCCCCGAAGTTGTCGAAAATACAGTCGAAGAAGCAGGCGGTGAAGTGTCAGATCAGATGTCAGATGACAGTTACACAGAAGAAATTACTGATGATTCTCCCAAATATCAGAAAAGCCGTCTTGATGAAAATATTGCTGAAAGTTATGCATCTGAATTGAAAGCACTCATGGAAGAGAAAAAACCGCACATAAACCCTGATCTCACACTGCCTGAACTTGCTAAAAAGCTTAATCTTTCTCCAAACATACTCTCCCAAGTCATTAACGGTTACTGCTGTCAGAATTTTTACAATTTTGTTAATACCTACCGGGTTGAAGAAGTCATTTCGATGATGAAAGATCCGTTGATGAAAGATAAGAGCATTCTTGATATGGCTTATGAAGCCGGATTCAAATCTAAGACCACCTTCAATACTATTTTCAAGAAACATACCGGTTCAACACCGAGTGAATTCAGAAAGAATTTTGTGGAAAAGCCCTCAGATCAATAAAATTTCAGGGAAATAAAAATATTTTTTTCTACGATTTTAAACAACAGTTAAGTATCTAAAATGACTGCATTTAAATAGTTCGCCCCTATGCAGCCGAACTTTCTTGACAATTATGCTGTGTTTAGTTCTACACGGTCGGACGACTTAGTAATATGTATATAATAACATCAGAACTGTGACAATGATGGAGGAATCGGATATGAAATTCAAGGGTTTTACATTGATCGAGCTGATGGTTGTCCTTGCGATTATTGTGATAATTGCAACGGCAAGTGTTCCTAAGATCCAGGTTTGGATCGCAAGGAACCGAGGTAATCAGGCAGTTTCCCAGCTCATTTCCGATATTTCCAAGGCAAAATCGATATCAGGTTACACAGTTAACGACACCAAGGACTATATCGGTCAGAGACCCGAGACAGCAATTATGTTGAGAAAAACAAGATATTCGATCATCCAGAGAACAAATATGAATGCTGGGGCATGGGAAGATGTCCATGTTCCTGCGGCAGGTAAGTTTATTCTCAAAACAGTTTCTCTCCCAATGAGAGTTCATCTGGACTTTGTAAATTCAGAACCTACAAGCGACAGCAGTTCCTCTCCTACAATAGTTCTTACTTCGAGCGGAAGATTCAAGAGTGGTGCCGACAATACACTATTTTCAAACATAGGTGGCACTATTAGCTGCAACGGTGTTAATTCCCCTTTGAACGGTAAAAGAGTTTTCATAGGTGTCTTAAGGTCCACGATAGATGAAGATGACGAGATATGGTATCTGATAGAAATGGATCAGACAGGTGAATATGCAGTATGTTCGACAACTGAAACTTCAGGTGGTCTGCCTGTCTGGGAATCGGAACAGGCAGGTTACATTGAGCTTTAGGAGGATGTGATGAAAAATACAAGGGGTTTTACTCTGCTTGAAGTGATGATAGCAATTTTCGTTTTTTCAACGGGAATGATGGCTTTCATGGCTTATCACGCAAGGGCAAATTCAATGATGTTCGAGAACGAATCCTCTCAGATAGCCCACTCACTTGCATTGAACCTTGCAGAGGAGATCAGCAGTCTTTCATCCGAAGACATAAGAGATCTTTCTGAAGCCGCATGTTTTGCAAGCGGAGGAACATGTCAGGACGCCAATATAGGCATATATTTTGACAGAGGCGGTTCTTTTATAACCGGACCTTTTGATTCATGGGGCAAGCCGACTACAACTGATGGAACTTTTATGTTTTACAGACTTATTCTTATGAGAACATACGATGAAATGACCCAGACTTCCAATCCGGAAAACTCACAGTTCGGTCTTTTAAGGCATTTTGATGTTTATGCGGGATGGCCTTCAAGAGCCGGGGCGACAACAAAATGCAGCAGCCTTGGTGTTACAAACTGTAATTATATTAGGATCCCGATCATTAAGCCTGTTAATTTAGTGACACCGTAGGAGGACTTTATGAAAAGCAGCATCACAAATAGACGGGCCGGTTTCACAATTATTGAGCTTATGGTGAGCATTTTTATAACCATCACGGTTGTCGGAACTTTCTTCAAGCTTTATACAAACTCTGTAAAAACACAGAGAAATACTGCTGTAAGAGCATCTGTCAACATTCTCGGTGAGCAGATGATGGAAACTATTGCAAGTTCAATAAGACTTCTCGGCCTGACAAGCGGATATCTTGATTATAATCCGGGTGGCGGTGTTTCCGGAACCATCATTCTTGATGCAAATGGAAGTGACGGAGTAGATTCATCCGCCAGTTTCAGATATATTTCTCCTTACGGCGGACCGATAACAAAGCTATCGATCCCCGCCACAGGAACAGACGGAGCATGTACACTGACACTTATCAACAGTGCATCTGTTCATAGCGGAATGGGAACGGTCAATCTTATTTCAAATGTCGGGATACACCAGGCAACTGTGGCAAGCATAAACGGAAATGTGATAGTCACATCGGCTATGAATCCCGCAATTGCCGGAAACTGTTCAGTTTTTTTCCCCGAGGGAACACTTATTACAGGGCCCAATAATGATTTTCATCTCACATATGTTAAAGGCGCCAACACACAGCTTACTCTAATAAGTACTCTGCCCAGCGGATCAAGCGATACTTATGTCAATTTTAATTCAAACAACAACCCGACATATCAGATGCCTTATTTTGTGTTAGAATTTCTCAGAGAATTTGATGACGGGACCGGAGTTATAAGAAGACAATGGTTTTCAAATATTGATGAAGATGTAAACCCTGATCAGTTGCAGCAGGTAAGGGCGGTAAGGATCGGTTTTGTCCTTCTTTCCGATGCTGACAGGGTTAAAAAGAAAGTTGCAACTGCTGATGCCGGAATTACAACTCAATACTGTCCGTTCGACTTAATGTGTTACAGTCTCACCGATCAGAACAAGACGGCGTATGTCTTCAGAAGGGTTATACATATAAGAAATTATGATTATCTGGCTATCAATGCCGGCATAAACAAACGGTAGGGAGGGTGTAATGATAATATTTCAAACTCTGAAAAGATCTTTAAAGAGTCAAAAAGGAATAGCTCTTTTCGTGAGTATGCTTATGTCGATGAGTCTCGCTGTCATTGCGCTTTCTTCGATGTCCCGTTTGTCTGAAACCACACATACTGCCGGAAAAACTCTTCAGGACAGAAGACTTCTTATGTATGCTCAGTCGGCAGGCAACATTGTGGTGGCAGAGATCCAGGCACTTATTGATTCTGAAATTGTTATGGCTGAAACTTATACTGTTCACGGTCTGGGCGGTGAGGGTAAATTCAAATACTATCCAAGAGATGTATTTGTAAATCCCGATATTTCCGGTAGTCCCACAATGTTCGGATACAGAGCGGTAGCAAAATATTTTGCAGGTCCGGGTGACACTCCGCCTGTTTATCTTCCCGGAAACACTGTGCCTGCCAACGGTGTATGTTACAATATTACAATAGATGTAAGAGAGGTCCTTTATCTCCCGAGCGGAAATATACATAAAGATGTAAATAGTGAAACCACAATGTCAAGATATTACCTTGGGAAGATGAAGACAATCGGCATGATAAGCTGTTTTGAGAGAGGATAAAAATATGAGAAAAATTAAATTTGAAACCAAAATGTCATCAGTGAGAATAACAGTTGCGGTGATTTTGATCACTGTGTTCACTGCTATTCCGCTGGCACTTTATTCTTCCAAAATGGATGAAAATCTTGTCGATGATGTCGTTGCAATGTTGACGAATGCAAGAAAGCTTCATCACACGATATTCCTTCTTGATACATCTGAAAGCATGAACAGTTTTGCATTCAGTGATTATCTTGATACATGTGCCGATTCCAAGGCCAATATCGATAACGCCATCAGGCTTTGCAATAATTCATACAACCAGTGCAGAATCATTGAATCCAATGCAATGTGCGATGTCGATCTGGGCTGTAATGATATTCTTGATAAATGCAGTACTCTCCAGGCTACAAAGGTGATATTGTATAATTTCTGTGCAAAGATCGCCAATATATATAAAGAACCTCTTCCAACACAGATAGTTTTGAATCCTACCGGAGCGGGCACAAATGAAGCGAAGAAATTCATAGGACCATGGAATCCTGAAAAGCCTGATTATAAACTGGATCTCTGTTTTTATGACTGGACTGAAGATACGGGCGGAGATGTTCTTCAAGACAGGACTTCAGGTCACTGGACAAATCCGAATGACGGCTCAGGATATAGCGACAGAAGGGACTGGGACTGTCTGACGGACGGAGTTCAGCAGCCGCAGTTCAGAAGCGGACTCTGGCTTAACTGGAAATATTCTACATCTCTTGATGCTATAAAGATAATACTTGCCGATGTTCACGATTTCTCATACCCTCCAAGAGAAAGAGGTGAAAGAAAATGTCAGCTTGCAAAATATTTTCCTTACAAAAATGATCTTATTCTTGGAAATGTATGTTATCAGGAGTTTGAAACCAATCCGACAGGTCCGACTGCGGTATTGGATCTTGAAAACATTGCGGCAAAAGTGAGAGCAAACTGGAAAAAGGAAATTGAGATAGACGCGGTGACTGGCAATCCGAAAGAATATCCTGCGGCAAACTGTCTTGCACCTTCATTTACAGTTGATCTGGATACAAGCATTACCCTTTTGCCTGTCTATGTTAAAGATGCAAATTCACTTGCGGCAAGCACTGTTCCATGTGATATGTGTGTTGACAAAGACGGGAATACAGTTGACTGCATGCAGTATGATCCGGGAAGTTCAGCAACAGGTGATCTGACAAATATAAACGGTATAGAGGTGGCGGTTGATTATACCTGCTGCATAAATTATGAGTGCAGTGACCCCAAATGCCGTGATGATGACACGACATGCAGAAGTTCAGGATCTTTGTGTGTGCTCGGATATTATAGTGATTTTGATCAGGATCAGAATCATTGCTGTGACATTCTCGGATGCGTGGAAGCCGATCCTTCAGGTTGCGGGACCGGCGGTAAATATGTTCCCGGACCGGGCAATGATGCGACAACAGAATATGAACAGTCGCTCGGCATGCCGGCTTTGGGAGGATCAGATGAATTTCAGAATGTTTATTTAACTGCAAAGACGACAGCTCTCGATTTCGGTCCGAATCCTGATAATGTGGACAAAGTTATAATAACCGTTTATTACGGGTGCGAAACAGATCCTAAACCTTCAAATAAAGTAGGCGAAAAAACATATACTCCGTCAACATTTGTTGCCGGTGACAGCATTTTTGCCGCTCCTGCCGAGCTTACCGGATGCGAAACATCGGGTTATAAAGTGGGCGGAACAGTTCAGCTTTTCCATAGCGGAGATGATTTTTCTATTGCAGACATTTCTGTTGATCTTGAATTTTCCCTTGATTATACAAGCGGTTCAGACAAGGACATTTATGTTTTAAACGGTTCTTTGCAGTATTATTCAGAGTTTGTTGACGAAGCCACAGGTGATCCGTCTGAAAGAGTTAATGAATATGAATGCAAGACAACATTCTATCATAAGCAGACATATGTCGAGAACGGCAAACCGGACAAGTGTAACTGGACAAAAATAAATCCTCCGCAGACCAGATGTGTCCATCCCGATCACACAGTTATTGCCAAAGATACATGGGGAAATGTTAAAAAGACTGCCTGCTCATGGCTTTGCAGAGATGATGTTGTTTATGATGATGTGTGGAAATGCAGGGCGTTTTTCGCACAGATGGATAATACAGCAAGAGGCGGTTCAGGACTTTGTACAGCATCATGTCCCGGTGATAATCCTGCAACTCTTCAGGCATGCTGTCAGTGCATTCATAATGCTCAGGCAACCTATAATTACAGAACCCTTGAACCGATGGAAACGGTTCAGTTCAGCACTGATGGCGGTGTTACAAAAACAACGCTGAACTGTGCTGTGAGCGGATTTGAGGAAGGCGAAACAAGCGAAGGTGACAGAACATACACCAGCGGCTATATGGCTGAAGTAATAAAAGGGCATATCAGAGAGATTAATAATGATTCTTCATACAGGCTTAATGTTGCAAATTATGTTTCACCTTACAACATCAACAAGTGGTATTCCTCTCTAACCCTTCTTGAAAGGAGTGACAGCTTCCTTAAAGAGAGTTTCACATCTGTTTTTGAAACAGGGAAGGAAAACACCACAAGAGATATAGCCTGTGTATATGATCTGGTTGATTATTTTGACGGAGATGACTGTTCTGATGACTGCGGAACAGGTTGCTGTTCTATTTCAATAGGTGGCGGGACCAATTACTGTGATTATCCGAATTTCTGGATGAAAATACCAAATACTGAAGGTGGAAAGCTCAGGTTCCAGGCGACGAGTATTTCAGGTCTTGCTGTGACTGATTTCAAAAACATGGTCAAGGGGCTTCAGGCAAGAGGCGGTTCCACACTTGGAGAAACACTTTATGATATCTGGAGATATCTCGGCAGTATGAAGGCGGCGCATGATCCGGACTATTTAGCTTCCCAGTATCCCGGACCATATGCCGCAACAGATCCGATATGTTTTAATAACAATGTGGTTGTGATATCGGGCGGTCAGCCTCAGTTTGATGACAACTCTTCAATAAAGTTAAAAACAACTCAGGCAAGTTTTCCGACTCCCCAGCCGTGGGTTAATCCGGACGGAGCAGATGTAGCAAGCGCCGCGAGACCTTATGTCCGCTCGAACTGGTATCTCACCTCTTTTCTGAATGTGGCTAATTTTGTCAACACAAAGGATTTCTTCCACAGTAATGATTTCTGCAAGGTGGATAATAATGTCAATATATTCGGTTATGAGGTTCCCGGAATTTCCGCCACAGGACATGACTGTACTATTCCGGCGGGCTGCTACACCGATCCGACATGTCCCGATTATTCAACAGGACTGAATGTCATCGATAAAATTGATGCTGTTGCCATCGGTGAATGGACGCTGGCGCCTCTTTATAATGATTATTCAGATCCGAGCAACACTTATCTTGATTATTCTGTACTTGAAGATGCCGCTGTCAGCACTGGAGGAAAATATTATACTCTGACTGTTGGAGATGCAGACGAAAATAAGACCTTCCATGACCTGACAACACTTTTTAATTCATTTTTAAAGGGAAGCCCTGAAGACAGTGCTTCAGGAAGACCTCACTGGACTTCGGCTCTTGTTCAGCCATACGACGCTGATATGAAAGTGAGAAAACCCGATTCATATTCACCTGCCACAATTCCGATAGACAACAACATAAGCAGGTTCTGGTTCGGAAATCTGAAAAAATATACAATTGACGACGATTCATCAGGATGTAATCTCGGTTTTGAATTAGGTGTATGTGCCGGCGGTATAAGGGATAAGTTTACAATACCTGATGTGGACTGTTTCTATCCGAGCGATAACGGATCAGATATGGGTGATACCCCTTTTACAAAACTCATGTCAGGAGGAGCTGCAAAGAAGCTTGAAGACAGAGTCCTTTCCGTCGCCCCGACATGTGATTCTACAGTAGGTTCAGACACTCCGTGTTTTACCAGCGGAGCGAGGAACATTCTATATGATGACGGAACAGATATGCTTGAACTCAAAACTGCCAATCCGGCATGGTTTGCTTCAATGTTCCAGCTTGAAAACCCGACAATAACACTCGGGCAGGCTGTCCAGATACTCGACTATATGTACGGTTACGATGCTTTTGATGAGTTTCCTCCTGCCGGAAGAAATCACATGAGATATTCCAATGTGTCAACTGTTACGGTTGAAGATCCTTTTGACATGACATTCTCAGGAACACATACCACATTGGTAAGACCTTTGATACTCGGAGCGATAACCCACTCAAAGCCGATAGCAGTTCATTATGAGGACACAGACACAACCAGAATATTTGCAGGAGCTAACGACGGAATGCTTCACAGTTTCGACCAGGACGGTGATGAAGCTTTTGCATATATACCAAGACCGGCACTTCCTGCTGTAACAGCGTTCCTGAGCGGAAGAGACGGGATTTTCTTTAACTCTTCTGTTGACGGACAGATAACACTTCTTCATATTGACCAGAGCAATGACGGAATGATAAATGCCGGAGAAAAGGCATATCTGATATTCGGTTACAGAAGAGGGGCGAAAGGATATACAGTTATTGATATTTCAGAGCTTGACAAACCGAAATTTGTTCAGCACATCAGCACTGAAGGCTACAGTTTCGGTGCGGCGACTGTTTTCAGGAAATGTGAAGACACCGTTAACGGATGCAGATATGCTCAGGAACTTACATATTATCTTGCAGTTCCGGGAGGATTTGATCACTGCCACGATACAGATATGCCGGCATGTGTTGCTGATCCGATGGGTAATGAGGTGTATATCCATAAACTTAACGGTTCAACTGGAGAATTTGACCTGTTGAAAAAATATGAAATGACCACCCCGGCTGTTAATCCTTTTGTAAAGCATGCTGAATGGATGACAACATCATTTGTCGCAACGCCGTTTGCTGTAAATACAACAGACCGTCTGGCGTTAACTACTGAATTTGTATATTTTTATGATCTTTCAAGCACTGTTTTCAGGGTTGATGTCAGCAAGCTTGATCCTGCTGAATGGGAATTCAGAGCGGTGTTTACTCAGAGGGCGACGCCTACACCAATCCCGTGGGGTAGCGGAATAAGAGTTTACAACGGTCCCAACATGTTTCCGCCGCTTGAAAAGTTTGTCTCATTCGGAGCGGGGGGCACAACGGTTCCCATTCCTCTTGTTACCGGAAACGCTTCAAATACAAGGATAAGTGAAATAGACGAAATGATAGTTTTTTATGACAAGTCAGATTCAGCTTACAATGATCCGATACTCAATCCGACCGGAGCAAAAGATGTTCTGACCGATCAGACAGGTAACGGCGGAGCTCCGTGGCCCGGTGTTGATGCATGGAAACTTTCATTTATTGATGGTGAAGTCTGGGAAAAAGGTGTCACCTCTCCGCTGATTGTTAAGGATACTTTAAAAGGGATCTTAAGCGGAGAATCGGTGACAATGTCATGGACCACCTATATCCCGTCTCCTTTTGAACAGTGCAGGAACTTCGGAACAAGTTTCTTGTATGACAAACAGTTCGTTGACGGGAAAAGCGGTGATCATAGAATAGATTTTATGGATTGTTCAGATGGAAATGCGATAAGTATCGCAACTTCAGTCGGAGTGGTCCAGACAAATACAGGATACGCCACAACATTCTCTTCAGGACACGAAATATTCTTACATAATGATAAACTTAAGATCGTGCCGAATGTGACAAATATTATCAAGTGGTATGAATTATACTAAGGAGGTAAATAAAATGAAAAAACTGTCAACAGCAATATTTGCGACTCTTCTCCTTAGCTTGTCGCTTTACGGTGAAATTAAAGCGGATAAAGGGGATTCTATTGTTGAGTTTCCTGTCATAGTTATTGTGGGACAGGTTGTCGAAATAACCCCGTTCTCGGTGATATTTGAAAACACTTTTGAAGGGACAAATGTCAGCAGCGAACAGATAAAAAAGGTGATTGACTATTATTCAACCAGTATTGATTTCAGGGCACAGGGATTTGCAAATGCTATGAGGGTGGTTTCAGTAAAGGACGGAAAGATGAGAGTTTCATTCTATCTGGATAACATTCTGAAGGTTTTTGATGATGATGTAAGGACATATATGAGATACATTCCGGTCTATTACATGCTCAAGAACAACATTCAGGATATGAAAATTCCAAAGAAGGTTGTTGAACAGCTCAAAAAGTATTCATATGACTACTACCTCAACCTTCCGCTTGCCAAGGAACTCATGAAGAATTCGTGGCTTGCAGGTGTTTTCAGGATGGATCCCGATTCAGCAAAACTGATATATCAGAGTGCACGGTTTTTCAACAACATTGATGAGCTTATGACCGATGACTGGGCAAACGAATACAGAATTCCTGATATAGTAAGAAAAGGGATGGTCATTACAATGACCAAGGCTGTGGTGGTCGGTAATGAGTCGAAAGATCCGGTAAAAGACAAAGAGAAGGAAAAGAAAGATGGCGAAACCCCGGGCAGAAATAAATTCAACAACAAGAAATATGAAGGAAGCGGTGAGGCGAAATAATGAGAGAAATTATTTGCAGACATAGAGGTCATACTCTGATAGAGCTTGTTGTCTCCCTTGCAATATTGTCAATTCTCATTCTTGCCGCGATACCTCTTTTTGATTCTTATTCCGATCAGACAAAGATCGACGAACTTAAAGCGGTGATACTCAGAGCAGCGGCATCACAGGAAAAACATTTTTCAGCGACCGGAACTTATGCCGCATCTGCATCTCTTTTGCAGAACTATGACTTTCCGGCAGTGCCGAACAGCAAAATGAAGCTTTTTACGGGTGTCATTATTCATGGAGGAACAGGAATGACTTTCTGGGTAAACGGGAGTTATGACATCGGGAATGCTGACAGAGCCTGTTGGATCTATCTCGGTTCAACTATGGGGACAGGCGGAGATAACAATTTCACTGAACTTAAACCGAGCGACCCGATCCCTTATGTCGGCGTTAATTGTAATTAGGAGGCGGAGATGAAAAGAGGATTTACACTTATTGAACTTATGATAGTATTGGCGATAATAGCCGTCCTTGCCGCAGTCGCCATTCCGACTTATGACTGGTATAAAAGGAGATCTATTGTTGCGGAAGCTCAGCAGGAACTGATGAATGTTGCTACTGTTCAGGAGGATTACTTCAACAGTTTCAGAAGATATGCTCCGCTGGCACAGCTTGCAGGTTTCTACGGTGTGAATGAAAAAGGGGGACATTTTTTATTGGATATTATTCCCGCTACTCCGACTACGACATATACCGCTACGGCATATATTTGTTTTAATAAAGCCGGTTCTGCTTGTACAAGCGGATCCGAGGATACAAAATGCACCATTACAAACGGTGCAGATAACCCGACTTGTGATAGTTATTAATAAGGGGAGGCAGACATGAAGACAAAAAATTTAATTTTCTGGTTCATGACCGCAATGCTCGTTACCGGGCTTACGGGCTGTGATAATCAGGAAGATGAGAGTGGATTTTTCCTTGATGATCCGGTACAGACCTTTGAAAGAGGTTTTGAAGAAGACCTGTCATTTACAGAGGGTTCGGATGTTGAGGGAAAGGTTCCATCTGCATCAAACGGATTCAGTCTGTGGCACCGTCTCCCCACAGGCCAGATAAGCTGCTATGACAACCTTGCTGAAATAAACTGTCCTGAAGAAGGGGAAAGATATTTCGGTCAGGATGGTCAGCGTTCGATCGGGGTAAGATCATTTACGGATAACGGCAATGAAACGGTCACTGATGATGATACCGGCTTTACATGGCAGAAAGGTTTCAAGACCGGTGTTACATGGTATGAAGCGGAAAGTTACTGCAAAAATCTTACACTGAACGCTTCATTGTGGCGACTCCCAACACCGCATGAACTCAGGTCTCTTGTTGATTACAACACATACGACCCTGCAATTGACGCCGCTGCTTTCCCTGACACTCCTTCAGATTGGTTCTGGTCATCGAAACATTCGTATTTCAATGATGTTACCGCAAAACAGGAAGCATCGTGGATGATAAATTTCTTCGACGGATTTGTGGAATATACAGCAAGGTATAATCTTTACAATGTCCGTTGTATAAAAGTAGACTGAGGGAGGACAGCATGAACACAATATTAAACAAGGTTAAAGTGTTGTCGGTTCTCGCATTTGCGTTGATAACATTTTTCTGGTACAGAGCCGATGCACAGTGTACAAACTGTGCTTCCGACGGTCTTATAAACACGATAAGTTACAGTTCTCCCACATTTGCACCTGCGTGGACAACTGTTCAGACAAACACTGTTAAAGGAAGACAGTATATGCTGTTCAATGTTGTCAAAGGACAGGTTTACAGATGGTCAACTGTCGGCTCCGAAGATTATGTTGCCGGTATAGGTCAGTCATGTGTCCTTGATTCACACTGCCCTTCAGGGTTAAAATGTGTAGGTCTTGAGGGCGAAAAAACATGTGATCTTGCTTTTGATACAGAGCTCACCGTATTAAGGGGAACATGCAGTTCTTCGGGAGAAGTGCTCGGCTATAATAGAAGCGCATCATACAAAAACCAGTCTGAAGTAGAATGGAAGTCTGATTTTAACGGCACGGTATTTGTGCTCGTGACAAACTACAAGTGTTCGACATCCTGTGATCCGTTCGGTGGAAACTGTATGACTACATCTGTCAGATGGCAGAGGATCGACTCAACATACTGCAGTGAATGTCTTCTTAATACCGGAAGATTGACTTTCAGGGAAACCTCAAAATCAACCATGGGTCCCGGTCTTTTCACATATGGACCTTCAACCGGAACCGGAACTGAATATCAGGGTTATATGTATAGAGGTCCTGTAATTACAACTGTTGATGCAGGCAGTGCTTTTTCAGTCGGAAATGCAACATACGGGCCTGTGGGAGATGAGTATTCGGGTTATATTACTGCAAGAGCTGCAACATCAATCAACCTCATTCAGTACAGCTCAACTGAACTTGCACCGGGACATAAAATAGTTCAGGGTGCCAATGTAGCGAATGTATCTTCTATTGATTCAACTTCACAGCGTTACATTTCAGCATATTATTTCCCTGTTCCTATGGCTGTTGGATACAAGGTCAAACAGGGGACAAAAAGTGCCACAATAGATTCAATAGTTAACACAGGGATATTTTCTCCAACATCATCATCATGGACAACTACAGCTGACAATATCCAGAAAGCCGGAGATTTTCAGGTGTTTCAGGTTCAGAAAGGGAGAATATACCGCTGGACGACATGTACCGATCAGACTTTTGACACACAGCTTACCCTTTACAGAGGCAATGCCGGTAAGAAATGTTCTGTATCGGGTTCATGGTGTTCTAAAAACAGTGACTGTCCGTCAGGCCAGATATGCGAGAATACCTGCGGAGAATTTCTTGCATACTCTGATGATACAACCGAATCTCCATGCAGTACGACCAATTCAAAACAGTCAATACTTGAATGGAAATCTGATTTTAGCGGGCAGGTTTCTCTTCTTGTAAATCAATATAACTGTACATCATGCTCACAAAGCCCCGATGTGTATAATCCATGGACTCACTGCCCTTTGACAACTGTCAGAATGCAGAGATATGACTGCTACTCCTGCGGATCTCAGAACGGTTCAACAAGGAATTTTACAGACAATGTTGAAACTGTTACCGGCCTTATCCCCGGCAACTATATGAAATTCAATGCTGTAAAAGGGGTTAAATACCGTTTCAAGTCAATTGAACAGTTCACCAGCAGTAAATTTTCAGCGATACTGACATTAAGACAGGAAAATGCAACTGCATGTGCGGGTCAAACTCTCGGTCAGAGTAAACTGGAGAAAGGGTCAACTTATGTTCATGTTCTTGATTTCTCAATTCCACCGGAACATCCGTCAAACACGATGGTTGTCGAACTCCTTGTTTCAAGATCTGATGTGACATGCAGTGCGACTGCATTCAGCAGAACTGCAACTGTGACATATGAAAAACTTTCCGACCCCTCTTCTGATTATGAAGACAATTTCTTTGATGAAAGTAATGGGACGACATGCTGTAACTGGACCGGTGTTACCAGAACAAAAGAAGGTATGGTAATTTACGACCAGAATGTATATAAAGAGACATGGGCTGAAGCAATGGATTATTGTGAAAATCTCAGTTATACAATTCCGGGATCATCAGGTTCAGGCGGAGACAAGGTTGAAGACTGGGTGCTTCCCAATATTTCTGAGCTTTATTCAGTAGTTGACTTTGATCTTTATGACAAGGCGACGGGCTTTTCACTTCCTTCCTATGTTTCAAATACAACTGGAGAAGGTGCCGCATGTACTTTATTCAATCAGGAGATGACTTGCGGATATCCTCAGTATATATGCGGAGATGAACTCAAGTGTGTAAGGAACAACTGGTACTGGACTTCAACTTCTGTTGCAGACACTGTGTTCTTCGGCTGGGGGATCAGCATGAAGGACGGCCGGTCATACAGAGTGCTCAAAGAAGACCATACAGCAAGCAATATTCCTGCAACAAAGCACAAGGTCATCTGTATCAGAGGTGACAGCATGAGCGGTGAATTCGATCCGCTTAGACCTGCAAGGGAAAGAAAATTCTCCGGCTGGGCATGCGACAAGAATAAACCTAACAATTCTGTCAACATCTATTTTGTCATCAGGGATAAGAACGGGAACATAATTCCTAAATATGATAAATTTAAAGTTCAGAAGTGTGAAGGCGATGCTGAACCTCTCCCGAATATATCAAGTGTTTGCGGATTCAAATACGGTGCGACCGACCTTTTCCCTGCAACCGGATCACTCAAAGAGACAAAGATAAATGCAAACTGCTCCGGTACTGCTCAGAGCACCAAGCATGCGTTTGAGGTCGATCTGAGCGCAACAAGCGGAATCGCAAAATCGATTAAAGATACGATCGCGGCACAGGGTTCTCAGCCTGTATATACTGTAACAGCCTATGCGAGCAATGCTGAATCATCATTTTTCAAGATAAAGCTTGGAGCACTCCTCCCGCAGAAGGAACCTTTTGTTCTTACCGATGTCTGCGGAGACAACCTTATTTCAGTGGGTGAAGGGTGTGATGACGGAAATGCAGTGACAGAGAACTGTGCATACAACACGACTTGTAATGTTTGTAACAGCACATGTCAGTGGGCTCCGGGATATTCACCTTACTGCGGAGACTCAAATATTGACAGCCCTGACGAAACATGTGACTGCGGTCCCGGTTTCTGGCTTTATGACTGCTCACAGTCACTCACCTCAAAAAGATGTCCGGGATACGGATCGGGAACATGTCAGATCTGTAACGAAGTATGTAACGCTGAAATTCTTGATGTTCCTCACTGCGGTGACGGAACACCAGACCCGGTAGAGGCATGTGATGACGGAGACGCTTCAAACAACAACGCTTGTAAAACCGACTGTACATTTAATATATGCAGTGACGGATACATTTTCAATTCCGGTCCCGGTGCCAACGAGACATGTGACAGCGGAACAAAGAACGGACATTACGAGAACCAGTGTACTCCAGGTCCATGCTGTAACACTACCTGTGACGGTCCAGGTCCAAGATGCGGAGATTCAACTGTTCAAAGGGAAAACTGCACAGGATATCCGGGATGTATTGTTGCAGTAGGCGCCGCAGAAATATGCGACAAGGGTGCTGACAACGGCAAGTGGCTTACTCTCGCAGAGCATAATACTGATGCCGGATGTAATTCAACATGTTCAGGTGTGTCTCCTTACTGCGGAGATGGCACGACGAATGTTCCTTACGAAATATGTGATGACGGAGTTGACAATCAGAACGGTGTTTACGGAAAATGCCGGACAGACTGTAGTGCAAAACCAAGATGCGGAGACGGCAAACTTGACGGTCCCGGCGGAGACGGTCTTGTCACTGGTCCTGAAGTCTGTGACGATGGAACCATGAACGGAACATACGGATACTGCAACCCGACATGTACCGGCATAGTTCACTGCGGTGATGCAATAGTTCAGCCTTCACATGAAGAATGCGACCTTGGAACCGGAAACTTCTCGGAATATGCACTTAATAAAGCATTTTCATGCCGTTCGAGCTGTGTTGTCGGCCGTTACTGCGGTGATGCGTTCCTTGACAACAGCAGAGGTGTTCCCGGTGTTGACTGGAAAGATCCTGCCGCGTGGAAAACTACTGGTGGCGGAGTTGCTACTGTATCATGGGATCCTACGCTTGAAGCAATAAAAATGACAGGATATCAATGGGTTGTAATTAATACATTTGTTCCTGTAGATACATCGAAACAGTATTTTCTTGAATATGATATCATGACCAAGAACAATGTTGCGGGCAGAACATTTTACGGGGGAACTGTATCTTACGACTCTTCATACACAGTACTTTCAGGACACCCCGGAACTTACGATTATTTCGTTGATGAAGGGAGTGTGTTCTCAGAGGGTCAGTGGTATCACAGAAGAAATAACAGGATAGGAGCATCACCGAGAACAGGTGAATCGGCAACTGTTTCTGAAAGGAACAAATGGCATCCGGGAACTGCTTTTGTAAAAATACTTTTCATTCATAATTACAGTTCAGCATCTGCTCAGGAAACATACATCAAGAATATTAAGTTCCACACCATTGAAGACGGTGTTACAAGCCTTGGTGACGGAGAGCTCTGTGACCACGGTGATGCAGATCACGGAGCAGGAAATATTCCTGTCGGATCGGCGATCTCAAGTTATATGACAGCATGTTCTGAGGTCTGCAAATGGTTCCACTACTGCGGAGACGGACTTGTTGACGGTGCAGGCGGAACAGGTTATACCGGTGGTCCTGAGGTTTGTGATGACGGAGCTCTGGGCAACATCAATCAATATAACAAATGTGCACCGGGATGTTTGCAGTTCGGTCCCCGTTGCGGTGACGGAACGAAGAACGGTCCTGAGCAGTGCGATAAACATCCTTCAAATACAACAACACCGGGTGTTGCCTGGAATGGAACAAATGATTACATGGCAACATGCCGTCCGGGATGTACATGGGCTAAATGCGGTGACGGAATAATTGATGATAAGTGGGGAGTGACCTATCCTGAAGATAAACTTAGGTATCATTTAAATGAAGGATCAGGAACTATAGTCAATGATTCTTCAGGAACAATCACGGCAAAAAGCATAACCGGTACTGTAAGCTGGGTTGACGGAAGATATGGAAAAGCACTCAATTTTGACGGAACAACAAGAATTAATGCAGGTAATCCTGCGGCACTCCAGATAACCGGTAATATGACTGTTGAAGCATGGCTCTATCCGTCAAATTTCAATTCACAGAGGGTTATATATTATAAGAATGATCTGTTTGAAGGCGGACTGAAAATAAATGTCAACGGAACGCTGACATTCGGATATGGTGACGGTTCAACATCTCAGACAATAACATCACCTTTGGTTAATGCACTGAGACTGAACTCATGGAATCATGTTGTTGCTGTAAGGGATTTTACTGAAGGGAAACTGAAATTCTTCATAAACGGAGTAAAAACCAATCAGGTCAACACAATTTTCGCATCTGCCGCTGTCGGAACAGACAGTGTTTTTGTAGGTGGAACAAGCGATACAGACGGCTTTCAGGGTATGATAGATGAAGTGAGAGTTATTTCAAGAGCTCTTACCGATGTGGAGGCTGTAGCTGTGTCAAGAGAAGAGTGTGATGACGGTGCGTTGAACAGCAACACAATCGCAAATGCATGTCGTACAAACTGTGTCCGCTCAAGATGCGGAGACGGTATAATGGATTCAGGTGAACAGTGTGATGATATGAATAATATCCCGAATGATTCATGTAACAACTGTCAGAATGCAAGATGCGGTGACAATATTCAGAAAACAACAGATTCGGCCGAAGGTGTATTTTCATGGGTTCCGAACGAAGTTTGTGATGACGGAAACACCAATGCTCTTAATAATGATTACTGCAGAAATGATTGTCAGGCTATAACAGGTTACTGCGGAGACGGCACAATACAGCCGGGCTCCCCTGCAAGCGAACCTTGCGATAATGCAGTGTTCGGAGAAGGTATCGGAGCATACTGTACCGGTCCGTGTACCGGAAGCGGCGCATCAATGACATGTGAACCCGGCTGTTCAACGAACCACGGTTCATGCAGTGACGGTAACATTGATTATGTGGCAGGTGAAGCATGTGATGATGCTAACATTATAAACGGAGACTACTGTTCTCACCCGGGATGTCAGATTACAGGTTACTGCGGTGATGCGATCATTCAGGTGAACGAGCCGTGCGACAGTTCGACAACTGCTCCGGGAGTCGGAGCTTACTGTGTGAATGACTGCCAGAAACTGCTTGGAAGCTGTAATGACGGAAAGATACAGGGCCCCGGCTACACGGTAGCTGCCTATGGTGGAACACTTCCTGTAGCAATAGGATGGACACTTGAAGGTCCTGAAAACTGTGATTTGAGTGACCCGAGGACAGCTTCTTTAACAAATACAACCGGTTGCAGTTCAACCTGTATGAGAGCAGGAACCTGCGGAGACAGCATCAGACAGTCAAGATTTGAAGCATGTGATGTGGCTCTTGATAAGGAAATTATATTCCTGAAGCTCAATGAATCATCAGGAGCAACAGCAGCAGATTCATCCGGAAATGGAAGAACTGGAACTGTTTCCGGTGCGTCGTGGACAAATCCGGGCAGATTCGGGAACGCTCTCATTTTTGACGGAGTGAACGATTATGTTTCAGCAAGTGTTCCTACTTATCCTAAAATGACTCTTGCAGCTTGGGCGAACATAGATCCGACAGAAACAGACGGTGAAATAGCAGGTAATACGCATACAAATTCTGTCAGTGCTTATGGTTTTTCTCTTTATGTTGTCGGCAATATGTTGCGTGCAAAGGCGGCCACCAACAGCAATTCTTACTTCTATAATAATGTGGCATATGATATTTCAGCGTTAAAAGGAAAATGGGCACATTATGCAATGACATGGGAAAATACCGGCGGATGTAATACTACTGTTAAGTTATATGTGAACGGAATAAAGGTTTCCGAAGGTTCAACCACATTAGCTTCTACACCGTATGATTGCACAAGACCTTATCCTTATCCTTTCTCGGTTGGTGGTTGTTATACGACTTCGTTCACGAGAATGTTTAAAGGTCTTGTTGACGATGTTAAAGTATATTCCAAAGCACTTGAGGCTCACGAGATAGTCTATGTAATGAACAGCAAGCCTCTCTGCCAGACCGAATGTAAAGGAGATCCAAGGGGTAAGGTTGACACAATAAGCAACTCCCTGATCAACGGCTGGTCGTGTGATCCTGATAAACCTTTAATGCAGGCGACAACCCGCCTTGAATTCTATAATAAGAACGGAGATTTCATTATTGCAAGGAATGTTGTTTCAAGCATTGCGGCTGACCAGACGATCAAGAACATCTGCGGCGGCGGAGCTAACCACAGATGGACTTTGGATCCTAACGATGCGACACTCGGTCTTGAAGCACATGCTTTAAATCAGCCTTTCAGAGTTGATGTTTATGCTGTGACGATGGATGGTTCTCCTGAAACTGACACATTGATCGGATCAGGTCAGTTCACAATGAAGCAGATCTGCGGAGACGGTGTGACTCAGCGACTCGACTGTACCGGATATTCAAACTGTGAAGTTGTTGATGAAGTCAGTGCGGAAGAATTCTGTGATGACGGAAATACAGTGAATACAGATAACTGCAAAAATAACTGTACACTTCCAGTCTGTGGTGACGGACTTGTTTCAACAGGCAAATCACCGAATCCTGAAGTTTGCGAAATAGGCACAACAACAACATGTGCCGCCGCAGGAGTTACAGGTGGATCGGGAACAGTAAAGTGCAAGAGCGATTGTTCTGCATGGAATACAGTGCCTGACGGGATCTACAAGTGTGAAAAGACATGGACATGCCCTGCTAAACCATATACATATCACTCATCTGAATCAGTAGAGAACACTGTTTTAGGTTACAATCAGCTCTGGAATGGTACTGCATGGAATCCTGTTGATGATACTGAAACCGAATATAATTTAACTGCAAGCACCACATCATGCAGATACAAATGCGGATTTAATTTTACTTGGAACGGAACGAAATGTGAGGGAATTTCGAGGACATACACTTGTAATTCAATTCCTGCTCCAACTGAAGGAAAGGTGTGGACACTTGATGGATTCACGGGATCATATACTCAGTGGTGGAGCTGGAGCGGTTCTTCGTGGACATGGAATCCTGCGGATGATCCTATTACAAATTACCTTGCCGTATACAATTCAAATGCACCGTGTTCTTACAAGTGCAGTTCAAGTCCGGTTTATAATTATTATAATGATGTATGTTATCCCCAAACAAGAACTTTCACCTGTGCTGCAAAGCCGGCTAATACAGTGTGGTGGAACTCAGGCGGAAGTTATGCACAGACTTATGTTGCAAACGGCGAATACAATCCTCCGAATACATCCCCGGCACACAGTGAAATTCCAAGCTCAACTGAGTGCAGATACAAGTGTGCTCCCGGATATCAGTGGAATGGTTCAAACGCATGCATCCAGCAACTTTGTCCTGACGGTGCTGTAATGGATAGGGGTTATTTATATAATCCTGATGAAAAACTTCTCCTTTACATGAATGAAAATGCTCTGACGACAGTCTATGATTCATCAGGAAATGGCAATAATGGAACAATCCTAAATGCGACTTGGACGACAGGTAAATTCCAGAGCGGACTGAAATTCAACGGTACAAATGCCTATGTCACAATTTCTGATAATACCAATCTCCGTATGGGCAAAAATATGACTATCCAGTTGTGGGCAAAGGTCAATGCGGTACCTGCAGACTGGACACGGCTCATCGGAAAGAGCGACGGGGCTAGTAACAGGAACTACGGAATATTCCTTCACAACAGCGGAACAATACTTTTCCAGTTCCAGGAATCGGGCGGAACATTCCCCAGTGTTCAGACGACAAGAACTATCAATGACGGTGAATGGCACAATATCACAGCGACATATGACGGTGCCAATATGAGGATCTATGTCGACGGAGTCATCGCCGGCACAGCCGCAGCCACAGCGACACCTGTAACTTCATCAGGTGCAGTGAGAATAGGTGGAGACGGTGCTCATGGTTATTTCACCGGTGAGCTTGACCATGTAAGAATTGTTTCAAGAACACTCAGTGCAACCGAAGTCAAGCAGTCAATGGGTGAGTTATGTGATCAAAATACATTAAACAGCAATGACTGGCATTTGGTAAGAACATGTAACACAACTTGTGACGGCTGGTCTCCTTACTGCGGAGACGGAACAGAACAGAGTGCTTATGAGGCATGTGACTACAACAAAGCGGGCGGTTATACAGAGACTCAGCTCTGTGCAAAGAAACATCCCGGGTTTTCAGATTTCTATTTAGATTATTCAGATCCTTCATGCAACACATCCTGCGGTATTTCAGGAACATGTCGTTTCTGCGGTGACGGATCTATGACAGCAACCACAGATCTCAGGATGTTCCTGAAAATGGAAGACAACACTAACGATACAACAACAAACTACAACCATGCTTACGGATCCTCAGGCGGCGGATTTACAACAGGGCCTGTTTCTGACAGAGCTGCAAGTTTTTCTTACAGCGGACTCTATGTTTCTCATTCTGCCACAATGAATCTCGGTCCGGCAATGAGTGTCGAATTCTGGATCAAGACAAGTCAGACTGTTTCAGCTGATCCGCCTATTCCAGTTCTCCATAAAGGTCTTCATGCCGGAGTCATTAATTATGCTGTATGGCTTGAACCTGTTAAAGGAACAAGTCCTGCAGGACACCTGTCATTCGTTTTCTATAATAGTGCGGCTTCAGGATGCGGTGTGCACACGACGAATGCCATAAATGACAATTCATGGCATCATATAGTTTTTATGCTTGAAGGAACATATATGAAAGTGTATGTTGACGGAGCATATCAGAATCAGGAATACTGCGGTATAACACCGACAGCATCGAGTGAGCCTCTCAGAATAGGCTGGAGTAATATTGCAGGATACGATTATTTCAGCGGACAGCTTGATGAGATCAGGTTGTACAACAGAGCTCTCAGTGCTCTTGAAGTTTATACAAATAAAGTTGAAAGATGTGACTCAGGATCAACCAACGGGACATGTGCGGCATCGTGTTCGAGTTCATGTATGCCACAAACAATCGACACCTGTAATAACGGTTCGCTCTGTACTCTTAGAGGAGAGGTTTGCGACGGTTCCAACCTTAACGGAAAGACATGTACTACTCAAACTGGTCATACATCAGGAACACTAAGTTGTGCAGCAGGTTGTATGTCATTCAACACATCACAGTGCTATACATGCGTCGGCGGCAATACTTTTAACACAATACAGGGTCCTGAAGTTTGCGACGGAACAAACCTTAACGGCAAGACATGTGCAACGGTTTCATCAAGTACTGCTGTGAATCAGACATATTCTACGCCGGGTTCTTATACATGGACAGTTCCTGCGGGAGTGACCAGTGTGACTGTTACCGCCTATGGTGCACAGGGTGGTGCTGCAACTAATGGTTCGATAGGTGGTTACGGTGGTTCTGCGACAGGAACGCTGGCTGTAACGCCAGGACAGACTCTCTATATTTATGTAGGTGGACAGGGAGTCAATGGTGGTGCAGGTGGATATAATGGAGGAGGATCAGGCAGTACCAGTTCCGCTGGTGGTGGTGGGGCAAGTGATGTCCGGCAGGGAGGATCAGCTCTTGCAAACCGGAAGATAGTGGCCGCTGGAGGAGGCGGTGCCGGAAATAACTGTGGCAGCGCAGATGAAGATGGCGGTTTTGGAGGAGGATCAACAGGAGGCACTGGTTGGCAATGTGCCGCTCAGACTTCGTATGTAGGTGTAGGTGGAACTCAAACAGGAGGTGGTGCATCTCTTGGCGGAATCGGGACAGCAGGTGCTTTGGGAGTCGGCGGCAATGCTGGCAACCTGCATGGTGGTGGAGGCGGTGGCGGATATTATGGTGGTGGTGCCGCTTCTTACGGTGGAGGCGGTGGCGGATCATCTTATACTGGTGGTGTAACTGGTGGCTCAACCACGGCAAATGCAAGAGCAGGTAATGGATATATAACTATTACTGCTCCTGGTACCCAATTGTTCAATGCCGGAACACTTTCATGTAATAGCAACTGCCTGGGATATGACACATCGCTCTGTTCCAAGTGCGGAAACACAATTGTCGAAGGTTATTCCGGTGAAACATGTGATGACGGACAGAATGGCAACAACTCTCATCCGGGTACTGCCGGTTCAACTGCAACAGACGGTTGTTTTGACAACTGCACAAAATGGAACCCGAAAGGAACTTACGAGTCTGCCACCACAACCCTCGTAAAGGGTTGGGCTTGTGATGAAGATAGACCGGGAACCAACCTGACTCTTCATGTATATTTCTATAATAAGTGGGGAACACAGATCTATGTAAAAGGTTTAAACACTGGTGATTCGAGGACTGATGTTCAGGGTGCAGGACACTGTACTGCAATAAGTACGCACGGTTGGTCGTTCAATCCACAGGCAGATGCTGGATTATGGGCACAGCTTTATGCAGACAGAGCAAACAGACCTTTCACAGTCAGACCTTTCGGGCTTAATCTGCCTGATGCCTCATACGGAACCAATCCGCCATTCGGTGACAGGTTAATCGGCGGTTCATGCGGTGACAACACAATTCAGGCAGAGTTTAGTGAAACTTGTGACGGAACAGCTCTTGCAGGAAAGACATGTGCTGATTATGGATTCAGTTCAGGAACACTGGCATGTAATGCAACATGCAGCGGATATGTCACTACAGGTTGTTATACTTGCGGCAACGGAACAGTTCAGGGACCT
This sequence comes from uncultured Spirochaetales bacterium, assembly GCA_964630905.1. Classification (GTDB taxonomy): domain Bacteria; phylum UBP6; class UBA1177; order UBA1177; family UBA1177; genus JAGOEX01. The sequence goes on along the minus strand of CAZVWR010000001.1, from coordinate 106,510 downwards.
GAAGTGTGTGATACAAACGGACCTAACCTGAATGGAAAAACATGTGCAAATTATTCATCCACACCGGCTGTAGATGTAACATTCTCTTATAATGGAGCAGAGCAGACATGGGTTGTTCCTGCCGGAGTTACAAGTGTTACGATCGAAGCTTGGGGCGGACAGGGTCGCACAAGCGGATCAGGTGTTACAGCCGGAGGATTGGGCGGTTATGCAACAAGCAACATTGCTGTAACTCCTGGTGAAACTCTTTATATTTATGTTGGAGATGGAGGAGGTATAAGCTATTTAGGTGGTTATAATGGCGGTGGAAATGGCGGAACTGGAGCTACATCTAACTCAAATGGCGGCGGCGGCGGCGGTGCTTCTGATGTCAGAAAAGGAGGCAACGCTATTGGAAATAGAGTTATAGTTGCTGCAGGCGGCGGCGGTGGCGGAGGAACAAGAACAAACAGCTATTCGCCTGGATCAGGTGGTGGTGGTGGCGGCGGCTACTATGGCGGCGGCGGCGGCGGTTCTTATAATGGCACTGGTGGTGGCGGTGCAACGCAATCTGCTCCTGGTGCAGCAGGTCCAAGTGCTAATGGAGCTCCCGGTGTAGTTGGTGGCTTGGGATACGGAGGAGCCGGAGGCAGCAACACAACCACAGGTCAAGGTGGAACAAATTATGGTGGAGCAGGCGGAGCTGCCGGTGGGGCAATAGGTTCGGCAGGCATTACAGGTACATCATGGTCTGGCGGCGGTGGCGGAGGAGGTTCATCTTTTGGAACCTCAACTACCGCAAATGTTCGTTCTGGCAGTGGACAGGTCAGGATTGCTGCTCCAGGTTATCAGATGTTCACTGGTGGAACGATTTCATGTAATTCCGGATGTCTGTCGTTTAACACTTCGCAGTGTACAAAATGCGGTAATGGTATAATTGAAACCGGTGAAACATGTGATGACAGCAATACAGTTCAGAATGACGGATGTAACTCATCATGTCAGGCTCAGACTCCTAACTATACATGTACTGGAGCTCCATCAGTCTGCAAGCTGAATCCTGGATATTGTCCTGTCGGTTCGACTTGTGTAAACAATGCGTCATTCGTTTCGCAGAGTGTTACTAATCCAATGTCCACCGGTCAGGTGTCCAGCGTAACGGTGACATTCCTGAATACAGGCAATACAGCATGGGGAGAAGCAGCGGCATACAGAATGGGTCCGATCAATCCTTATGACAACACTTTATGGGCCGGAACCAACAGAATATTCTTTACTGGTGGTGAAGTAATCCAGCCGGGTCAGACCAAGTCTTTCACATTCAATGTAACTGCGCCTTCTACCAGAGGGAGCTATAACTTCCAGTGGAGAATGTTACAGGATGGCGTGAACTGGTTCGGTGCTGATGGTGCCAATGCCGTGATATCGGTTGTTGATATTGCGGGCTGTAACGCTGCAATAGCTCAATATAACTACGATTTCACATCTGCCGGGTATCCATTGATGCATCCGGGATGGGTGTGGGATAATGTGAATGGTCATATCCGTGGTGGAACAATTGCTAGCATGAGTCAGTCCGGCAACTGGGCGGCTCACGGTAGCACAATTAATATGTCTGCCTGCACTGGACAGAACATCAGGTATGCATGGTCTCAGGCTTATAACCTTGAGAGCAGTTATGACTATGGAAGTGCATGGGTTCTTAACACCGCTGCTACCGGCTGGGAAAAAGTGTATGGAGAAGTGACAGGCTCGGGCGGATGGGCGGTTCAGTATTGGAATATCCCTGATGCATATAAAACCTATGTCAACCTGCTGTTCATGGTAAGAACGGACGGCTCTGTTCAGAACGATGGATACCGTATTGACTGGGTAAGGGTCGAAAGATACTGATTTTTCAGGGGCGGATTACGGTCCGCCCCGGTTTTTTGATGATTTTTGATAAATGGGGTCTTCGATGAAACTTTTAAAAATTGCAATTCTTATAGTTCTTATGTCACTGATAGTTTCCTGTGACAAAAAGGGTGGGGGTTTTTATCCCGAACCGGACAACAACGGGACAGTGGATGACGATTCAGCGACAGTTCCTGACAAGGATACGGCAAAACCTGATCCTGACAATGCTGTAGGTGACGAAGACTCCGGCATAACTGATTCTGAAACAGATGAAGATATTGATAATGATCCCATAGATCCCGACAATGATGGTTCTGATGATGACATTTTTCCTCCAGATCAGGATGTTCCGGATAATGACAGCGACAAGATCCCTTACGGATGCGGAAACGGAATAAAGGAATTCGGTGAGGAATGCGATAACGGTGATTTCAATTCAGATGCACCGGGTGAACATGGTCTTACATGCAGAACAAACTGCAAATATGCAAAATGCGGCGATACAATTATTGACACTTCCGAATTCTGTGATGACGGAAACGATCTTAACGGAGATTACTGCAGTGCCGACTGCACTTCCGCTAATGGGTCATGCGGGGACGGAATAGTACAGACCAACGAAGCATGTGACAAAGCTCCTTATGGAAACGGCATCGGTTCATATTGCAGTGCCGACTGCCAGACGATCGCGGGTTCATGCGGAGACGGGATCGTTCAGGATAATGAAATATGTGACAAAGCTGAGTTCGGAGACGGAACAGGGCCTTATTACTGTTCCGCTAACTGCAAAAAGATAATCGGCGCGTGCGGAGATTTTATAACACAGCCGAATGAAGATTGTGATGACGGAGAGAACAACGGCAGATACGGATACTGCAACTCAGTTTGTTCAGGAATCGGAATGCATTGCGGTGACGGTGTTAAAAACTGGGAAGGTGACGAAGCGTGTGATGACGGCAACAATGATGATGGTGACTACTGCAGTGCTGACTGTATGACTTTTCACGGCTGGTGCGGAGACGGGATTAAACTGGATTTTGAAGCATGCGACAAGGCGACATACGGTGATGGAACAGGACTTTACTGCTCTGATGACTGCAAAACGGTTCTGGGAAGGTGCGGAGATGAAGTAAAACAGGATCATGAACAGTGCGACTGGGGAACAAGGAACATTCTGCAATACTGTGAATACGGGGAAGAACCGCCTTGTCAGAGATGTAACACGGTGTGTAATCTTGTTGAAGGTATTCCTACTTTCTGCGGAGACGGCAGAATAGATTTTCAGAACGAAGAGATTTGTGATAAAGCCGAATCTACGGTTGGTGAAGGAAAGGGAATAGGTGCATACTGCTCTTTTGACTGTACTGAAGTTCTAGGTTCCTGTGGAGACGGTGTGAAACAGTCTCATGAAGCGTGTGACAAAGCGACATACGGTGACGGTATAGGACCTGAATACTGTTCTGATGACTGTACCGAGATAATCGGATGGTGCGGTGACGGAGTTGAGCAGACTGGCGAAATGTGTGATCTGGGTGGCGGAAATACAGATTACTGTGCCTATGAGCAGAGTTCATGTATTGTCTGCAACACATCTTGTCAGCAGGTTGAAGGGATAACAAGTTTCTGCGGTGATTCAAAAACCGATGCATTTAATGACGAACTTTGTGACAGCGGAGCAAATAACGGCAGTTACAGGATAAATGCACCGGGATACTGCAACAGCGATTGCAAAGGGCTCGGAGCAGGCGGATTCTGCGGAGACAGTATTGAGCAGACGGCTGAAGGTGAAGAGTGTGATGCAGGACTTGATAACGGAGAACTGTATTGTGAATACGGGCTTACAAGTTGTTTTGTCTGTTCAGTAAGTTGCAGAAATGTTGCCGGAATAGTTGCTTATTGCGGTGACGGCAAGCTTTCAAACGGCGAAAAATGCGATGACGGTGAATTTAACGGAGATTACGGAAAGTGTAAATCTGATTGTACAGGAATCGGGAATTATTGCGGAGACGGTTTAACAACAGACAGTGAATTTTGCGATGACAAAGAGAAGAACGGTCAATACGGTTATTGCAATGCAACCTGCACTACTGTAATAGAATGCGGAGACGGAATAAAACAACCTGAAGAATTTTGTGATAACGGTGGTGATAACGGTGATTACCGGCTTGCGTATCCGGGCAACTGTGATTCAGATTGTCAAGGCATCGGAGAAGCAGGTTATTGCGGAAATACAACAATTGAATCACCTTTTGAGGAATGCGATCACGGCGGAATAATAAAAACTGCGTGTGAATACGGTGAAACCGAATGTACTTTATGCAATGAACAGTGTGCCGAGGTTGCGGGAACCACATCATATTGCGGTGACAAGATCAAAGACACTGCAAATGGTGAATTTTGCGATGACGGTGAAAACAATGGCAAATACGGTTTCTGCAATTCCGGTTGTAGCGGTTTAAGCGAAAAATGCGGTGATGCGATACTTCAGCGGGAGGATTGTACCGGATTTACTAATTGTGTTGTTGTAGAAGGGGCGAATGAGGGATGCGATCACGGTACTGAAAATGGTAATTATGGATATTGCAAACTTGACTGTTCAGAAATGGGTCCGTTCTGCGGAGACAATGATCCAAACGGTCCTGAAATATGTGACAACGGATTAAATAACGGCAAGTATGGTTTCTGCAATTCTGGTTGTAACGGTTTCAGCGAAAAATGCGGTGATGCAATACTTCAGCGGGAAGATTGTACCGGATTTACTAATTGCGTAGTTGTAGAAGGGGCGAATGAGACATGTGACGATGGTTCTGCAAACGGCACCTATGGATATTGTAATTCATCCTGTTCAGGGATCGGTCCATTCTGCGGAGACGGTATTACAACAGATGATGAAGCGTGTGATGACGGTGAAGAGAACGGGCAGTATAACAAGTGCAGGATTGACTGTTCAGGAATAAATACCACCTGCGGCAACGGCACTATAAATCCTGAGAATGATGAAGTTTGTGACAGTGGAGAAAATAACGGTGAGTATGGATATTGCAAACTTGACTGTTCGGGTCTGGGGATACGGTGCGGTGACGGAATTGAGCAGCCTGAACATAATGAGAATTGCGATGACGGAGATAACAACGGAAAGCAGGGGTATTGTAACACTGCCTGCACAGGTCCTTTTGAATGGTGCGGAGATAACATAAAGAACGGAACGGAACAGTGTGATAACGGAGCAAATAACGGTCAGATATACTGTGAATATGGTCTGACAAGCTGTAAGGTTTGTTCAACTTCATGCATTGAGTCAAATGGATTGACAAGATTTTGCGGAAACAGCAAAAAGGAAGATATGTTCGGTGAGGTCTGCGATCAGGGATCTTTGAACGGAACATATCAGGCGGCATTCCCCGGAACCTGTGATTCTGATTGTAAAGGTACCGGTGCTGCCGGATATTGCGGAGACGGTGGAATTCAGGGGCCTGAGCAGTGTGATAACGGAGCAAATAATGGAAATGCATATTGCGATTACGGTCTTTTGAGTTGTGATGTCTGCAAAGTCGACTGTAAAACTGCACCCGGCACACCTATATACTGCGGAGACGGAAGCAAGCAGGATAATGAAGTTTGTGATGAGGGGACTGGAAATAATGGTCAATACAGTGCTGATTTCCCGGGCTCATGCAATACCGATTGTCAGGGAAGAGGTGACGGCGGATACTGCGGAGACGGTTTGCAACAGGGTCCGGAACAGTGTGATAACGGTACTGACAATGGTGTTACAGAGTGTGGCTATGGTTTGACAGAATGCAAAGTCTGCACAACATCGTGTACTGAAGTTGCCGGAACTGTAACATATTGTGGGGACGGTTTTCTTAACGGTGATGAAATATGTGATGACGGAACGCTGAACGGACAGTACATGTTCCTGTCCCCTGGTTATTGTAACAGCACTTGTGATGGAAGGGGTGAAGGCGGATTCTGCGGTGACGGAATAGAAAACGGAAATGAAGAATGTGATGACGGCACAATGAACGGAACATACGGGCACTGTGATTCAACTTGTTCAGGGCCTGGTATTCGTTGCGGTGACGGTGCTACACAGCAGGAATATTCCGAAACATGCGATGATGGTGAAAACAACGGAAAACCTGAATATTGTAACTCATCATGTTCCGGAATGCATGTCGGTTATTGCGGCGATGACTGGAAAAACAGCACGGAGTTCTGTGATGACGGTGACAATAACGGAAACAACGGATTTTGTAATTCAGATTGTACCGGCATGACTGAATATTGCGGAGATGGAATTTTACAAGATGGTGAAATTTGTGATAGCGGTGGAAACAACGGCAACCCAGGATACTGTCTTGCGGATTGCAGTGCAGTTGAGGTATATTGCGGAAATGGAATTCTTCAAACAGGAGAGTTGTGTGATAACGGCTCTAACAATGGACAATATGATCCTTTTGGAAATGGTTACTGCAACAGTGATTGTAACGGATATAACGAAGGTGGATACTGCGGTGACGGAACTACTCAGGAGTTGGAAGAAGAATGTGATGACGGGCTTAATAATGGTTTGCCCGGGTTCTGTCAGACAGATTGCACATTGCTGACAGACTGCGGTAATGGAATAATTGATGAAGGTGAGTTCTGTGATACAAACGATGTTCAGTGCACCGATTTTGCACAATTCAGTTCCGGGACAGTTCTTTGTCCTGCTGATTGTTCTGTTCCTGATTTTTCGATATGTGTAGAAGATTTGTCTTATTCAAGCCCGTTCTTTACAACTTCACAAACGGAATGTTATGACAACACTGGAATAGTTACCTGTCCAAATGAAGGTGACCCTTTCTATGGTCAGGAACCACAGTTTAATTATGCAATTCAAGATTTTACAGTTGATACAGATGTGATAACTGAAAATATCAGCGGACTCATGTGGCAGAGATCAACTCCTTCAACATACTCAGGATGCACAGAAGGGGATCCTGCCGGTTCCAAGTGTACATTATCAGAAGCATGGGATTACTGTGATGCTTCTGAATTAGGTGGTTATACTGACTGGAGAATTCCTGCTACTTATGAGTTCAGTTCGATTATTAATCTTGAAAAAACGGTGCCATTAATTTTTAGTGATTTTATTTTATCTCAATCAGATCAATATTGGTCATTAGGAAATATTTATCATCTTATTTCATCAGTTGATGGAACAACTATTCAATCTGAAAAATCTTCAGCAGGTTATGTCAAATGTGTCAGAGGAGCTGAACAGTTTGCTGATAGAGAGATGTTCCAATCAGGAGACCTTTTTTCTGATGTTCTTGACAGGAGCTCAGGAATGATGGTTTTCTGGCAGTATGACAGTGCTCAGATAGCAGTTGATTGGGAAGATGCTCTTGAATATTGTGCAACCCTTGTTGTAGGTGATGATGGTGCAAGTGGCGGAATGTCAGGGTTCAGGCTTCCGACGGTTGTTGAGCTTCAATCATTTGCTTTTGAGTCTTTATACACTGTTCCGCCACTTGTCGGAACCGGCAGTTTCTGGACATCAACGACTGTTCATGCAACTCCGGCGAATGCTTATACAGTTGATTTTGAGACTGGAAATGTGAATATGACGGGTAAGACCGGAACCAGTTTCGTGATCTGTGTGAAATAGATAAATTATCCAAACCCAGGCCTGCGACCGTGGGCTGAGATAACGCGAACCTTCAGTCCGCTCATTAAAACCGCCTGAAGGGTGGTGTTTCCTAAGCCCGCGCCTGAAGGGCCGGGGGGGGGTGAGTTGAGAAAGGTTAAAATAATTCTTCGAAAACTTCGTGATATTCGCTGACGAAAAGGGGTTCTATTCCTGATCTGATCTCTTCTGATATGCTTTCATAGAGGGGGCGGTTCTTTTCGGGCAGTAACACTTTTTTCACTTTGTTCCTTTTTGCGGCAAGGAGTTTTTCCTTGAGTCCGCCGATGGGAAGCACTTCTCCGGTGAGCGATATTTCGCCTGTCATTCCGGTGAACGGGTCGATCTCTTTTTTAAGGAACAGACTTAACAGTGCGGTGGTTATTGTTATACCTGCACTTGGACCGTCCTTGGGTATCGCTCCTGCCGGAAAATGGATGTGGATGTCCTTGTCTTCAGTTGTAAAGTCGAGTCCGAGTCCGAAAGTTTCAGCATTGCTTTGTATATATGAAAGGGCGATCCTTGCCGATTCTTTCATTACATCGCCGAGCTGTCCTGTGAGGATCAGCCCCCCTTTGCCTTTCATCCAGTTTGCCTCGATCTTCAGTGTGCTTCCACCGTACTGAGTCCATGCAAGTCCTGTCACAACACCAATTCTCGCATCATAATCAAGTTCGGTATCAGAATAGGGCGGAAGTTTGAGATATTTTTCAACAAGTTTCGGTGTTATGGTTTTCGGGAAATCCTTTTTCTGAACCTTTAGCGTTGTTATTTTTCTGCAGATCGATCCGATGTGCCTTTCAAGGTTTCTGACACCTGATTCTCTAGTGTATCTTCTTGAAATGAAAAGAAGAGCATCATTAGTGAACTTCAGCTCTTTTGCCTTTAATCCACAGTTTTCAAGCTGTCTTGGAATAAGATATTTTCTTGCGATCTCAAGTCTTTCCGGGTCTGTGTATCCTGACAGCCGGATTATCTCCATCCTGTCCTTGAGCGGAGCCGGAATGGTTTCTTCCCAGTTGGCTGTAGCTATGAAAAACACCTTTGAGAGATCGAAAGGTATCCCGATGTAGTTGTCAAGGAACGAGAAATTCTGTTCAGGATCAAGCACTTCAAGGAGTGCCGAAGATGGGTCTCCGCGGAAATCCTTGCCCACTTTATCAATTTCATCAAGCATGAAAACGGGGTTGCTGGAACCGCTTGTCTTTATTCCTTCGATAATTTTTCCGGGCATTGCACCGACATAAGTTCTTCTGTGACCTCTGATCTCAGCTTCATCGTGAAGTCCGCCAAGGCTCAGACGGTAGAAATTTCTGTCCAGAGCCCGTGCAATCGATTTTCCAAGAGATGTTTTTCCAACTCCGGGAGGCCCGATGAAGCACAGTATCGGTGATTTCGAGTTGCCGCGGATCTGTCTTACCGCAAGAAATTCAAGGATCCTTTCTTTCACATCTTCGAGCCCGAAATGGTCTTCTTCAAGTATTTTGCCAGCTTTTGCAATGTTTTTATTATCTTTTGTCTCTTCCATCCACGGAAGTTCGAGAATTGTGTCAAGCCAAGTCTTGACCACGACGGTTTCAGATGCCGCTGGGTTCATTGTTCTGAGGCGGTCAAGCTGTTTCTTTGCTTCGGTCTTGACATTTTCAGGAAGTTCAATCGAATCAAGTTTCTTTTCATATTCCTGAATTTCAGAAAGATGGGGATCTTCATTTCCAAGTTCCTTCTGGATCTGCTTCATCTGCTCTTTGAGAAAATATTCCTTCTGGGCTTTGCCGAGCCTTTCCTTCGCCTTGTTGCGGATGTCGGACTGTATTTCGATGAGCGAAAGTTCTTTTTCAAGTGATTCATGAACGATCTGAAGTTTTTTCATCACTGAGTTCTCTTCAAGCACTCTTTGTGAAAGTTCAACCGATTTTGAAAGATGGCTCATGATGATCTCTGCAAGCCGACCCGGGTTCTTTACACCCTGAATTGCAGCAAGTGCTTCAGGAGGGAGCATGATCTCGCCCTGATCGGCAATGTTCTTTATCTGCCGTTTTATTTCGGTCATCAGTGCCTGTGACATCACATTGTTCTGATCGGGTTCATCGTCTATCACGCTGACATCAGCAGTATAATAACCCCCCTGTTCATCAAACCGGATGTTCTGCAGAGATGCTTTTTTATAACCCTGAATGTAAAGCATCATGTTCCCGTCAAAGTTCTTCTGCATTCTAATAACGGTTGCCACTGTGCCGACCGGGTAGACTGTTCCGTCCTTTATCTGGTCAAGAGAAGGGTCTTTCTGTGCTGTAACAATGAGATATCCTTCAGCGGTTATAGCTCTGTTGACAGCACTTGAGGAAAAGCCGCGCTGAACATTGACATTCATTATCATATATGGGAAAAGGACTGAATCTTTGAGCGGCAGTACCGGAAGTGAAGGGGGAATTATGTTGGTTGTTCCGTTTCCGTTATTCATTTTCTCCTCCGTTTTCAGGCTCTATTTTGATAATACCTCTTTTGTCAACAACGATAGGAAATTTTATCACAAGCACTCCGTCGTTTATTGAAACAGCCGCCTTGTTGAAATTGACTGCTCTTCCAAGATGGATAACTTTCTGGAAAACACCGTTCTCCCTTTCAAGACATACACAGTTTTCATAACGGTTGCTTCTTAAAGTATCCTTGTTGCCTCTTATCTCAATGAACTGGTCAAACCCGAAAACATTGACATTTTCCATCGTAAGCCCCGGTATTTCGACTTCAACGACAAGCCGGCAGCCACCCTCATCAATAAACACATCGTATGGAAAATCAATCCCGCTCTTTTGGGCTTTTTCAGGGTCGAGCAGATCGGAAAGTGCCGATTCTATCTCTTCTACAAGTCCGCGGTACTGTTTCAGGAGCTTTAAATTGTCCGAATTTTTTCTTTCAGTCATATTCCACCTTTATAAATCAAAATCCTTGCCAAGTTTACAGGAATCGCATTTTATGGCAAGTCAAATCTTATAAAAATATTTCTCTTAAAATCTTGTAAATAAAGCGATGTGACATTATATATATGCAGTGCTTTGCTTTTTTTAATTTCCGGAGGAAAAAATGAGTTTAGATAGAGGGCAACTCGGTATTATTGCTTGTAATTCAGGCAAAGCTTTCTCCAATTCCGTTGTTGAGTACCTGAAAGATAAATATATGAGGGACAACCGCGAGGACCGTTTCAGATATATCAAAACCACAGAAACCCATTTTGCAAACGGCGAGATCAAGACTTCGATCGATGAACCGATAAGGGGAATGGATGTCTACATAATTCAGCTCATGGACGACCCGTTAAGTGATCTTTCTGTTAATGACAATCTGATGGCGCTTGCGACAGCGGTGAATGCCGCATACAACAGTGATGCCGGTTCGATAACGGCAGTCATTCCGCAGTTCCCCAATGCAAGGCAGGAAAGAAGAAAAGGTCGTGAAAGTGTTACAGCTTCAATGGTTTCAGCATTCATTGAGGAAAGCGGTGCTTCGAGAGTTCTGACGATTGATATACACGCTGAAGCTATTGCCGGTTTTTTCCATCGTGCCCGTCTTGACAACCTTCATGCCAGCAGACAGCTTATGAAGGCAATGTGCAAGAGATCACTGATAAACGAGAACACCGTTGTTGTTGCACCCGATGTCGGAAGTGCTGAAACTGCAAGATACTATTCAAGAGAGCTTAAGACAGATATGGCTCTTATCGTAAAGGAAAGAGATTATTCAAAAGCATCTGTTGTCGTTGAAGCAAGGCTGGTCGGTAATGTTGCCGGAAGAAATGTTGTAATAGTTGACGACATGATAGCAACCGGTGGAACCCTGATCGCGGCATGTTCAAAACTCAAAGAGCTCGGTGCTGAAAATATTGATGTTTTCTGTACATTTCCGTTTTTTAACGGGGATGCTGTAAAAAAGCTGGACGAAGCCTGTGCAAAAGGGACGATCCGGTCTGTAACCGGCACCAATGCTGTCTGGAGAGGCGAAAAGTTCTCTGCCGACCATCCGTGGTATAACGAAGTGAGCGTGACCCGTCTTTTTGCAAAGGTCATTTATCATATTAATCACATGGAATCTATTTCAAACATTCTTGAATCATAAAAATATGGATGGAGGAAGTATTATGCTTAGGATCGACAAGGTTGCCGGTCATGATGTGCTGATGGAATCGGATATTCCTTTTCTTCAACTTTTCAGAAAAGGGAAGGTGCGTGAGGTTTATGAGATAGGTGAATATCTTCTCATAGTTGCCACCGACAGAATAAGTGCTTTCGATGTTGTAATGAAGTCAGGTGTTCCGGGGAAGGGCGTGTATCTGACAAAACAGTCCTCGTACTGGTTTAAATTCATTGAGAAAAATGGTGTTTCTACCCACTTTGTGGCTGATAGTCTTAAGAAAATAGTTGAGATCACAGGTGAAAAGAGACTTCTTGATCTGCCTTGGCTTGAAGGGAGAGTGATGCTTGGTAAAAAAGCAGAAGTGCTTCCCGTTGAGGCGGTATGCAGGTTCAGAATATTCGGCTCGGCAGTTACTGCCCTCAAGGAAGGGACATGGATCTGGGATGAGATCGAATCTGAAGAAGGATTGAAGGAAGGTGCTCTCATAAAGAACGGACCTGTTTTCACTCCGACAGAGAAATCGGAAACTGACGAAAAAATTTCTTTTGAACAGATGGTGGAACTTATAAAAGACAGAGAACTCGCTGAAAAAGTTAAAAAGAACACAATAGATCTTTTCAGGATGTGCAACGATCACGCTGTTTCAAAATTCGGTTTTGAGATTGCCGACGGAAAAGTTGAATACGGCATGATAGATGGAAAACTTGCCCTTGTTGATGAGACATTTACAAGTGACAGCGCAAGGTTTATTCCTGATAAGTCAAAGGAAATATTCAGAAAATGGCTTACAGATAACAATTTGAAAAAAGTTGCGGCAGTTGTGCCTGACGAAATTGCAATGAAAGTTTCTGATCTTTACAGAAGTCAGTGCAATGACATGGGGATTGATATTTAAAAGATAACCGGAGAGTAAATGAAGTTCAATTACAAAACACTTCTGATCTGGCTCGGAATAATTATAGTTGTCTTTTTTGTGATAAATATTTCACAGATGACAGCTGCGAAGACCGTTGCAGAGATCAATATGACCGAATTCCGGTCGAAAGTGAAAGCGGGAGAAGTGAAAGAGGTCGTTATCGACGGCATAGAGTTCAAGGGAAAGCTCAATAACGACTCAAGCTTTGTTGTCATAGGTCCGAGCGGAGAAAGGATGATGGAATTTCTGGCCGAAAACAATGTGCCGGCGACATACATCAAGCCCGAGGACAATTCATTCCTTCAGACGATTCTTGCGTCATGGCTTCCGATGCTCATTTTCATCGGGCTTTTCATCTTTTTCATGAGACAGATGCAGGGCGGGAACGGCAAGGCGTTCTCTTTTGGCAAAAGCAAGCACAGAGTTATATCAAAAGATCAGAATCCCATAAGATTCAAGGATGTTGCAGGGGTTGATGAATCAAAAGAGGAACTTACGGAAGTGGTTGATTTTCTTAAAAGACCTGCTCATTACACAAAAATGGGTGCTAAAATTCCTCATGGAGTTCTTCTTGTGGGGCCTCCGGGAACAGGGAAAACTCTTCTTGCAAAAGCAGTTGCCGGTGAAGCTGATGTTCCTTTCTTCATCATAAGCGGTTCAGATTTTGTTGAAATGTTCGTCGGAGTCGGTGCAAGCAGAGTGAGAGACCTTTTCACTCATGCCAAGGAAAAAGCGCCGTGCATTATTTTCGTTGACGAAATTGATGCAGTCGGTCGTCAGAGAGGTGCAGGGCTCGGCGGCGGCCACGATGAAAGAGAGCAGACATTGAATCAGCTGCTGGTCGAAATGGACGGTTTCGGAAGCGATCTCGGTGTCATTGTCATTGCGGCGACAAACAGACCCGATGTTCTTGATCCGGCACTTTTAAGACCGGGCAGATTTGACAGACAGGTTTATGTTCCGATGCCTGACATCAAAGGTCGTGAGATGATATTGAAAGTTCACGCGGAAAAGATAAAAATGGCGGAAGAGATCAACTATCACGACATTGCAAGAGGAACTCCCGGACTTTCAGGAGCCGACCTTGCGAACCTTCTCAACGAAGCGGCTCTCATTGCGGCATCAAGTTCTGCAAAGGAAGTCACTATGTCACACATTGAAGATGCGAGAGATAAAATTCTCATGGGGAAAGAAAGAAAAACGATGGTGCAGACTCCGGAAGAAAAGAAGGATACTGCATATCACGAGGCGGGACACACAATAGTCGGATTTTATTCAAAATTTGCTGATCCGATACACAAAGTTTCGATAGTTCCAAGAGGCAGAGCGCTCGGAGTGACCCAGCATTTACCTGAAAAGGATAAATACAGTTACCACAAAGAAGAGCTTGTTGACAGAATAAAGATCCTCATGGGCGGAAGAGTTGCTGAAGAACTTTTCATCGGTCGTATTACAACAGGTGCCGGCAACGACATCGAACGGGCGACACAGCTTGCAAGGAACATGGTGATGCAGTGGGGAATGAGCGAAAATCTCGGGCCCATTCATTACGGTGAAAAAGAAGAGCAGGTGTTCCTGGGTCGTGAACTTGGCAAGCGGACTCAGGTGAGCGAAGCAACATCAGAAAAGATAGATGAAGAAGTTCAGAAGCTTGTTGACAGCGCATATCAGAGTGCAAAGAGCATTCTTGATACGCACAGAGATGCAGTTGAACGGCTGGTGGCAAAACTCATTGAAAAAGAGACGCTTGAAAAAAATGAAATAGTTGCCGCGATCGAAGGTGGTCAGAATGAAGCTTAAGGTTCTGTTCCTGACGGTTGCATTTGTTTCTTTAATCTTTGCATCATGCTCAACAGTTCCGAAAAAAACAATAAATACAGATAGTTCCTATAGCTGGACGAAAGAAGGGTTTGAGCTTGATCCGCAGAATCAGTCGTTTTCTGCTGAAGGTGAAGTTACGATGTGGATAGACTCTGTGCAGTTCAAAGGGAAGTTCAACGGTGATTATCAGATACTTTCAAGCGAAAGGAGCAAATGGCGGATGATGATCACAGGCCCTTTCAATATAACAGTTGCAACAGTCATCATCAATGGAATGGCGGCACACATTTTTCATGATGGCTTGTGGGAAAGCAAGCCGTGGCCTGAAATTTCAGCAGGGCTTTTCAATGCCGATGTTGACGGAGATGTCCTTTCGGTGATACTTGGCGGAAGGTTCAAGTTTGATGGCGAATGCGCTGAAATATCAGAAAATTCAAAGCTTTGCAAAATGAATGAGATCTATTACAAGTTTGCAGGCAACCAGATCGTTGAAATATTAAGCGGTGATCTTTATGCCATAAGAAAAGACGGCTCCTGGACCGGAGTCAGAAACGGAAAATACGCCTTTATCTTCAAAAATAAAAAATTCGACAACACAGTTTTGCTCAAAGATTCCCTGTTCAACCTTCCGGTGGAAGAAAAAGACGAATTCGACGATCTGTAGAGATTTTTTTAAGTTAAATCTTTTTCTTGACACCTTGTTGACAATTTAATACAACCAAAACTGAATTTAGGCGGAAAGATAAATGACAAAAAATTCAAATAAAGCTTGCATTTCTTGTTTTAATCGCATGATTTTTCAAGAGACAAGATGGTAGGTTTTTTTGTAGGGGCGGATCACCGTATCCGCCCGGTTTTCCGGACGAATGTGTTTGCAGGTCGGACCCTTCGATGAACTCAGGGCAAGGAGGAATTTATGCGTAACATATTAATTATATTCCTTTTGCTGTCATTTTGGTCGTGCACTTCATGTAACGGAAACAATCCAAAAAACGATAGTGATAATCCTGCTGATAATGACACAAAGAACGACATCGATTCTGTAAAAGTTGACAAAGATGCTGATGGCTTGTCCGACGAAGTTTTAACGGAGTCTGATGAGGCAGATGAAGTTAACTCAGATGCCGACATTGAAATTCCTGACATGAACGGTAATCCTTACTGGGAAGAATATTCCGACTCAGATAAAAATGTTGCATACTATTATTACGGTGATAAACCTGTCAAATCATTCGATCCCGAAGATGTAAAAGCACTGTGGTCAAAAATGTGCTACATGACAAAATGTTCTGAATGTGAACCGGTACCGTATGATCTGTGTGCGGAGAACTATCCGTTTGAAGCACAGATAATAAACGGGAAAGGGACAAATCCGTCAAAATCATCTTCAACAGCCGGAGAATTCCAGTGTGATGCACTTCTTACGGCGGGGAAATGGTTTACAAGCAATATTTCTAATTCAGTACAATTTAGTGAATCTGATGGAAAGGTTTTTTATCTTATTGATAACACTACGACATCCTGGCAGGGGGGGGGCATTCGCATATGACATGACCACCCGGAAAGTTGAAAGGATAGGCCGGGGATATATGGATGGATGGCAGAATAGCAAATATTATTTTGTTTCAACATTTGACTACCGTATTGATAGTCTTCATCCTGAAAGCATTTATTATGGCCCGGCAAACAGACATCTTCTGTATTATGACAGGGAACAGAACAAATACGGATATGCCTTGAAGTTTGCAGAGACCCCGCAGGAACTAGTTGATGTAAGGGCAAGCGAAACATATCTTTTCATGAGTGCCCATTTTGCAGATGATGCATCTGACATGAGACTTCTTTATACAAAGATCGGTGAGTGGGACAAATGGAAAGAACTGACATACAAGAAGGACACACTTTTCGGTGGTCAGAGAAGAGCCGGATACCCTTCAATGATTGACAATTTTGTAGTGTATTTTGATTATGATATTCAAGTCCAGTTCTGCGATCTGTCAAAAGGCGATGCCGGTTGCTTTAAAGTATCAAGGGATGATGAATATGGCAGATATCCAATATTCAAGGATAAGAATACGGTGATATACAGCTCACAGAAAATATCAGGAACAGGAAGGTCACTTGTTCAAGCAGATATCACGGATAAAAATAATATAAAGTATCAAATTCTTTATGAGTGGTCAGAGTTGAATTCAATTCAGGCTGGTGATATGGATGACAAGAAATTATTATTTATGAGAAAATATTCAAACGGTGGAGAGGAAGATGTAAAAGATGCGTGCTTTTACAGATTTTCAGATAAAAAAGTTATATGCATGGATGAGAGTTTCGATTCGCAGTTTGTAAAAGATGATGGGTATATTTACGATAATTATTATGTTTTCCGCAGCGATCAGGAACTTGTTGTAAGAGATCTCGAATGTTACTGCGATATTTATCCGTCAAAATGTCCATTATCAGATTACACACCAAATACTGAAAATCCCAAAAAACCGTGGGGATTTGACTGGAAACCGGGAGAGTGAAAAAATACCTGACACGGATGCAATACCGGCAGTTGTCAAAAGACGAATTCGACGATCTGTGATAAATAACTCAAATAATTTGACAATGTTATCATTTGCGATATGATTTTTCTTGATATGCGATTCGCGAATTGCGAATTAGAAGGATTCGGGAAGGGAGGTGATTATGAAAAAGCACGCGGGGATGAGGTCGCTTGATATTGTTGTTCTGCTGAAAATGACGGTGATAAAAAAACCGTTTTATTTAAAAGACATTGCTGACTCTCTTTATATCAGCAGAAGCGAAGTGACTGAATCTGTCGGCAGAAGTGTGATCGCAGGACTTGTCACCGCCGACAAAAAAACTGTACTTAAAGGAAATCTGTTTGAATTTCTGGTACATGGAGCAAGATATGTTTTTCCACAGATGCCCGGAGCTATTGTCAGAGGCATTCCAACAGCTCACAGCACTTATCCGTTAAAAGAGATGATAGAGAGTAACAATGTTTTTGTGTGGCCTTTTTTTGAAGGAACTGTGTCAGGGCAGTCAATTCAACCGCTTTATCAGACTGTTCCTGATGCATGTGTGAAAGATGAGCAGTTATATCAGTTACTTGCATTGGTTGATGCCTTGAGGGTGGGAAACGCAAGAGAAAGAAATATTGCTAAAATTGAACTGGAAAAAAGATTATGCAGGGAATAACAATTGAAAAAATAAAAAAAATATCAAATGCTGTTGAAAGCATTGGAGAGAAAGCTGTTTTTGTCGGCGGCGCTGTTGCGCAGTTTTATGTTGAGCATAACGAAACGGAAAATATCAGATTCACTAAAGATGTTGATCTTGTTTTTGAAATACTTTCTTTCGGTCAACTTGAAAGAATAAGGCAAAATCTAACAGGTGCCGGTTTTAAACAGACAATGGATAACAAGGTTTTATGCCGGTTTTCGTATCATGATATTCTTGTTGATGTTATGTCAGTGAGTGAGGTCGGCTGGGCTCCCGGCAACATCTGGTTTAAAAAAGGATTTTCAAAAGCACAAGCAAAGAAAATTGGTGATTTTGAAATATTACTACTGCCTTTGTCTTATTATCTTGCGACAAAGTTTTCCGCTTTTAATGACAGGGGAATTGCTGATCCGTATTTAAGCCATGATCTTGAAGACATAGTGTATGTCCTTGATAATAATCCTGAATTTTGCAACATGCTTCAAATAAATGATGGTGAAGATGTGAGAATCTATTTAAAGGAAAACCTGAAAAAACTGATTGATTCCACAAAAATTAAGGAAGCAGTCATAGGTCATCTTCCAATTCATTTTCAGGAAAAACGGCTTGACAGAATCGAAAAAAATATCCGGTCATATTTAAAATCATAATAGAAAAAGACGAATTCGACGATTTGTGATTTTTAACCGGAAACGGACTATTCCTTGAACAAATTTCTAAATCTTGTAGAATATAAAGACTTTAGTTTGGAGGATGAGATGAGATATGTTTTTCTGACGGTTCTAGTTCTGACAGTGTTTTTTTCAGGCTGTGAAGCATTTTTAACTCACGATACCGACATGGAATACTATTCGGTGTGTGAAAGAAAATATCCGGATGAAGATAACTGTTCTCAGGCTTATATCAACTGCATTGCCTATGCCTATATGCTGGACTGGTATCTGTGGTATGAAAAGATCCCTTTTGTTGACCCCGGCACTTATGAGACTCTCGGAGACATGATAAAAGAAGTAAGATTTGAGGATGAGGGAGTTCTTGTTGACCGCTTTTCATATTGGACAAAAAAGGAAGATCACGAAAATTATTATGCGGGAAAAAGATACGGAATGGGAACTTCATGGAAAAGAGATGAAGAGAACAAACTGTTTGTAACGATGGTATATCCTACTTCTCCTGCTGATGTTGCTGGTCTGAAAAGAGGTCAGCAGATACTTGCAATGAACGGTTTTACAGTCGAAGAACTTGATGCAAATGCTGAATACAACAAGGAGCATTCAGGCGATGAAGGTTTTGAGAAAAAGACCGACTGGAGCAATGTTTATAACGCCGAGAATGAAGGAGAGCCTGTAGCCATGAAGCTTCTTGAAAAAGGTGAAGAACTGGAAACAACAGTATATCTTGGTGATTACACAATGAAATCGGTTCTTAAAACCGCAATTGTTGATAATGGCGGAAAGAAAACCGGCTACATCCATTTCAAAGCATTCATAACCCCTTCAGAGCAGGAGCTTAATGATGCATTTGCAGAGTTTAAAAAAGAGAAGATCGAAGAGCTTGTTGTTGATATGAGATATAACGGCGGAGGACTTGTCAGAATTTCTGAACAGCTCATAAATCTGATCGCTGGAAAAACTGTGAAAGATGAGCATATAATAAAAATTCTCTACAACGATAAACATTCCGATGTCAACAGTCACTACACAGGCAAAGTGCTTGAAAGCTCGATGGATCTGAATAAAGTTGCTTTCATTGCGACAAGGGGAACTGCAAGTGCTTCGGAAATGGTTATAAATTCGCTTACTCCGTTCGTTGATGTTTCGATAATCGGCGACACAACCTACGGAAAACCGGTCGGGATGAACGCCAAGAACATTTGCGATCAGACGATAGTCCCGATAACTTTCAAGAACGCTAACTCTGTCGATTTCGGTGATTATTACCACGGAATTCCGGCAACATGCAACAGCGAAGATGATTACAAACATGATTTCGGTGACAAGGATGAGTCATCGCTCAAAGAGGCGCTCAACTATCTTAAAACAGGAAAATGCTCAGAAACAGCACTGACTTTGAGAAATATGAAATCCCAATATATTGAAGATCTTATTCCGTTTGAACTTATTGGGATGAACAGGGTTGACTATACTTTTTAGGTAACACATTTCGACCATTCACCATTCACCATTCACCATTCACGGTTTCACCATAACCATTTTTCCGGTTGATTCAGCCATTATTTCACCGTTCAGGGTTATCTGTCCTTTTGTATAGCAGATCCTTCCTTTTACCGATTCGACGAAACCTTCAATAAGTATTTTACTTTCAACAGGGATCGGTTTTCTGAATCTCACGGTGATCTCTCCGGTCACACCCGATTTATAGATAGTAAAAGCGGCATAAGCCATTATCTCATCAAGTACCGTGCTGATTATTCCTCCGTGAACAATTCCCTCCCATCCGCAGAACTTCCTGTCTATTTTTGTAACGGCCCACGCTTTTTTTAAGGTTTTATCACTTTCTATCTTAAGTTTAAGACCGATACTGTTCTCACAGCCG
This sequence comes from uncultured Spirochaetales bacterium, assembly GCA_964630905.1. Taxonomy (GTDB): domain Bacteria; phylum UBP6; class UBA1177; order UBA1177; family UBA1177; genus JAGOEX01. The sequence goes on along the minus strand of CAZVWR010000001.1, from coordinate 86,309 downwards.
CATACAAAACATGATCTGTCGTCATTAAGCTCCATGATCCCTCCTGCAGAAATAACATTCAGATTCTATGATTACATTTTATTTTGTCAAACGTTCGTGTTCCTTTCTCCTAACATATTGTTGTAATTCCCTAATATATTAAATATATTGACGATAGATGAAAAATTATTACACTTTAACAGATGTTTTTTGATAATTTTAATATAAGGAGTCTTGAAATGCTCGATTATGTGATTTATTTTGCTTCTGCTTTGCTGCTGATAGCTTTTCTTTTCATCATCTGGAATTACGCAAAAGGATTGAAAGGTTCTCCAAGAGAAATTTATCTCCTTTTCTTTACCAAAGTCACAGAATATTCGGCCTACGGCGCTATCAATGTTTCGTTCATCCTCTATCTCTCAAAGGATATGGGGCTTTCCGATGTTGCGGCAGGAACATTCATGGGCGTATATTCGGTCATGTTGTCCTTTCTGGTCATGATCGTAGGCCCTTTCTGCGACACTCTCGGAATAAAGAAAACACTTCTTGTGGGTGCGTTCACACTCCTTTTTTCAAGACTGCTGATGCCTTTCATGCCGAATCTCCCTCTTGCAATCATTTTCGGATTTTTTCCGATGGCTTTCGGAATTGCGATCACAGGGCCGGTCCTTTCGGTCGGTATAAAAAGATTTACGACAAAAGAAACTGCCGCACTCGGATTCGGGCTCTTCTACACCCTTATGAATGTCGGATATGCCATCGGTGGAAGGATATTTGACGGAATGAGGGCGGCTTTCGGAGAGCATGGGGTTTACAATGTTTCTGAAAAACTCGGGATTTCGCTTCCGTTTGACATAACTCTCTCAACATATCAGATGATCATCCTTCTCGGTTTTGCCATAAATGTTCCTGATCTGATAGCAATTCTGATGTTCAGGGACGGCGTTGAGCTTCATGATGACGGCAAAATGACGATAACTCCGGTAAGCGTCATGTCCAAAGGCGGGAACTTCTTTAAAATGCTGGGGAGAACAGTGGCGGAAACCGCTCTTAAAACATGGAAGAACCTTGCAAATGTTTTTAAGGAAAAAGCTTTCTGGGTCTTTATCGGGATGCTTTTTCTCATTGTTTTCACAAGACTTATATTTGAACATTTCCATTACACTTTCCCGAAATACGGAATAAGACTTCTGGGTGAAGGGGCGAGAATCGGAACTATTTACGGAGTTCTCAATCCATCGCTTATCGTTTTCCTTGTCCCTCTTTTTTCAGTTTTCACAAGAAAGATCAGCTCTTTTAAAGTTCTTCTGTTCGGTCTTTCAATATCAGCGACATCAGTTTTTATCGCAACTATCCCGATTGAAAAGTTCGGCTGGCTTGCAGACACATGGGTAGGAGAACTTGTTTTCGACCGCTGGCTCAATGTGGCTGAGCACATGAGGACACCACTCTATTTTTCTTTGATGCTTTTTGTTATTATTTTTACGATAGGTGAAGCTTTCTGGTCGCCAAGACTGATGCAGTTTGCCGCAACCGTTGCTCCGAAAGGAAAAGAGGCAAGCTATATCGCCCTTGCCGTTCTGCCCACATTTATTGGAAAACTTATGGCGGGACCTCTTTCGGGCTGGCTTGTTTCAACATATACTCCCGAAGTTCCTGAGCTTAATGGAGCTCCCGGAATTCTTGCGGCAGGTGAGATCGGTGCAAGATATGCAAATCACTATATGGTCTGGGTTTTTGTCGGTTCAATTGCGATGATAACTCCGATCGGACTCATGATCTTCAGGAATACATTCAAGAACGCTGAAACTCAGAGTGTGAGTTAAATAACAGAACAGCCGCAACCCGAAGATCTTTTGTCATCAATATTATCATCATCTGTAAAGTCTGAATATGAAAAATCGTCATTGTCTTCATTTTCAGGATCGTTACTGTCATTGTTTTCAGGTTTGTCAGGGTTTGACGGATGAATTTCACCGTTCTTCACCCAGAATTCCTGCAATCCGGTTTTATAGTTTTCTTCACTGTTGTTGTCCCATGTTCCTGAGTTATCATTAAAAACAAATTCGACATATCCATCCCAGTTTTCACCTTCATATTTAAACCATTTATCTCTTTCATTATCCATCGCAGCACCCGGAACTTCAGTCCAGTTAGGAACATCTTCACAATTTTCAAGACAGTAATGAATATTGACCGTTTCCCAGCTTTCATGGAAATAATGAGCCCTGAAAAAGCCGTCAGGAACAGGGTCTTCGTCACTTGATTCAAAATCATCTTCATCAGGAGTTTCATTCATCTCATCACTGTCAGCCGGTTCTGCGTCATATTGAAAGTCTTCATCAACATCAAATTCATCACTGTCTTCATCAGCCGGCTCTGTGGTCTTTTTTTCAAGGAACGGATAAGTCCCGTCCATATCACCGTTGATATCTTCAACGATCTTTCCACCTTCGTTCTTGAATTTTCCTGTTCCGATATAAACCTGCTGAATTTCGCTTCTTGAGACATTGTCTTTTTCGTCAACCGCCTCAATATAGTAATCAATCAGCTCATCACGGTAGTCACCGATATAGGAATAATAGAGATTGCCGATTTTTTGAGCAGGAACTATCGCCATGATCTCTTTGCCTGACGGCTGCCAGTCAACACCGTTTATATCTGGGCCAAGATCGCGTCGCTCCATCGGATAGCTGATCCATTCACCCACATTGTCGGGGTTTATCTGCGGCACCCCTTTATCTTTTAAAAGCTGCGGATTGTAAACCTGATAAGTTCTATCTAACGGGTCAGCGACTTTATTTTTGTGCTTTCTGATCCTGATGCGAATATTCTTGATCCCTGAAGCATCATAGGCATAGGTATATATCACGAAATTGTTGTCAAAATAGTGCAGAGTCCATCCTTCAGCCTTGCTTTTATTGGCGCTTCCAGGGTTATAAGGCCACCGCTGCGGCCACCAGATCGAAGGGCCCGTTCTGTCTTCAGCAATGTTAGATGTCACATAGGGAACTGAAAAATGGAGTGACTGGTTAAATGAAATTGTGGGCTTAACTCCGTCATCAACATTTTCGTCATAGTATCCAAAACCGCTGTCAATTGCCGCGATTAGAAAGTACCATGCGAGTTCCGCCGCATTGCTTTGTCCTTTGACCGGATAGCTCATAAGATATGGGTTAAGCTGGTTTCCCGTATTGCTTTTTCCAGTTATTTCAAGATCAAGTGCTGATTCGGGTTTCCAGTGACCGGGGTTTTTGTCAAGCCATATCTGTTCAGAGGTAACGGCATAGTTAAGTGCAGCCTGAAGAAGCGCAAAGTTCCTTTCCAGATAGTGATAACCGTATTCCATTGAAACGGTCATCCCTTCATCTGTCCCCTGAAAATTCTTTTTCGGAGCGAAGTTCTTTCCTGTTTTAGCGTTGAAATCGGCAAACTGCCCTTTCCAGATACCGAAAGGAAGATGCCAGTGATACCATGTCGGATCGCTTGAAGAATCGCGGGTATCTATCCAGCTTCCATCCTGAACATGGACAATGTCATTTTCAGGGATCGGATGATCTTTCAAATACTCTTCAACCCCTTTTCCGGTAACACCTGTCTGGGTATAGATCGAGTTTCCTGAAACCAGCCATGTTCCGCCATCACCTGCCGCACCCTGAGAGTTGTCTCCATCGTGGGCAATGACATGATACTGGATACGCCCTTTTGCATATTGATCATAAGTGTGAAGCCATGTCACATCAACGGGGGCTTTACTTCCCTGATATCCTTCCTCCCATGAAGCCGCCTGCTCGACAGGAATTCCTGCAACTTTCATTTCTGCACCGGTCCATGGATCGATGTATCGCACAAAATGGGGAATTGAAGCAAATGGAAACTTGTTCTGAGTCACCTGCTGTTCATTGAACATCTGCCTGGAAACCCATGCCCCGCCGTAACTATCGACATTTCTCATGTCGGCACGGTTCGGAGGAGAGATCATGCAGTCCTTCCCTGGATCATTGAGATACGGATAATCAGTCAAAGTCCTTGAAAAATGGACATTTCCGATGACACTCCACTCAACGCCGATCTTTTTTAAAACCGGTATTATCCTTGTTGAAAAGCCGAGTTCAGTCGGAAAAAAACCCTTTGAAGATTTAAAACTGCTCCCCAGAAAATAATCTCTTGAAAGCGTTACATTATGATAGATCAGTTCCTTTAAAAGATATTCGTTCCCCACAAGCGGACCCATCGAGTGGTGTCCTGAAAAGTGGATCAGATCAAGAGCTGGAAATCCGCTGGAAGTCCTTGTATTAAAATGGGAATTACGCCACTTTTCACCCCAGTTTACTCTGCTGTTGAACTGATCGTGGTTTTGAAGTTCAACAAAGCTCTGAACATTGTTTATGACAGAAGCGCTCATCGTGACATGCGTCTGACTTTTAAGATGACCTTTCACATTTTTGTTGTAATCGGCAGTTTCAGCCGGCCAGTCGCAGTAAGCTCCCGGTTTTGCATGATGGGAATAATATGAGACAAGATCATCGTGAGGCATCGGATTGCCGTTTGGAAGATAATAGTCATAGCTTGCAGGCGGACTGTTTTTTAAGTTTATCACCTGCCCGTCGTAAGTATATCTCACCATTTGACTGTCGGGGATCGAATTATATGTCGCAACATCAAAATAAGGCCAGAAATTCGGCATGTGGTTATGATAAATATGAGTAGCGGCAATATTTGAATCACCGTGAGTATTAAAAATTGATAAAAAAACTGTTAAAGCGGCAGAAATTGTCCTTTTTTTCATGATGCCTCCAAAGAAAAACCTGCCTGATTTTATTGTTTTGAAGGGACTTTGTCAAATGTATGTTATATTAGTTGAAAAATAAAGAAGTTGTGTTAGAATTGCTTCGGGAATTAAATCAAGGGTGTTTGAAATGAGCCATTTTTTAGAATTACTACCGCCGATATTTAATAAGCTTTTCAATATGATAGAAGACCCCATATCAATTATTGAGAATGGTGTTTTTGTCGAATGCAACAATGCAACATTGAAAATGCTGAAGATGAAATCAAGAGAAGATCTGATCGGAAAAACGCCATGGCAGATGAGTCCTGAATATCAGCCCGACGGTCAATTATCAGTCGAGAAGGCGAAAATGATGATCGCAAAAAGTGTTGCGGAAGGGTCGAACAGATTTGAATGGGAGCATGTGAGACTTGACGGAACTTTATTTACATCTGAGATCGTTCTCACCCCTATTCCTGAAATGGAGATTGAAACTGTTTTTGTTATCTGGCGCGACATCACAGATAAAGTGAAAGCAAAAAAAGCAGTTGAGGAAGCTGAAACGAAATATAAGATCATCACTGAGGATGCACCCACGGCAATTCTTATACATCAGAATAAAAAATGGGTCTATGCAAACAAGGCTGTTGAAGAAATGTTCGGCCTTTCAAGGGAAAAACTGCTGGGTGAAGACATTTTCAGATATGTTCATCCGGCACAAAGAACGAAGATAATCGAAAATGCCGCAAAAAGAATTGCCAGTGAATCTGTTCCGGAAAGATATGATATGTGCGTCATAACTCCATCCGGAGAGGAAAAATGGCTTGACACAAAAGTTTCGACGATAACTCTTGATGGAGACAGGGCTATTCTTGTCAACTGTCTTGACATCACCAAAAGGGTTGACGCGGAAAGAAAGCTCCGTGAAAGCAGGGAAAGATATAAGACAACTCTCAATTCGATCGGAGACGGGGTCATTGCTACTGATGAATTTGGAAAAATTCAGATGATGAATCCTGTTGCACAATTGCTTACAGGATGGGATCTGAGTGACGCAAAAGGGGAGCCTCTTGAAAATGTTTTTAAGATTACCAACGCTTTTACAGGTGAAACAGTTGAAAATCCGGTCACAAAAGTTCTTAAATATGGCGAGATCGTAGGGCTTGCAAACCACACTGTTCTGACAGCCCGCAGCGGAGATGAATATCAGATAGCGGACAGCGGTTCCCCGATAAAGGACGAATTTGGAAATATCAGGGGTGTAGTTCTTGTTTTCAGAGATGTGACTGAAAAATATATTGTTGAGGAACAGCTCAGACAGAATCAGAAAATGGAAGCGATCGGACAGCTTGCAAGCGGTCTGGCACACGATTTCAACAATATGCTCGCAGGGATAATAGGAAGTGCCGAAATAGTTGCCGGTTTTGTAAAAGGTAACAGTGAGGCGGAAGCTTTTACCGGCAGGATAAGGGAAGCTGCAATGAATGCGAATAATCTCACAAGACAGCTGCTCGATTTTTCAAGAAAGACAAAAAATGAATATGACGAAATAAATATGATCAGCCTTGTTGACGCAACCCTTGATCTTGTCCGCTCAAGTATGGGATCAAAGGTTATTGTTAAAAAAGAGATAGCCGACACAGCACTTGCTTTCAGAGGAGACAGGATAAGGGTTCAGAATGCTCTGATAAATCTTATTTTTAACGCAAGAGATGCAATGCCGGATGGCGGGGTGATCGAACTCTCTGCATCAGAACATGCAGTAAAGGAGCATGTTGTCACCAAACATCTTCTTCCTCCCGGTAAATATGCTGTGATATCGGTCAAAGACACCGGAACCGGAATAGATGAAAATATCATCGGGAGGATATTTGATCCGTATTTTACGACAAAGCCTGCCGGAAAAGGGACAGGTCTCGGTCTTGCGATGGTCAGGAAGACAGTGATCGATCACAAAGGGGCGGTAACAGTCTCATCTGAACCCGGCAAAGGAAGCGTTTTTGAAGTTTATCTGCCAATGTAAACAGGAGAATAATCATGGAAAAAGGGAAGATTTTTATTGCACTTGATGTTGACACGAAAAAGGAAGCACTTGAAATTGTTAATGATCTGAGGGGGCTTGGAGCATGTTTTAAGATCGGCAAACAGCTTTTCACTTCTCTTGGACCCGATTTTGTCAGAGAAATTGTCGGTATGGGTGAAGATGTTTTTCTTGATCTCAAATATCACGATATTCCAAACACCGTTGCAAAAGCGGGACTGGCTGCGGCATCACTTGGAGTTAAGGTTTTCAATGTCCATGCAGGCGGCGGAAGAAAAATGATGGAAGCGGTGAGAGCCGAATTGAATAAGCTTGAAAACCCTCCGATGGTCCTTGCCGTAACTGTACTTACAAGCATGGGAGCTGAAGATCTTGCTGAAACAGGAATAACTGTGACTCCCGGCCAGCAGGTGGCAAGATTGGCAAAACTTGCACTCGATTCAGGTATGGACGGAGTTGTCGCAAGTCCGCTTGAAATTGAAATAATAAGATCGGTCTGCGGAGAAGATTTCAAAATACTCACCCCCGGAATAAGACCCGCATCAAGCTCAAGTGACGACCAGAAAAGGATAGCAACCCCTTCTTCTGCACTGAAAGCGGGAAGCGACTACCTTGTGATCGGAAGACCGGTGACCGGAGCTCCCGACAGGAAAAAAGCATTCCTTGATATACTCGAAGAAATCAAAGTATCTTAATTTTTTTATTGAAAATCACATTTTTAGAGTTATATTGATTTCCGTTCTTATCACCTTTGAATGATGGAGGTTGTTTTGGCAAGAAGCAGAAAAAAAAGCGGTTCAGATAACAAACTTAAACTTTACGGATTTAATAACCTCACGAAAACACTGAGTTTCAACATTTATGATGTGTGCTATGCCGAAACGCCTGAAGATAGAAAAGCATACATTGAATATATTGACGAGGAATATAATTCAGACCGTCTCACAGGAATTCTTGAACATGTTTCCGACATAATCGGTTCAAATGTTCTCAACATTGCAAAACAGGATTACTATCCTCAGGGTGCAAGTGTCACAGTTCTCATTTCAGAAGAAAAGGTCGCAGACCCCAACTGTCATGAAGCACACCATGAAGATAATTCTGAAAACGGCGGAGATGTTGTCATGCACATGGACAAATCCCATCTTACCGTTCACACATATCCTGAAAGTCACCCCGAGAACGGCATAAGCACTTTCCGCGTTGACATTGATGTTTCGACATGCGGAAAAATATCTCCTCTGAAGGCACTGAATTTTCTTCTTGACTCGTTTGAAAGCGACATAGTGAACCTTGACTATCGCGTCAGAGGTTTCACAAGACGGCTTGACGGAAGCAAGATATTCATTGATCACAAGCTCAATTCCATCCAGAATTTCATAAATATGGAAACACTTTCAAGATATCATTCGGTCGATCTGAATGTCTATCAGGACAACATTTTCCACACAAAAATGATACTTCGTGAATTTGATCTCAACAACTATCTTTTCGGAGTTGAAGAATCGCAGCTTAATACCTATAAAAAAAGAAAGATCGTAAAAAGACTCAAAAAAGAGATGAACGAAATATTCTACGGTCGTAACATCCCGAGCGTCCCGATACTTTACTGATTTTCTTGGACATCTTTTAAAATTTAACTAAAATTAACAAGTTATATTCATTTAAGGAGAGGCCGATGAGATGTTTTAAAGCGATATTTTTTCTTGTTACTTTTCTTTCTGCAGTTTCATGTGCAGTTGAAGATGAAGTGTGCGTAAACAGCTTTGACTGCCCTGATAATATGTGGTGCAATCCTGAAACCGGATTATGCGAAGAAAAAATAATCGGCGATACAGGCGATACCGGAAACACTGGAAATACTGGCAATTCAGGAAATTCCGGTGACAGCGGTGATTCAGGTGATTCAGGTAATTCAGGAGATTCTGGAAATACCGGAAACACTGGCGATAGCGGTGATACGGGAAACACCGGAAATACCATGCCGGATGAGTCCACCGACGAAAACACCGACTTGTCCGACGAAGTTTTAACGGAGTCGGATGACGACTCACCATTCACCGACGACGACTTGTCCGACGAAGTTTTAACGGAGTCGGATGACGAAACTCCGGATGAAGATACAACTGAACCGGTTGTTGTGGCAAGTTACACATTTGAACCCGGGGCGGAAGGATGGACACACACAAAAATTGACAGTGCAACTGCTTCATGGCCTTATGACTGGTGGGCTCAGGGAACCGCTTCATCAGGACCCAATTCGTGCTTTGAAGGAACCGGATGTTTCGGTTTCAACCTGACTGGAAATTATATCAACTGTCAAAGGGCACAGCTCATAAGTCCTTCAATTGACTTGAGTTCTTATGCTGGTCAGACATTGAAACTTGAATTCATGCACTGGTACAATTTCTGGGCGGCACCGACTTCATATTATGACGGCGGATTTGTTGAATTTTCAAGTAACAACGGCACGAACTGGAATCAGATAACCGGTTATACATATCCCGGAACCGTAAAGATAAAAACAAGTGACGGGCTTCTTTATTCCTGCGATTCAGCATCGTTTTATGCGACAAACAAGCCCGGTTTCGTTCAGGTGAGCAGCGGCTGGCAGAAAGTTGAAATTGACATCCCTTCAGAAATGATAACTGCAAATTTCAAGATAAGATATGTGTTCAGCTCAGGAGTTCAGAAAAAAACAGATTCTCAGACTCCCTCAAATTATTCACATCCCGGCTGGTATATTGACAATGTCACGATTTTGAAATATTGAATAACTTGGTAACTGACCTCACCCTAAATCCCTCTCCTAATTGAGAGGGACTTGAAAGCCCCCCGTTCCTTTAGGAAAGGGGTCGGGGGAAAGGTCGAAATGTGAAATGGTGAAATAACGGAGACAATTTATGGAAAAAACTGTTGTAAAGGCGATTTACCGCGAAACTGACAAATTTATGGGTAAACAGGTTGAGATCTCTGGCTGGGTGAGAACTTTGAGGGCAAGCAATGCTTTCGGGTTCATTGAACTAAATGACGGCTCTTTTTTTAAGAACATTCAGATCGTCTTTGAATCAAATATCAATAATTTCAAGGATATATCAAAACTTGGAACCGGCTCGGCGATAAGAGTGAAAGGAGTTGTGGTGAAGAGTGAAGGGGAAAAGCAGCCGTTTGAAATAAAGGCAGACGAAGTTGAAATAGTCGGCACAAGTGACGAGGATTTTCCGCTTCAGAAAAAGCGCCATACATTTGAATATCTTAGAACTATCGCACACTTGCGTCCAAGAGCTAATGCATTCAATGCCGTTTTCAGGGTGAGAAGTTTAGTTGCTCATGCGATCCACTCGTTTTTTCAGGATCGCGGTTTTGTCTATGTCCACACTCCGATAATAACCGGAAGTGACTGCGAAGGGGCAGGTGAAATGTTCAAGGTGACAACTCTTGATCTTAATGACTTGCCGAGAACTGAAGAAGGAAAAATCGATTTTAAAGAAGATTTTTTCGGGCATGAAACAAATCTTACTGTTTCGGGACAGCTCGCAGTTGAAAATTACTGTGCCGCTTTTCGGAATGTCTATACTTTCGGACCTACATTCAGAGCTGAGAATTCAAACACGATGCGCCATGCAAGCGAGTTCTGGATGATCGAGCCTGAAATTGCGTTCGCCGACCTTTTTGACGACATGCAGTTAGCCGAAGAGATGATGAAATTCATAATATCGTATGTTCTTGAAAAAGCACCTGAAGAGATGCAGTTTTTCAATGATATGATAGACAAAGGATTGCTGGAACGGCTTAATTTTGTTATGAATTCCGATTTTGCAAGGGTGACATATACAGAAGCGATAGAACTTCTTGAAAAGTCCGGAAAACAGTTTGAATATCAGGTTCAGTGGGGAAGTGACCTTCAGACAGAACACGAAAGATATCTCACCGAAGAACTCCTCAAAAAACCGGTTTTTGTCTATAATTATCCAAAAGAGATCAAAGCTTTTTACATGCGGCTTAACGATGACAACAGAACTGTTGCCGCAACAGATCTCCTTGTTCCGGGAGTAGGCGAAATAATCGGCGGAAGTCAGAGGGAAGAAAGACATGATGTGCTTGTTCAAAGAATTCAGGAGCTTGGACTCAAAAAAGAAGATTACTGGTGGTATCTTGATCTTCGCAGATTCGGCACAAACCCGCACGCCGGTTTCGGACTCGGATTCGAAAGAGCGATCATGTACATAACCGGAATGCAGAACATCCGCGATGTCATCCCATTCCCCAGAACCCCCAAAAATGCAGAATTCTAGGGCGATTCGTGAATCGCCCGTGGAAATGTGTAAGTGTGTAAGTGTGGAAATGACACCATTCCACCTTTACACCGTTCCACCATTCCACCATTCCACCTTTACTCCATCCCGGTCCCTTTCAAATACAAACGGGTGATAATTTGCAGTTGCCGGCTCTTTTTTTCTTATAAATTTTACTATGTCGATAAGTGTATCAGTTGAATGTGAAAAATCACGATACTGCGAAAACAGATAACTGAAAGCAGTCAGCCAGAAATTGTCACTATATTTTTCAATTGTTGAACGGGGAATGGTTATGGGTGAATCGTGAACCGTGAGTCGTGAATGGTGTAGGGGCGAACCCGTGTGTTCGCCCATTAAACGCCAAAACTCCCTTGCCATAACTTCTGTAAATTCTGTTTCGCGTTGAGCATTTTCACTGAGTTTCGCAAGATGCTGTTTAAATTCATCATTTCCTAAAGCTGACTCGATTGCCGGGATTACAACTGACCTGTAAAAATTTCTTCTTATCTTCGTATCACTGTTTGATTCATCGGTCATAAACTCCCGTCCTTCCATGAAATGTTCGATCTCTTTTCGTGTCAGATGCAGGATGGGACGGATGATGGTGACGCGTGACGGGTGATGTGTGACGGGTGATGCGTGAGACCTTTCCCCCGACCCCTTATCGACCTTTCCCCCATCCCCTTTCCTAAAGGAACGGGGTGTGTTTTCAAGTCCCTCGCCTTTAGGAGAGGGATTTAGGGTGAGGTCTTTTATCCCCGCCAATCCTTTTATTCCTGTTCCTCTGTCAAAAATGCGCATGAGGATCGTTTCAACCTGATCATCAAGGTGGTGAGCTGTCGCAATTTGTTGAAATCCGTTCACTTCTGCACACTCAAAAAGGAGTCTATACCTCTCAGTTCTTGCTTTTTCTTCAAAATTGGCTTTTGTGTCGCCCCAAAAATCATCAGTAAATTCAGCAAGATAGGACTCAACACCAAGATTGTGACAAATTTTGTCAACGAAATGCGACTCTTTTTTGGCACTTTCCCTCAATTTATGGTCAACATAACACGCACCAAGCCGAACCCCGTCTTTTTTACACATTTCAGCCATCATATAAAGCAGGTACACACTGTCCATCCCACCCGAACAGGCGATTAAGGTGGGTGCAGTGTGAAGCGTGAAGCGTGATGCGTGATGGGTGTAGGGGCGATTCACGAATCGCCCGTGTAAAGGTGGAACGGTGTAATTGTGTAGGGTGGACATATATCAACCTCAAATAAAACCGTAAAACCATACATATATAATAGGTGTAAGTCAAGCAACTCATCCCCCAACCCCCTTCTCTCTGTAGGAAAGAAGGGGGAGCATTTTAAACCCCTCTTTTCTGCGAAGAGAGGGGCAGGGGTGAGTTGGCACGCTTCTTGCATTATATCCGCCGTGTATGGATTTTTGGCTTTTTATGAACTTATTCTCGGAGGAGAGAACAATGAAAAAAGGTTTTACACTTATTGAGCTTATGATCGTTATCGCGATTATCGGTATTTTGGCTGCAGTAGCTATTCCTATGTATGCAGACTACACAAAGAAAGCAAGAACATCTGAAGCTCCCGGCAACTTGAAAGAAATTTCAAAGATGCAGATTGCTTTCAGAGAAGATCCGGCTGGCGGTGCTGGCAGTTATGCTAATCTTATTGGTTCACTTAAATGGAAAACCAATACAAATCAAATTGGAACTCAGGTTGGTGCAGGTGGTGCTTTCCCAGCTACTTGGGATTACACAAATGTAATGGGTCAGTACTATTACTACAATGCTAGTGATAATGGCAATTCGAGTGGTAATGCTGGTGCAATATGTACCGCTACTAATACTCCTACTACAGATTTTGCAACAGCAACAGTTCTTTTAGATTCAGGTGGAACCGCAGACATTCAGCTTCCTGATGGTGAAAAGAAAGGTATGTGTATGGATGTTATGTTTAATATTCTTAAACAGAATTCATAAGCTCAAATCAGTGTGATTTTTATGGGCACTCCGAAAGGAGTGCCTTTTTTTTTATCTGCTGCCGGCAGATAACCCCGAGTAACATCGAGGGGTGGTTTCAAATTCCAACTCACCCATTCAGCTCTCCAACTCATCTCCCAACCCCTTCTCTTGTCGCAAAAGAAGGGGAGCAACTTCAACCCCTCTTTTCTGCGAAGAGAGGGGCAGGGGTGAGTTGGTCTATTTCTTGCATATGCTTACATTTCTTGATAAGGTAGGCTTTTCTGGAGGTTGGCTTTGAATTCTGATAAAAGATCGGGTTTAATTTTAATTGCCCTAACCTTCCTCATTTACTTCAACTCCCTGCCCAACGATTTTATTTTTGATGATGTTCCGCTGGTGCAGAATTCACTCAATGTGATGAACATGGGATTTCTCGATCTGGTGAGTTCTTATCGTCCTTTGAGATATCTTTCCTATGCACTTGATTATCGGATTTTAGGAATGAATCCAATGGGTTTTCGCTTCATGAATATTGTTTATCACGCACTCACTGTGATATCACTATTCTGGATGCTCAAAGTTTTTGGAATGTCAAAAAGAGCGGCATTCATTGCATCTCTCATTTTTGCAATTCATCCCGCCAATACAGATTCAGTCGCATATATCTCCGGCAGAAGAGACATCCTCATGGGACTCTTTTATGTCCTCAGTGTGGGATGGTTTATGAAATTTTATAACAATATTGGAAATGTCGGTGTAAAGGTGGAACGGTCGAATGGTGGAAAGGTGGAAAAAACAACAATTCCTAGGGCGAACACAGTGGCTCGCCCCTACACAATTCCACAATTACACAATTCCACGGGCAGAAACATGGTTCTGCCCCTACTGCTCTCTTTTTTATTTCTATTCCTAAGCATAAGTTCAAAAGAAATGGGGGCGACGATTCCTTTGATTTTTGTTCTGTATATAATTTATAAGGATGGGTCGAAGCTTTTTGAAAAGAAGTGGTTCTATCCGGCTGCAATGTCGTTACTGCTCCTTTTTTCATTTTTTGTGTTTTATGCAATATCAAGCGGAGGGAGCGGACTTGCATCGCTTTCAGGTTTCCAGTTCCACGGAAACTCTCACAAAGTCCATTATTTAACCGCTTCAACCATCTGGCTTCATTATCTCAAAATGACAATATTTCCCCTTAAACTAATCCTTGATAACGCAAATTATCCCCTCGTCTTAGACTGGAATTTTTATGTCTTTTTTTCAGTATTATCAATGTTTATATATGGCTGGGTGGTGTGGAGGATGATAACTCAACCCCAACTCACCCCTAACCCCTCTCTTCCCAGAAAAGAGGGGAATAATATTGCCCCCCTTTCCTTTTCTGAAAGGGAAAGGGGTTGGGGGATAGGGTTGAAACCACTCGCCTTCTTCCTGGTTTTCTTCGTCATAACTCTCGCTCCAGTTTTGCAGATAATCCCGTTGCATGAAATAGTTGCACTCCATTATTTATATGTGCCTGTGATGGGATTTTGTGCAATTGTGGGAATAATAGTGGACCCAGCCCTTCAGGCGTGGGCTGAGATAACGCGAACCTTCAGTCCGCAATCCATAAACCGTCTGAAGGACGGTGCTTCCTCAGCCCGCTGGCATCGCCCCGGGTTTGAATCGCCCCTACACAATTCCACGATTACACCATTCCACGGGCGATTCGTGAATCGCCCCTACACCCGTTACGCGTCACTCGTCACTCTTATCCTCCTCCTTTCCTTTTTCTCCATTCGCACGATCACCCGGAATTTTGAATTGAAGGATATCTGGACGGCAATTCATGCTGATGAGAAGTGGATGCCTTTATCTTTCCGTGGATATTTCACGATCGGGGCCCAATATGTTGAGATGAAATTCCCGGATAAGGCAGGTGAGTATTATGAAAAAGCCCTTTCAACCGGCTCATGGGATGGAAATCTGTTTGGAAATATAATAGGTTATCACATTTTAAAAGGTGACCACGCAGCAGCGATCAACTTTTATGAAGAGATGATAAGAAAAAATGAATTTATCACCCCGACTGGAACATTAAACATGGCTGTGTTATATATGATAAACGGCAACTGTGAAAGAGCAGCAAAGCTTGCAACATCATTTTCACCTCTGTCAAATCAGGTCAAAAGAATAGAACTCATAAGAAAGTGTGACACTTACGGTTTTGATAAATTTGACGACACCGAAATCGAAGACATTTATCACAAACAGGAACTCATGAAAGAGCTCGGACTTGAAATTGAAAGAAAGCCTTATTTGATGCAGCTGGTGGGGAGCGACGAAGTCGCGTGGAAAGGTGGAACTGTGGAACGGTCGAATGGTGGAATGGTGAAAAACAACCCCACGATTCCACACTTACACGATTCCACTGGCGAACACACGGGTTCGCCCCTACAATTAGATCTCATCCGTGAGCTTGCAGTTGTAAATCTGCAGAGTGATGTGCCTGAAGCGATAAAATATTATAAGCTGGAAAGGGAATTGCTAATAAAACTTGGAAAGCCGGTGCCTGAGATTGTTGAAAAGTCCATTGCGGTTCTTGAGGATTATCAACACAAGGTGCTGGTCGAAGGCAAGTATTATAAGTTGGAATGGTAACTCATCCCCCAACCCCTTCTCTCTGAAGGAAAGAAGGGGGGCATTTTAAACCCCTCTTTTCTGCGAAGAGAGGGGTGCCCTGAGCGAAGTCGAAGGGCGGGGTGAGTTGAATGGTGGAATCGTGTAACGGTGTGTGGGCGTCATAAATGTCGCCCGTACAATTTGCCGTTCTTTAAAAATTTTGTATAATATTTCATCTCTTATTTATTTGAGGAGTTAATAATTTCAATATTTCCGGAGGGTGCCATGACAAGATGCAAAGTTTGCGGAAAACCGGTGGAGAACGGAACCTACTGTTCTGCTGACTGTGAGAGGAAGTGGAACGAGATAAAACGCGATCTTGAAGGCGATCTTGATGAAAATCCGTTTGCCTCAGGGGATGTCGAGAAGGTTGAGGAGTTGAAGGTTGAGAGGGTTGAATCCCCTAAATCCCCTTTGACAAGGGGACTTGAAGAGGAGGAAGAGGATCAGCCGCTTGAACTGACTCAAGATCTGATGGTTGAAGAAAGGGAAGAATCGGGAAACACAGAAATAATAGATCTTGTAACTGCGGCAAAAAACAACAGTGTTCAGGGAGTTCTTCAATACCTTGGCGAAGGGGCGAATGTAAATCAGAAAAGTACCGGCGGCTGGACTGCTCTTCAGGAAGCGTCAAAGGAAGGACATCTTGAAGTTATAAAAGTTCTTGTTGAGAACGGTGCAAATGTGAATCTGAAGAACGAAAGGGGCTGGACTGCTCTGCATAGAGCGTCAAACTATGGACACCTTGAAGTTGTGAATTTTCTTATTGAAAAAAATGCCGATGTGAACAGCAAAAATATCGAAGGGATGTGCCCGGCAGTTTTCGCTTTGAAAAATAAACATCTTGAAGTTGCAAAGCTTTTAATTGAAAAAGGGACTGACCCGAATTGCGTTATAGATCTTCGGGGCAGAACAATGCTTTTTGCAGCTCTCAGGAACAATTGGACGGAGCTGGCTGAAATTCTTATCAAGAACGGTGCTTCACCAAATGTCACTGAAGGTGATGAACCTGTTCTGGTCTTTGCTCTGAAGAACTGTCAAATGAATGTTTCAAAACTTCTTGTCGAATATGGTGCAGACCCGAAAACAAAGGATAAGAATGGAAATAGCGTTCTGAATATCGCTATCAGAAACAATTTCAGGGATGTTGCACTTCTCCTTGTTGAAAAAGGTGCCGATGTAAAGCCGTATGATGATAGAAAGAACACACCGCTTCATCTTGCCGCTGGCTCAAACGACCTCGAACTTGTAAAAAGTATAGTAAAAAAGAAAGCGAACCTTGTTGCAGTAAATAAAGATGGTCACTATCCGCTTCATAAAACAACAGATAAAGAGATAGCTGCATTCCTCAAAAGAAAAATGTTCCCTGATAAGATCATGTATTCTTTCAGGATTTTCGGTTTAATTCTGCTTCTTACTTCCATTGCACTTCCTTTCTTTGTGTCATTTGTTTTTTCAGGGATAACATTCATAGCGGCACTCATTTTCACAGACTGGCCAAGCAAGGAATCATACAGAGTCTATCTATTAGAAATTCTTGCAGTTTATCTTGTTCTCACAAGTGCGATGGGGGTTCACCCGAACAGCTTTGATTATCCGTTTGTTTTTCTTGTCATTCCGGTTGGAGTATTTTTCATTTTTAATTTTCTTTTAAGGCCTGCCGCGTTGTTTGCAGCAGCGATAAATAAAGACGGAACAAAACCGCCATTTATCAGTTTTTACAAAGAACACATTGGAAATCAGATGTCATTTTCTCCGATAACAATACTCAGAACTCTTAATGTTATAGCGATATTTGCGATATTCCTGATGTATGGATTTTTCAATTACGACCACCTCAAAAAAAATGATGAATACATCTTAAGTCACGCAGTAAAGCTCATCCCAGAAAGTAAGAGAGCGGAGTATGTTTATGTTGAAAAAGCAGAAACAAAAAAAATAGTAATGCCTGAAAACATTGAATATAAGCAGAATTTCAGCGGACAGAAAGATTTTGACACCGCCATTTCACAATATCTTTCAAAAAATTTCAACGGAGCAGTTGCAAGCATGCAGAATGCAATGCAGGATAGAACAATCACAGAAAAAGCCAACATGCTCCGACTTGAAATTCAAAGGTTCAGCAGACTCTGGGACAGAGTCAGGAAGCCCGGCAGTGAAAAAGACAAAAGAAGAGGCGCAATGATTGACAGAATGATAAAATATGATAAAAACATCTCCGGTGGACTCCTCGAAGCCGAGATATTGATGATGAGGTAGGGGCGAACCCGTGTGTTCGCCCGTGGAAAGGTGTAATGGTGGAAATGGTGAAAGATAATCGTAGGGGCGACATTTATGACGCCCAATAAAATAAAATCACAGGGCAAGGGCGAAACCCCATCCAAAACTGACCTCACCCTAAATCCCTCTCCTAAAGGCGAGGGACTTGAAAACACCCCCCGTTCCTTTAGGAAAGGGGCAGGGGGAAAGGTCGGTAAGGGGTTGGGGGAAAGGTCAGAGTGGTCCACAATAATCACCCCTAAATCCTCATTTTTCCGTCTGAATTTGAAGGAGTTGTGGGAATTTCGTGATCTTGTTTATATGTTTGTGAAAAGGGATATCACTTCAATTTATAAGCAGACGATCCTTGGTCCTTTGTGGTTCTTCATTCAGCCGATCATGACAACGCTGATGTTTCTGCTGGTGTTTGGGCACATTGCAAAGATTCCTACTGACGGTGTTCCTCAGGTTCTTTTTTATATGAACGGGATAATACTCTGGAACTATTTTTCAACATGCCTTACTTCAACATCAAACACATTTGTCGGCAATGCACACTTGTTTAAAAAAGTATATTTCTCAAGGCTTACAGTTCCAGTGAGTCAAGTCATTTCAGCACTGGTGAGATTCTTTATCCAGTTTGCGCTTTTCTTAATAGTTATAGCCATTTATTATTTCAGAGGGATGGTTGTTACCCCCAATTATCTTACACTTCTTGCTTTGCCCCTCTTTGTTTTACAAATGTCACTTCTCGGGCTCGGGATAGGACTAATTATCACATCGCTCACCACAAAATATCGCGACATGACATATCTTGTAGGGTTCGGAATTCAGCTATGGATGTATGCCACCCCGATCGTCTATCCGCTCTCAATGGTGCCAACAAAATGGCGACTGATCTATATGCTCAACCCCGTCGTCCCAGTCCTTGAAGGATTCAAACACGCCTTCTTTTCAACCGGATTTCCCGCAATCCACGAATACGCCATCAGCATTGTCGCCACCATCTTCCTCCTTTTTGCAGGCATCCTCATATTCAACCTCGTCGAAAAGGATTTTGTGGATACGGTGTAGGGGCGAACCCATGTGTTCGCCCGTGGAATGGTGTAATGGTGTAATGGTGGAACGGTGGAACGGCGGAATGGTGGAATGGTGATTGCTTTTTGTGTCGGTGGCGTGTATAATAAACGGCGTTTTGGCTGCTTTAGGAGTGTTCAATGGATTATGAGTTTGGTTTTGAAAAACTGGACGTTTGGCAGAACTCTAAAGATTTAGCGAAAAATATATATAAAATAACTGAAAAATTTCCTGCAAATGAAAAATTTGGTCTGGTTTCTCAGATTACAAGAGCAGCGGTTTCTGTTCCATCCAATATAGCCGAGGGAACTGGAAGAAAATCAATGAAAGATAGGGCACATTTTTATCAAATTGCTTATGGATCTTTAATGGAAACATTGTCTCACCTTCATATAGCAAAAGATCTCGGATATATAAACGATGAACAGTTCAAAGAGTTGAAAGCAGACATAAGAATTGTGTCCAATAGACTGAACTCACTCCATTCAGTTACAAAAAACAGAGTTGAAAAATGACATTTCCACACTTCCACACCTCCACACCTCCACATTTCCACACTTCCACACCTCCACACTTCCACACTTCCACACTTCCACACCTCCACACTTCCACACTTCCACACTTCCACCAACGGTGCTCATAATGTCCGATGTCGTAATAAAAGTTGAGAATTTAACTAAAGAATATAGATTAGGTGTGATCAACCACGGAACCCTCGCAAAAGACCTCCAGGCCTGGTGGGCACGGAAACGCGGCAAAGATGACCCCAACTCACCAATCACCATAAATAAATATAGTTCAGCCACGGACTCCGTCCTTCGGACTCCGAACACCGAAAAAACAGATAGCCACGGACTCCGTCCTTCGGACTCCGAACAAAGAAAGAATAATAATGATGATTTATCTGTGTCGAGCGAAGCGAGATCTGTGATCAAAAACGATGAAAATGCATTTAACGATAAAGAAAATCGGTGTACGAGCGAAGCGAGATCGGTGGCAAAAAACGATAAAATTTATGCATTAAAAGATATAAATTTTGAAGTTCGTCAAGGCGAAGTTTTAGGAATTATCGGTGCAAACGGTGCCGGAAAATCGACTCTTTTAAAGATCCTGTCCCGTGTAACATCTCCCACTTCCGGCTGTGTAAAGATAAAGGGCAGAATCGGCTCTCTCCTTGAAGTCGGCACTGGTTTCCACCCTGAACTGACAGGCAGAGAAAACATCTATCTCAACGGTGCAATTCTCGGCATGAAAAAATGGGAAATAGACAGAAAACTCGATGAAATCATTGACTTTTCCGGCGTTGAAAAGTTCATTGACACACCAGTCAAAAGATATTCCAGCGGAATGTATGTCCGGCTCGCATTTGCAGTTGCCGCACACCTTGATCCCGAAATACTCGTCGTTGATGAAGTGCTTGCCGTCGGAGATGCCGAATTCCAGAAAAAGTGCCTTGGAAAAATGGGGGACATTAGTAAGAAAGAAGGAAGGACAGTTCTTTTTGTTAGTCATAATATGACCGCCATAAAGGCATTGAGTAAAAGGTCAATATGTTTGCAGAATGGTATTATGGTTGATCAAGGTGAAACTAATAAAGTTATCGAAAAATATCTTTCTCTAAACAGAAATGAAAGCTTAAAAGTTGAATGGAATTCCCCTGAGGAAGCTCCCGGAAATGAGTTTGTGCGTATTAAGAGGGCAGAAATCATTCCTTCAACTCCCAATGGTATTATCAGAGTTGATACACCTTTTAACATTGAATTTGAGGTCTGGAATCTTATGGGAGAAATAGATCTTCATTTCAGTTTACATGTTTTTACAATTGAAAATATGAAAGTTTTTAACTCAAGGAGTAATCCTCGCAAAGTTGAAAAAGAAGTTTTGTTTGGGAAATGTTATATTCCAGCAAATCTTCTCAATGATGAAGTATATACTCTTGCTATAAAAGTAGTAAGTAGTGGATTAAATATTGTTTATGAAAACAATAATATTCTTTCCATGAAGGTAGACGACTGTGATCGTGATGGAGTTTGGTATGGAAAGTTTGGTGGAGTAGTGAGACCACAGTTGTTGTGGGAAACGGAAACTAAAAAAGGTCTTTAATATGGAAAGTGATTTGCGATATGTATCTAATAAAGTTTTTTTCGGTGACTCTATAACTAAAGAATATGTTTCACAGTTTGAAAAAACTTTCAAAAACCAGTATCCGGAAGTTGATGCCGAATTCATTAATGCAGGTGTTGTTGGTGAAACTTCAAGGGATGGTTTAAAAAGATTGCCGGAGCTTTTAGATAAAAAACCGGATGTTGTTATTATTGGTTTTGGGATGAATGATTGGAGAAAAGGCGTTGATAAGGCGGAATATAAGAAAAATATTATCAAAATGGTTGATGATTTTGAAAGAATTGGCACGAGAGTAATAGTAAATACGGTTTCTCCATCGTTTGATTTCTCAGAAAGAAAATATAATCATGATGTTGATCAATACAGTGAGATTGTAAGAGAAATTGGTTATGAAAAAAGGGTAAAAATTGCAGACATAAATGCTTTGTGGAAAAGAGAGCTAAAAAGACCAGAAGATGGATTAAGAGATGACTTACACCCTAACAGCTTGGGATATGAAATAATTTGTAAATGTCTGATGTGGTATGTGCCAAGAAAAAACACAACAATTTTATGGCAGTATAATGGCAGAGAAGCAAAATGTAATTACAGGTGCCCATATTGTTATTATATTGGTTTGCATTCTCCTAAAGATAGGTTTTTTGGAACGATTGAAGACTGGAGAAATGCATTCAAAGAATCTTTTGGCAGCCAAAATCTTTATGTTTATCTTGGTTTTGGGGAACCAACTCTCGGGAAAGCATTTTCTGAAATTATCAAAATGTTTGAGTCAGAAAAAAAATGGCAATTAAGGGTCATAAGTAATCTTGATACAGAGCAAGCTAGAAATGTTGCAAAATCGAATCTGGCAAAAGAGGGAAGATTGCACATAGTTGGCTCTTTTCATCCTTGTGCGACTACAAAAGAAGAATACCTGAAACATCTTTTATATTTTAGAGAAAACGGAATTGAAATTCCAACTGTATATGTCGGATATCCTCCTTACCTCAAACATTTTCAAGAAGATATAGAGTTTTTTAGAAAACATAATTTTTTAATTCATGTACGGAGACTTCAAGGTTATTACAAGAACAAAAAATATCCGCAAGCATATTCAGAAGAAGAAGCAAAACTCATCGCAAAATATATGGATGATGGAATGCTTAAATACATGAAAGCAGATGTTTCATGTAATGGCAAACTTACCTATTCCGGAGTTCATTTTTTTGTTGTGGATAATGTCGGAAATGTTGGATATGACTCTAATTTATTTCAACCATATACGCAATATAGGTGTATTTTTGGGAATTTGTTTCAAGGAAATTTCAGGCCTCTTTTATTGCCTGGTCCGTATCCCGGTGTTTCTGAAGGCACAGATGATGGTGTTGCCAACATTATAGAAAATGGTTATAAGGAGTTAGAGTATAATCATGTTATGTCTTTTGCTCGGCAGGGTGGTGTATATAAAGATAAAGACGGAAAAGTTATCTATGGAAATGAATACAAAGATTTTGATGATCCTTTTATCAGGGCTGAATATAATTTTCCTCCGAGAAACATAAGTGAAAAGATAGCAGTTTTTGCCCAGAACAGTCTTAAGTACCATTCAAAGATCAGGGGTTTTATTAAAAAGGTGTTCAAATGATGTCTGGTTTTTTATTGGCGAAAGACTATTTAAAATATAGGTATTTGTTCAATCACTTGGTATGGTTTCAAAAAAACAAGGGAGTTAAATGGATCACGGTTGGTCAAAATTTCGGAGATTTTTTGTCCCTTGTTGTTGTAGATGCAATATTAAAAAAGAAAAAATTGAAGACAGCTTTGCAAAGTAGTGATAAAAAGCTTCTTGCAATTGGTTCAATTCTTCATTTTGCAAAAGACAATGATGTTGTTTGGGGTTCAGGTGTGAACGGGAAAATAGATTTGGAAAAACACAAATTTATAAATCTTGATGTCAGGATGGTTAGAGGTCCTCTTACAAAAAAGTTTCTCGAAAATAAAGGAATAAATGTGCCTCAGATATATGGTGATCCCGCTTTATTAATTCCTTTTTTGTTTCCGGAGTTAAAAAGAAAGATTCAAAAAGGAAAAACAATCTTAATCCCCAACCTTAATGATCTTAATTTTATAAATACAAAAGAATTGAATGGGGTGAAGCTTGTGTCTCCCCTTGGTTCATGGAAAAAAATCATAAGCGAAATAATTACAAGTGAGTTGGTATTCACCTCCTCTTTACACGGAATAATTGTTGCCGAAGCATTTGGAGTTCCTGTAAAATTCTTGCTACCTGTTGGTGGAGAAAACCTTTTTAAATATGAAGATTATCTGGAAGGAACAGGAAGAAAACTTAACAAGCCGACTGACAAAACAGATGGTGTTATTAGTGAAGAATCCGGTGTTTTACTCCAACCGCCGATATTTGATAAAGAAAAAATGTTGGAATCTTTTCCGAGAGATTTGTTTATAAGAAATGAATGATATTCTAAAAAACACATCGGATTTAAATCCCACAACATATTTTGAAGGTGAAAAAAAAGGTGTTGTATTCTTTCCAGATTTTAAATCAAATCCTTATCAACATCTTTTTTACAGGGAGATCAATAGACAGAAAAGAATTAATGTTTTCGGGTTTCCTTCAAACAAGTTCTCCAAAGAAACAATAAATGCTTTGAAAGACAAATGTAAATATATTCACATGCACTGGCTTCATCCGTTTTTCAGTTTTTCAGATAAAACAGTTTTTTTGAATTTTATTGACACTGTTATCCATGCAAAAATGAATGGTTTTAAGATCATATGGACTGTTCATAATTTAATTTCACATGAATCTCAAGATCAAGATTATGAGATAAACATTATGACCAGTTTTGCAGAATTTTGTGACAAAATAATTGTTCACTCTGAATATGCAAAAAAGATGGTCTGTGAGAAATATGATGTTAATCCAAGTATTATCGTTGTCATTCCACATGGTCATTACGCTGAACACTATCCAAACAAAATAGGCAAATTGGAATCAAAAAAAAGACTTGGGTTACAAAGTGACGATTTTGTTTTTTTGTGTTTTGGGCAGATAAGAGAATACAAAGGCATAAATGATTTGCTTAAAATTTTTGAGAATATAAAAGATGAAAATGTAAAATTGTTAATAGCCGGAAGACAAGATAGCGAGAAAACTTCGGCAATTATTAAAAAATATTCTGAAAAGGATAAAAGAATTATATTCGCTGGAGAATATATAAAAGATGAAGATGTGCAAATATATTTCAATGCTTGTGATTTTGTAGTTTTTCCATTTAAAAGAATTTTAACATCTGGTTCAGTTGTTCTTGCTCTGTCATTTTTCAAACCTGTCATTGCTCCGGCTATGGGTGGTTTGCCGGAAATTATTGATAAAAAAACAGGAATACTTTTCGATGACCTTGCTGATCTTGAGAAAATAATAAAGGAACTGATTTCAAAGGATTCAAACAATACTTTTGAAAATAAACATACACAGTCTCTTCTGAATAAAATAAACTGGAAAAATATAATGGCTCAAAATATCAAAGGAATTTTTTGTTTTCCAGAAGAAGTGTCTCCCAAATGGATGGGGGAAGCAATTGTGTGGCTACAAAAAATAAATGATAAAAAAGAAAAAGAGATTGATTGTTTGAGACAACAGTATGATAAAAATATTTTCAGTAAAAAATGGAAGGTGTTGAACAAATTACACACTTTTTTCTGTAAAAACAAGATTTTTGAAAAAGGTTGAAATGTTTAAAATACTGAGGTTAATTTGAGTGATGATTTTAACAAAATAAAAATAAGTGTAATTATCCCTGTTTACAACGCAGAAAAATATCTTGATAGAGCTGTGATCTCCGCTCTTGATCAACCAGAAACAGGGGAAGTTGTTCTTGTTGAAGACGCATCTCCTGACAATGCTCTTGAGCGGTGTCATAAACTTGAAAAAGAGTATGAAAAAGTAAAGCTTTTCAGACATCCTGACGGAAAAAACCATGGGGCTGGGGCGAGCAGAAACCTTGGAATTAAAAAAGCACGATTTGATTACATAGCTTTTCTTGATGCAGATGACTATTATTTGCCAAACAGATTTAAAAAAACAGCAGAGGTTTTCAGTGAGCACAATGATGCAGATGGAGTTTATGAATGTGTTGGAATGAATTTTCAGAATAAAGAAAGAGAAAAATACTGGTTAACTGAAATAAGACCGACATTAAACACAACACTTTCGGGAAAAGTTTCTCCAGAGAATCTTTTAGAAGCGGTTCTGAAATTAGGGATGGGATGGATTCATTTAGATGGATTAGTTGTAAAAAAAGAAGTTTTCTCTAAAACACAGTTATTTGATGAAAATCTAATACTTTCTCAGGATGCAGAACTTACGATCAGGTTAATTGCAAAGTTTAGGTTATATCCTGGTGAAATAAGAACACCTGTCGCAAGCAGATTCTGGCATCAGGAAAACAGAATGGGAAAAATGGACACCGCTGAGAGACACTACAAGATGCTTTGTGCAAAAACTGTTTTAATGTGGAGTGAAAATGAGCATTTGGATGCAGGGAAGAAAAAAAATATTTATGATTGGGCTAAAAATATTTTCCTGTTGAATTTAAAAGATGACAATTTAAGCCAGAAGACCCCTAAAAGATATTTGGAGTTGAAAGTTATTATGAAGATGATCATGATGAAAAGATTCTTCTGGAGTTCATTTTTTAATAAAGAAGTTTTAGGAATAATTTCAAAGAAGGCGAGAAAGTTTGTTGAAAAAAATTATAAATAGAAGAATATTTATAGATAAGAATATTAATTTTTACAGCTTTGGAAAAAACAGAGGCATTTCTCCAATTGAGAAAATTCTTGTTGATGCTGGAATTGGTTTTGAGCTAACTGAAATTAATTATGCAGATTATCTTGTTTTAGGTCCTCATTCAGATTTGAGTTTGTTTGTGGAAAATAAAGATAAAATAATAATTTTTGTTACTGGAGAAGCCGCAACTCCCGATTTCAATCTTGTTGACTATGCATTCGGTTATGATCCTATTCTTTTTGGTGATAGGTACAGGCAGATATATTTTCAGTATCTTTTTTTTGATATAAATATTGGAGACAGAAAGGCACCGGAAGAAATTGCCAAGACGAAAACTAAGTTTTGCAACTTTATATATTCCAATGGTTCGCAAGCTGTTAAAATGAGAGATGACTTTTTTCATAAATTATCGGCATATAAAAATGTTGATTCTCTTGGAAGTCATTTAAAAAATGTTGAGGATGATCTTTCCCCTCCATACATGGGAAATTGGTTTAAAGAGAGTGTGGAAAGAAAAACCCCATATAAATTCTCTATCGCTTTTGAAAACGCTTTTCATGCTGGATATACAACGGAAAAACTTTTTTCATCAATAATGGCTGACACAATACCAATATATTGGGGAAATCCGGAAGTTGGAAAAATTATTAACACAAGAGCCATAATTAACTGTCATGAATTTGATTCATTTGATGATGTAATCAAAAGAATTAAAGAAATTGATGAAAATGATGATGAATACATTAAAATGTTGAAAGAGCCGTGGTTTAAGGATGATCTTCAAAAAGGCATGAAAAGTGAAATGGAAAGAACATTTAAACAGCAGATTATCCATATTTTCTCTCAAGATTATGAAAAAGCTTTCAGAAAACCAAGAGGAGCATTCAATGATAACTATAGAAAAAGTCTTATTAATTCAGTGGTGAAAGAAAGGAAAACTTCAATAAGTAGTATGTTGATCTCGAAACTAAACTCTTTGGTGAAAAACAATGACAAATGGTGAAAATATTAGATATGCATTGCTCTCATATACACCTGTCAACGGTTATTATAATATAGGTGATTATATTCAAAGCTATGCCGCAAGCAGATTTTTGCCCAGAATAGATTTTTTTATAAACAGAGAGGAACTTCATTTATATGACGGACCGCCGGTAAAAATAATTTTGAATGGATGGTTTATGAATAGACCGGAGAATTTTCCACCTTCAAAAAATATAATTCCTCTTTTTGTTTCATTTCATATCGCTAAAGAGGAGATGCTGACGACAAAAGCGTTGGAATATTTAAAAAAGTATGAGCCGATTGGGTGTAGGGATCTTTATACCAAAAAACTATTAAAAAACAAAGGTATAAAAGCTTATTTTTCCGGGTGCCTGACATTGACATTGCCAAAAAATAGAACTGAAGAACGAAATAAGATATTTTGTGTTGATATCGGTGCAAATTTTGCTGTTTCAGGAAAGGTTGCAGAAAAAGCACGAAGCAATGTCATTAAATATCTGAAGAATTTTTATTCAGGAAAAGAGTTAAAAATTATCAATGAAACAAAACACGACACTCCATTCTTTAAGTGTGATAATGATGCTTTTGAATATACGGAAAATCTTTTAAAAGAATATTCAAGTGCTAAAATAGTCATAACATCCAGACTGCATACTGCGTTACCATGTCTTGCAATGGGAACTCCCGTATTATTTTTAAACTTTAATAAAAATGATAATAGATTTGGTGGATTGCTAGATTTGTTTAATTTAATAGATTTTGATTTAGATGGCAGAGTCGAGAATGTAAAAGTTAATTTAATAAATAATGGAAAAATAACAAGAGTTGTGAATTCAGATAAATATTTAATATTTCGACCTAAACTTAACAAAGTATGCCAGGAGTTTATAAAGAAGTGATTTCAATAATAGTCTGCACCTACAACCGATCTGAAATACTCAAATATTGTCTTGATTCTCTTGAAAATCAGTCTGTGGATAAGTCAAATTACGAGGTGATAGTTGTTGACAATAATTCTACCGACAACACAAAAGAGGTGATTGAAGAATATTGCAGAAGAAATTCAAATTTCAGGTATGTTTTCGAGGAAAATCAGGGACTCAGCCATGCAAGAAACAGAGGTGCTAAAGAAGCAAAATCTGAATGGACAGGATATGTCGATGATGATGGAAAAGTGAGAGAAAATTATATTGAACAGGCTCTTTATACAATTGAAAACTTTGATTTTGACTGTTTCGGCGGAAAAGTTGTCAACTGGTTTAAATATGGAAAACCTAGATGGTATCCTGAAATTCACGATATAGAAAAAGAGGGGATTTCAGAAATTAAAGCAATAGAAGGATATGTGAGTGGGGGCATTGCGTTTTATAAAAAAGAGGTCATTTTTAAGTATGGAATGTTTCCGGTTAATATGGGTATGTATGGAAACAATCTGGGTTATGGAGAGGAAACATATCTTCAAATGTTAATAAAAAAAAACGGGTCTATAGGGTTCAACCCTTTTGTAATACTTGACCACGCTGTCAGTGAAAAAAAACTGTCTTTGATATTTTACCTTAAAAGAAATATTTATTACGGCGAAGCTTATGAAAATATATATCATGAACTTCCATCCGGCGTTATAAAAAAATCAAAGATTTTGCTCGACAGCCTGAAAAAAACTCTTATATGGTTATTTAAAAACAGTGCCAAATTTCTTTCAAATAAAGACTATTTCTATCAAAACTTGATCATAGACTCTTTTTCTGAATTATTGTTTAATGTCGGTAGATTGAAAGCAAAAAAAGGAGAAGAAGAAAATGTTTGAAAAAATTAAAAGACTTTTATCATTGTCAGGAAGCAGACATTATATTTCTGCGAAGGAAACAGTAAATGCTGCCAAAAAAGAGGGATTGTCTGTCTGTGATTATGTTGAGAAGATGTGGAACAATTTGGGCGCCACAGACAAAGTGATTGAAAATATGAATCAAATATGTGATTTCACGAATTATGAGAAAATATGTGAAATTGGTCCAGGGACAGGAAGGTATCTTGAAAGAATAGTGAAAATCACGAATCCAAAAGATTATCACATATACGAAATAGATAAGGGTTGGGCAGACTGGCTTGAAAAAGAATATTCCCCTCTGGTTATAAAAATGAAAGCGGACGGCAGATCATTAAAAAATACTGAAAACAATAGTTGTGATCTTGTTCATGCACATGGTGTTTTTGTTTATCTTCCTTTTTTGACAAGTTATGAATATTTCAGGGAAATGATTAGGGTTTGCAAGAAAGGTGGGTATGTAATTTTTGATTTTTATGACGACAATGATTTTACAATGGCGGTAATTGAAAAATGGTTGGCATCTGATAGCAGGTTCTCAGTTCTTTTAAATGGAGATAAAATAAAGGATTTTTTCAAAAACAAAGGTTTATCTTTTCAAGGCGAGTTTGAGAATAAGCATGGACAGAGCTTTTCCAGATATTTTGTGTTTAAAAAAGAGGTTGATTGATGCCAACTGTTTCTGTCGTGATACCTGCAAAAAACAGAGCAAAAATGATTGGAAAATGCCTGGATTCTGTTTTAAACCAGACAGTCAAGGCAGATGAAATAATTGTGGTGGATGATAATTCAACCGATGACACAAAAGAAGTGGTGCAATCATATAGCAAATATGGAGTAAAATACATCCCGCTTGAAAATAAAACTGGTGCTCAGGCAGCAAGAAATCTCGGGATAATATCTGCAACAGGTGATTATATTGCTTTTCAGGATAGCGATGATGAATGGCTTCCTGATAAACTTGAAAGACAGATAAAGGAACTGGGAAAAGTAAATTTTAATCCGATGACTGTTGTACACGGCAACGCTATTGTTAAATGTGAAGGTGAAAAAGAAAGAATCTGGGAAGTTCCTGAAACGGCAGGTGAAAATGTGTTATCAATGCTTCTAAAAAGACCCGCGCCATTTTTCCCTGCAATATTAACATCAAAAAAAGCTTTGGAAAAGATCGGACTGCTTGATGAAAAAGTTTCTGCATATCAAGAATGGGACACCTCAATACAACTTTCTAAAATTTGCAGATTTATTCATATCAAAAAGCCGATTTTTATTTACAATATACATGCTGGAGAAGCTATTTCAAAGAATGGAATGGGTGCTATTGCAGGGTATAAATACATTATAGATAAATATAAAGATGATATTATTGCAAAATGCGGAGAGAAGGCATGGTATTTTCATAATTTTGAACTTTCGATTTTGTGTGTCGAGGCAGAAGTTCCTGTTCCTGAAAACATATCATCTGTAGTAAAAGAGAAAATTATAGTGTACAATATTCTCGTTTTTATTGGTGGTTTTGATAGAAAAAAGAAATTGTTGAGATGGTTTGAAAATGTTGTGAGGGTTATATGCTTATTGAAGTAAAAAACAAGGATTCATTGATTGCCATTATAATCCCTGCAAGCTACAAATCCGATGGCATTGAATTCTTCACTCCGGATTCATTTTCTCAGCAGTTGGCTTTTATGAGTCACAAGAAAGGAAAAACAATAGAAGCACATGTTCATAATCACAATCCGAGGGAAGTGGTTTATACTCAGGAAGTGCTGATAATGAGAAAAGGAACGCTGAGGGTCGATTTTTATGATGATGAGAGAAATTATCTTGAAAGCCGTGTTCTTGAGGCAGGGGATGTTATCCTTCTTGCAAGTGGCGGTCACGGTTTTGAAGTGATAGAAGATGTTGAAATGATTGAAATTAAGCAGGGGCCTTTTAGTGGGGAAGGCGACAAAACCCGTTTTGTCGGAGTAACGAGTGACGGGTCACGAGTGACGAGAAAAGAGTAACGAGTAACGAGAGGAAAGAATGGTACACAGTGACTTGGAAGTTTGGAAGAAGGCAATAGATTTTGTGGCAGATGTTTATAAAATAACAGGCAACTTTCCAAAAGAAGAAGTTTACGGACTAACATCTCAAATAAGGCGTGCAGCAGTCTCAATTCCCTCAAATATTGCGGAAGGATCAGCGAGACAATCTGATAAAGAGTTTATTCAATTTCTTTACATTGCTTTAGGATCTGTAGTTGAAGTGGAAACACAGTTTATAATTGCTTCAAGGATCGGTTATTTAGAAAAAACAGAAGAAATAATCAAAGAAACAGAGAGCATCAGAAGGATGCTTCTTGGATTAATAAAACATATAAAAGGAAAAAATAATGGTAAGTAACGAGAAAAGAGTAACGAGTCACGAGAAAAGAGTAACGAGAAACGAGTCACGAGTCACGAGAGAAAATAACCCGTCACCCGTCACCTGTCACTCGTCACTTGTTCCAGACCCGTCACCCGTCACTCCTCACTCGTCACCCTTTATTCCCGTCAATACTCCGCTCCTTGACGGAAACGAGAAAAAATATCTGCTTGAATGTATTGAGACAGGTTGGATTTCATCGGAGGGGCCGTTCATAAAGCGGTTTGAGGATGAGATGTCTGCAAGGGTTCAAAGAAAATACGGGGTTGCGGTGTGCAACGGTTCTGCGGCTCTTGATATTGCGATGATGGCTCTCGGGTTGGAAAAAGGGTCAGAGGTTATAATGCCGGCGTTCACTATTATTTCATGTGCGTCTGCAATTGTGAGAGCTGGGTGTGTTCCTGTGCTTGTTGATGCTGATGCGTTGACTTGGAATATGGATGTTGCTCAAATTGAAGCAAAGATTACAAAAAAGACAAAAGCTATAATGGTTGTGCATATTTACGGGCTTCCTGTTGATATGGATCCAGTTATTAGTTTAGCAAAAAAATATGATCTTAAAATCATTGAAGATGCTGCTGAAGCACATGGACTATATTATAAAAATAAGCCGTGTGGAAGTTTCGGTGCTGTTTCGATATTCTCATTTTATCCAAATAAGCATGTGACAACTGGTGAAGGGGGAATGGTTGTAACGAACGATGAAAGTATTTTCAAAAAGTGTCAGGGATATAGAAATCTCTGCTTTAAGCCTGAAAAACGGTTTATCCACGATGAACTTGGCTGGAATTATAGAATGACAAATATGCAGGCGGCTCTTGGACTTGCTCAGCTTGAAAAGCTTGATGAACATGTTAAGATCAAAAGAAAGATGGGGAAAAAATATACTGAACTGCTTAAAAATGTTGAAAATATTCAGATACCAGTTGAAAAGACCGGTTATGCGGACAACATATACTGGGTATTTGGAATAGTGCTTAAAGACGAAATTCCCTTTGATGCGGAAACTGCAATGAAAAAGCTCGGGGAAAAGGGCATCGGCACAAGACCTTTTTTCTGGCCGATGCACGAGCAGCCCGTATTTCAGAAAATGGGACTTTTCAAAGATGAAAAATATCCCGTTGCCGAAATGATCGCAAGAAGAGGTTTCTATGTGCCAAGCGGATTGGGACTGAGTGAGGAGGAAATGGAGAGAGTGGCAGGTGAAGTGAGGGGGATAATTAGTGAGCAGTGAGCAGAGGGGAAGTGAGCAGTGACGGTTTTTAAAAAATATTCGGCAGTTTATGACCTTCTTTACAAAGATAAGGATTATGAAAAGGAAGCCCTGCATATTGCTGAGGTTCTCAATAAATACGGTAATGGAAAGATAAAAAAAGTGCTCAATCTTGGTTGCGGAACAGGGCGGCATGACCACATCCTCGCCCAAATGGGATATAAAATGACAGGTGTCGACATTTCGGAAGAGATGGTGAAGATTGCGAGGGAAGTGAAGAGAGGGGAAGTGAAGAGTGAACGGAAAGACGGCTCACTGCTCACTGCTCACTTTCTTCAAGGAGATATAAGGAATATCATCCTTGAAGAATCGTTCGACGCAGTTATTTCAATGTTCCATGTAATGAGTTATCAGAACAGTGATGAAGATATGATGGCTGTATTTAACAATGTTTACAGACACTTGAATGAGAACGGCATATTTCTTTTTGACTGCTGGTATGGGCCGGCGGTTTTAGCTGAACGGCCGGAAAAAAGGGTCAAAAAAGTCGAAAATGATGAACTTCTTGTAACACGATATGCAAAACCTGAAATGCACGAAGACACCCATGTTGTTGATGTGAACTATAAGATACAGGTCACAGAAAAGACCACTGGAATTACAGAAACATTTCACGAAACTCACAATATGAGATATTTTTCGGTAAACGAAATTAAAAAATTTGCAGAAAGTGCAGGATTTGAGATGATAAGTCACGAAATAACAGGATGGAATCTGGAAGTGGTGGTGGGGAAGGTTTGAAAGTACTTGTTGTTTTAGATTACAGCGAATCTTTCGGTGGAGGGTTCACTTATGCACTGAATATGTGCAGGTTGATGTCAAAAATGTCTATCGAAAGTTTTGATCTTTCTTTTGCGGCAACGAGTGATCAGGATAATAAAATACTGATTGACAACGGAATTCAGAAGGTGATTTACGATCTTGTTCCGTATAGAAGCGAGGGATTGATTTGTAAGGTTAAGAGATTTATCCGAAAATTGAACACAAGACTTATAAGAAAGTCACTGATAGATAAAGTTGCTAAGCGATATTCATTTGATCTCATTTATTTTGTTACTCCTTCTTCTATAGCTCTTGAATTGAATGCCGCTCCTTTTATTTTTACAGTTTGGGATTTCTGCCACCGCGACTGGCCTGATTTCCCTGAGGTTAAGGATAATGGTGTTTTCGAAGGAAGGGAGAAACTATATAATTACACTTTAAAAAAGGCACTGAATGTCATTGTTGATTCAGAAGATCTGAGTGAAAAAGCGCAGAAATATTACGGTGTTGAAAAAGAAAAAATTGTTGTCATTCCTTTTCTTATGCCTGATTTTAAAGATATAAATGTAAGCGAAGATGTTGTCTCAAAATACGATATTAAGACACCATATATTTTTTATCCTGCTCAATTCTGGGAGCATAAAAATCATAAATACATAATTGAGGCAGTTTCTATTTTAAAACACAAACATAACAAAGTCATTAATGTAGTTTTCTGCGGACGGGATTTTGGTTCGTTAAAAAGTGTTCAAGAGCTTGCGAAAGAAAGACAGGTAGCTGATCTGGTAAAATATTTAGGATTTATCCCAAAAGAAGATGTGTGGGGATTATACAAAAACGCAATAGCCCTTGTAATGCCGACATATTTTGGACCTACCAATATTCCGCCGCTTGAAGCATTGGCGGTTGAGTGTCCAGTTATTTACAGCGATTTTCCAAGTTTCAGGAAAGAGTTTAAAGGAATTGCTCAATTTGTTGATTTGGAAAAACCGGAAAGTTTGGCTGAGATATTGTTGTCAGGAAAAATAAATTTGTCTGTAGAAACCGTAGATAAATTAAAAGCGATTCATAGCGAGAATGAATTGTCAAAGAGAGTTAAAATATTTTTTGAAAGAGTGAAAAAATGTATAGTTTTAGAGTGTTTGTAGCCAATGTTTTAGTTTTGTCCGGACTCCTTCTCTGTCTTGAGATGTCTTTCAGAGCATGTAGCGCAATCGTCGGAAAAGGTTCAAATGACGGTTATGTGATAGATGATGATAGATATGGATGGGTTCATAATATTAGATTCAAAGAGAGAACGGTGAAAAATAAATGTGATGAAGATGTTCTCATGAAAACTCCGCAGGATAAACTCATTATAAAATTCCCAAAATATAAAAATGGT
Source organism: uncultured Spirochaetales bacterium (assembly GCA_964630905.1). GTDB lineage: Bacteria > UBP6 > UBA1177 > UBA1177 > UBA1177 > JAGOEX01. Next base: position 51,686 of record CAZVWR010000001.1, on the reverse strand, counting down.
AAAATCACCGTGCTTTTCATTGGTGATTCATATACTCACGCCCATGAGGTTTCAGCAGGAAAGGCATATTATGATACTTTTGAAGAGCTTGGCGAAGGGAAATATCGTGTTTTTGCTGCGGCAGTCGGAGGATTTGGAACATTGCAGGAATTCATGATCCTTGAGGAGGTTTATGAAAATATAAGACCAGACTATGTTATATGGCAAATGTGTTCAAATGACATTGAGAACAATGTTTTTGAACTTGACAATGCATCTTTTTTCAATAATCAGAGACCGAGACCTTATTATGAGCCGGAAACAGAAACAATATTAATTAAGAATCCGGGTTTCTGGATGTTTGATGTAAGTCATGTTTTTCGATATGCTTTTTTGAAAATTGTTGCACTTGACTGGAGCAAGGAGCTCGGACTGTTAAACTGGTTAAACAGATCAGTTTCTATTAGTAGCGAAGAGCATGAATATTATAGAAAGAACGGTTTTAAGATAGTGGATCTCTTGTTAAAAAAAGCTGTTACGAAATACAGCGATACAAAATTTATCGGTTTTTCAACCGAGGAACTCTATAATAAAAAGTTCGGAGAAATTTTTGTTAAGAACGGTGCAGATTACTGGGAGGACTTTCCAAAGTTCATGAATGATCAGGAAAATATCAATTGTCTGCCACTTGACGGACATTGGAATCACTACGGAAATGTTGTGGCTGGCAAGAAGCTTTTCGAATTATTTACAAAATTGACAGAAAACTTGTATTATTTTGAAAAATATTCTCAATTACATAAAGGAGTCGGGCAGAAGAATGATTGAATTTATCAAGTATTTTCTTAAATCTCTTATAAAATGGAAAAAGCTCAGGCCTTTAAACAGAATCCCTCTCGGGCATTTTTATTCGCCGATTGTTTCAAAGAAAGAAATTGCCCCTATTGAAGATTTGATATGGAGAGATATTGATAGCAGGAATATTGAAGCTGTTGATCTTAATGAAAAAACTCAAGTAGAAATTGTAAGTCAATTCTCAAATAATTATTATCACCATAATCTAGGGGAGAAGAATGACAGATTTCGCTTTGAAAACGGATTGTTTGAATATACCGATGCCTTTTTTTTATATTCTTTCCTTAACCATTTTAAACCGAAGAATGTTATAGAGGTGGGGTCCGGATTTTCATCAGCTTTGATGATTGACACAAAGGATGCTTTTCTTAAAGAAATTAATCTGACATTTATTGAACCTTATCCAGATGTGCTTTTTTCACTTTTTAGAAATGATGACTTGAAAAAGTGCAGAGTTATTCAAAATAAAGTTCAAAATGTTGAGATAGAAACATTTAAGCAACTTAAGAAAGACGACATTCTTTTTGTTGACAGCAGTCATGTTTCTAAGACAGGAAGTGATGTGAACTTCATTCTTTTTAAGGTTTTGCCGGTTCTTAATTCCGGTGTAATAATTCATTTTCATGATATTTTTTATCCTTTTGAATACCCCAAAGACTGGGTTTACGGAGGGAGAAACTGGAATGAATGTTATATTCTGAGAGCATTTTTAAGCTACAACTCTGATTTTGAGATACTTGTTTTCTCTGATTATCTGCATAAACATCACCCCGAGCTTTTTGAAAAAATGCCGATACTCAGGAAAAACACAGGTGGAAGTCTTTGGATAAAGAAAAAATAAGTGGTAAGCCGCCGTGAGAAGCGAGGATTGATCAGTGAATGGAAAAAGAATAACAATAGTCACAGTTTGTAAAAACCCCGGAGAATCTATCAAAAGAACTGTTGAAAGTGTGCTCTCTCAAACATATCAGGATATTGAATATATAATTATTGATGGTGCTTCGACGGACAGCACATTACAATATTTGAAAAGTGTTAACTCACCCGACCCTTCGGTTGACTCATGGTCACCCTCTCTTTCAAAAAGAGAGGGGCTGTGGGTGAGTTTCAAGTTCGTATCAGAACCCGACACAGGCATTTACAATGCGATGAACAAGGGGATGGGTCTTGCAACTGGGGATTTTTTACTGTTCCTAAATGCGGGGGATTATCTGGTTGATGGCGATGTGATTTCAAAAGTTGTTGAAAATATTGATAAAGATGGTGGGTCATGTGACATCTATTTTGGGAATATCATTTCTGAAGATCCGGCAACGATGGCAAGATATCAGCCGCCAAACAGGTTGAAAAACATTAATTCTTTAAAGTTGTTTTTCTGGACTGTGCCTCATGCAGCTGCTTTTATAAAAAAAGATGCTCTGACAAAAGTTGGCGGATATGATGAGAGTTTTAAAATTGCATCAGATTATGATTTTTTTGTGAAAGCTTTTGTTGCTCAAAAGATAAAATTTAATCATGTTTCACTCAATGTTTCAGTTTTTCAGACTGGTGGAATAAGTTCAGATCCCCGCAATAGTGATCTGCTTAAAAATGAAAACTTAACGATTATTAAGAAGTATTATGGCACTTTCCCAGCGTTTATATATAATATTGCTCCAGTTCTTGTTGTTTTAAGGTTTATTTATAAGGTTTGGCTTAAACTTGAAAAAGACCGTTGATGTAATAATTCCTGCTTATAATGCTGAAAAATTCATTGAAAGAACTTTGAAATCTGTTGTTTCTCAGACACATCTGCCCGAGAAAATAATTGTTGTAGATGACGGCTCAACTGATGAAACTGTTAATGTTATTAAAAATTTCAAAAAAAAGAGCAAAGTTGAGATTGATATTTATCGACAGGAAAACAGAGGTCCCAATGCTGCAAGAAATGTTGGGCTCAAAAATTCAACGAGTGAATTTGTAGCATTTCTTGATGCAGATGATCTTTGGGAGAAAGAAAAACTCGAAAAACAGTTGAGAGTTTTTGAAAATACAAAGTTTGAAAAATTGGGGATTGTTTATTGTGGCTATGAGTTGGTGGATGAAAGCGGAGAAAAATTAAGAAAGAAGAACATTGCTCCTCGGTTGAAAGGAAAAGTTTTTTATGAACTTCTTAAATCGAATTTGATCTCTGGCAGCCCCAGCACAGTCTTGATGAAAAAGGAATGTTTAGGTCAAACAGGGCTTTTTGATGAAATCTTGAGAGGGTCAGAAGACTGGGATATGTGGCTTAGAGTTGCAAAAGATTATGATTTTGACTATGTTGATGAACCGCTTATTTTTGTAGCTGATATGCCCGTGAGTAACAGTAAGAATTATGAAAGTATGTTGATAAACAGAGTGATGTTCATAAATAAATGGATAGATGAGATTAAAAAGTCAAAAGAACTTGTCACATATCATCGAAATAAGTTGATATCAGGAGCGGTTTTTTGCAAAATTAATAAACCTCCATTTAAGATTAAAAAGACGATTAATAAATATATCTCCGAGGACACAAAAAAAATTCTTTTTAAAGGAAAAGAAATAAATGTTTTAAGATATATTCTTTCAATCTTATCAAACCGTTTTTTTAAGAGGCAGTTTTGATAAAAACAAGAATTTTCGGCGGACTTGGAAATCAGATGTTCCAATATGCGGCGGGTTTGACACTTGCACACAGATATAATGTTCAGTTGAAGCTTGATATTTCTTTTTTCAAATCCTGCAAAGATAGAAAGTTCATGCTTGATAGATTTAATATTTCTAAGGATGTGATCATCTCTGATAGATCGGGGATGTTTAACTCTAAGATCGCAAGAAAAATTATGTCGATCGTCAAATTCCCCAAATGGTATTACAGAAATTATTCGACTGTTTTTGATAACAAATTTTGGGACTTGCCCAAAAATGTCTATATGGATGGATATTTTCAGAGTGAAAAATATTTTGCAGAGATTGAAAAAAAAATAAGAGAAGAATTTGTTCCTGCTTTTGAACTATCTGAAGATTTTAACCGGTGGCAAAAAACGATAGAGAATTGTAACTCTGTTTCGATCCATGTCAGAAGAGGAGATTATCTTCTCAAAAAAAACATGGAGATACACGGTGTTCTTGGAATTTATTATTATGAAAAAGCAGTATCAGAAATGGAAAATCAAATTGAAAATCCACAGTTTTTTATCTTTTCAGATGACGAGCCGTGGTGCAGAGAGAATATTATTCCTATCACAAAAAATGGAAGTATCGTTGAAATAAAATCAGAAAACAGAGATGTTGAAGAGCTTTTACTAATGAGTGAATGCAAGCACAATGTAATTGCAAACAGTTCATATTCGTGGTGGGGAGCGTGGTTGAATAAGAATGGTAAGAAAAAAGTTGTTTCTCCAGAATTTTCAGAGATTGTGAAATGAGGAATTTTAAAACTCGAAAACAGGTCTTTATATTAATTTTTGTATTCATTGCGTCAGTTCTTTTCTTTATAAGGATATATTCCGTAACAAACGAAAGCCTTCAAATGGATTTTTCAGCATATTATACTGCAGGGCGGGATTTTCTTTTAGGAAATGATGTTTATAAAAACAACATATTAACCCCGTTGTCGAATTGGGATGGTGTTTCGAGGTATGAACATAGCAGATATATCTATTTCCCTGTTTTTTCTCTTGTTTTTGTTCCATTTTCTTTATTTCCTTACCGCATTGCAAAAATAATTTGGACAGTTCTTTCATTTTTCTCATTGATAGCATCACTTTTTTTAATATTACGACATCTGTCTCCAACTCAAAGTAGAAAAAAAAATGCTTTAATATTTTCCATGTTGTTTATGACGATCTTTTATCCTGTTAAAACGGTTCTTGAGCGAGGACAGGTAGAGCCGTTCTTGCTTTTGCTTATAGTGGTTTCTTTAATATTAATAAATAAACAGGAAAATTCTTTCATAGGCGGTGCTGTATTTTCAGTAGCAGCACTAATGAAGTTTCAACTGTTTGTTTTTCTTCCATTTTTTATACTTGTTGGTAAAAAGAATGCGGTTGCCGGTATGTTTGCCGGTATATTATTTATTAATCTAATTGCATTAATCATGTTTGGTCGAGAAGATATGGAAAAATATTATTTGAAAGAGCTCCCAAGAATTGTGCAATATGGTGAATCAGGAACCGATGCTATGCTTTTGAATAATCTTGAGTTTCAAAATAGGTTGCAGGAACTTGATCACGGAATATCTTTGAAAGATGAGAAATATTATAAAACAAGCAATATAATGTTATATTCAAATGCATCTTTAACAAAAGCCATATCAAAAAGAATTTCAATATCTTCTGTTTACATTCTTTTGTTTTTTTGCACGATCTTTTTCTCAATTATTACTTACTTTAAGTTCAAGAAGCAACAGCTTTCAAAATTGATGAAAAACAAAAACAAATACTGGGAATTCTGGTTGGGCATATTGCTTTTTGCTGTTTCTGTTTCTCCAATTTCATGGACTATGTCTTTGGTGTGGTTGCTGCCTTTATTCGTGGTTTTTATGATTGATGAAAACATATCCATTTTTAGAGCAGATTGTTTACTTGTGTTTATTGGTTTTATATTAATATCATTTTCCGATAGCTGGTTGTTAGAAATTCAGAATTTGACTATAGCAAAAATTGTTGAAGGTAAATATCTTTATGGAGAAATTCTGATATTGGCGGGACTGTTTATAAGATTTGTAAAATGGGAAGAAAGAAATTATGGTAACACCTGATATCTCAGTTATTCTTCCAGTTTTTAACGGTGAAAAATATATTAGAGAATCTGTCGAAAGCATATTATGTCAGACTTTTAAGGAGTTTGAATTCATTATCATTGATGACGGATCAACGGATAAAAGCGTTGAAATTATCAAATCTTTTAATGACAGCAGAATAAAACTGCTGAGAAACAATGAAAACAAAGGAATAATATTTTCTCTTAACAAAGGAATTGATGAAGCAGCAGGAAAATATATTGCAAGAATGGATGCTGATGACATCGCTCATCCTGAACGGTTGAAAATCCAGTTTGATTTTATGGAAAGAAGTCCTGAAACCGGAATATGCGGAACTTTTGTGAAAAGATTCGGTTCAATTCTCCGTCGGGGGTTGATGAAACTCCCTGTCAGCAATGATGATATTAAAGTAAATTCGCTTTTTTTCTGCTCATTTGTCCACCCTTCTGTAATGTTTAGAAAAGAGCTGATGACAAAAAACGATTTGAAATATTCTGAGGATTTTAAAGGGGTTGAGGACTATAATCTCTGGGTTGAAATGATGAGCCTGGGTGTCAAAACAGCCAACATTCCCATTCCGCTTCTAAATTACAGAATTTCAGATCTTGGTATATCGGGGAATATATTTTTTAATCGTGAAAAACTGCAAAAAAGATTTGAACTCATCTCAATTATTCAGGAAAAGGCATTTAAAAATGCATTTCTGGGGATGGAGTTTGAGCCTGATATTCACGGATTGATATATAAAATGAAATTTCACACAGATTTTTTGAAAATTGATGACATCAGAAATGTTGCAAGATGGCTTAAAAAACTGATTGAATACGATAAAGTTTCAAAATATTGCGATGAAACCGTTTTTGAAAAAGTTGTGTCTGACATTTTCTTTCAGGTGTGTTCATTTGCGACATACCTCGGAATGGATCTGTATGAAGAATTTAATAAATTCGGGAGTTTTTCAAAATTGAGAAAAGTAAAAATACTGAGTAAGTGTTTGTTAAGGTTCGGCAATGTTGAGATGATGGTGAAAAGAAGATATTTGGGGATTTAACATTGCTGGTGATTTTTAAGCAAACTGTTATAATAAATGTCTTTTGGCTGCCCTGAGTTTTTTGAGAGGAGACTTATTTTGAGTGATAAAAAAGTTGATATTTCATTAGTCACACCGTTTTATAATGAAGAAGAATCGGTCACTCTTTTTTTTAAAGAAACTGTTCCTGTTCTGACTGAAACAGGAAGAACTTTTGAGATAATTTGTGTTAATGACGGAAGCAGAGACAGCACTCTTGAAAAACTCCTCCTCGCAAAAAAAACAATTCCGCAGATCAGAATAATAAACCTTTCAAGAAATTTCGGAAAAGAAGCTGCCCTCACCGCTGGACTTGATCATTCAACCGGTGAAGTCGTTGTTCCAATAGATGCGGATCTTCAGGATCCCCCCGAGTTAATAAAAGAGTTCTTGAAGAAATGGCAGGAAGGGTATGATGTGGTTGTCGGCAAAAGAACTGACAGATCAATAGACACTTTTTTGAAAAGGTTTACTGCCCGTATTTTTTATAAACTGCATAATAAGATATCTGACATTGAAATGCCTGCCAATGTCGGAGATTGCCGTCTGATGACAAGAAAGGTTGTTGAATCTTTAAAAGAGCTTCCTGAAAATCAGAGGTTTATGAAAGGGATTTTTTCATGGGTCGGTTTTAAGACTGCCACTGTGGAATATAAAAGAAAAAAGAGGATTGCAGGAAAAACGGCATTTAACGGATGGAAACTCTGGAATCTGGGAATAGACGGGGTTACTGGTTTCAGCACTGTTCCGCTTCGAATCTGGCTTTATATAGGTATTTTAATTTCACTCACTTCATTTTTATATGCAAGTTTCATAATTGTCAGAACATTGATTCTCGGCATAGATGTTCCGGGATATGCTTCACTCCTTACATTTGTTCTGTTTCTTGGTGGAATTCAACTGATAGGAATCGGAGTGATAGGTGAGTATGTGGGAAGAATTTATATGGAATCCAAAAGAAGACCGCCGTATATTGTTGACAGGGAATATTGAGAATGAAATTCCAGTCGTTTTTTCTAATAGCATTTTTCTTGATAATACCTCTTTTAATTTTAAGTTTTTTTATAAATTTTTCTGCGGATGATTTCTGTCTTGCTCATAAAATAATGAATGAAGGATGGATGGAATCTCAAAAAAACCTTTATATAAATTGGTCGGGAAGATATTTTTCAACTTTTCTTGTTTTTTCCGCCTTGTTTTTTAAATCAACAATTCTTGCGAAGGTTATTTCTGTTCTTTCATTAGTTGTTTTTTTGCTTGTAACAACACTGTTTTTAGAAAAACATCTGGTTGATAATTCACTGAAGGTCACAATAATGTTTTCTTTATGTTTTTTTGTTTTGTATATCTCAGGCATGCCGAGCCTTTCTCAGGGATTTTACTGGCTTACAGGCATTTTGACTTATACTTTGCCGATGATCCTGTTAATGTTTTTATTTTTAATATTAGAAAAACCTGTGACTGTGAAAACGGGAACCTTCCCGTTTATTGTTGTTATATTTTTATCGTTCGGTTTGACGGGTTCAAATGAAGTTATAATGCTCCTTGTTTTATTTCTGCTGCTGTTGTTTCTGATATACTTTAAAATTTTTGACGGTTTATTCAATTATTCGATATTTATATTGATGTCGATAAGCATACTTTTTGCACTTATAGTGATAATGGCTCCGGGGAATCAGATAAGATCGGGACAGTTTGCCGTAAATCATAATTTTTTTGCTTCTTTTTTATATTCAATCTTAATGCTTGGAGCATTGTTGACTGTCTGGACACTCAATCCTTTACTTTGGCTTCTTTCCTTGTTTTATATAAAGGTTAGAAAAGAAGGCGTTGTAAAGGTCAGAAATTATTCAACAAAGGACTTGGTCTTTGTTTTTGTTGGACTTTCCGGCAGCTTGTTTTCAACAGTTTTTCCTTCTTTCTGGGCAACGAATACCCCACCACCCGGAAGGAGCTTGAATATTTCTTATCTGATGTTTCTTTTTTTAATTATGATACTGCTTGAAATCTCGCTAAGGATATTCGATCTTAAGGTTAAGTCGTTGTATTTTTATAAATCCGGTGTTGTAATATCAATTGTATTTTTATTCCTGCATTTATTTTTTTCCTTTAAATATCCGGAGTTTCCAGATAAAAAGGGAGATGTGCAGCATTATTCAAAAAATATTATTACTTCAGTAGAATACTTTTTTAAATATTACGGCAGAAATAATTATGCAGATGTTTTTGGTGACATTATTCTGGGAAGAGTCGCTGATTATTCTCAAACAATGGAAAAAAGAAAAAAAGAACTGAATCTTTGTGATAAAAATTCAGTTTGTGTTGTAAGCAGGATCAAAAAATATCCTCGCAGCATATTGTTCAGAGATATTGAAAATGATGAAAATGACTGGAAAAACGAGTGTTATGCAGATTTTTATAATTTAAAATTAGTTGTTACGGAATAATAAATTGGATCTGATCGAAAAAACAGCAAATCAAAATCGACATCCATGGGAGTTGTCCCGCTCCGGAAATATATTAGAAATTATAAAAAACTATTCCGAAGGTCTTGTTTATGCAGATATAGGTTCCGGAGATAAGTTCTTTGCTGTTAATTTGCAGAATGTTACTCAAAGGGATGTGTTTGCAGTTGACACAGGTTATGATGTTGAAGGAAAAGACGAGAATGGAATAATTTGCCTGAAAGACATTTCTTCTCTTCCGGACCAAAGAGTAGATTGTATTGTTATGATGGATGTGCTGGAACATGTGAAGTATGAAAAAGATTTTATAAAAGAAGTTATAAATAAACTAAAGCCTCAAGGGACAGTCATTATTACAGTACCCGCCATGCAGTTCCTTTTTTCAGGACACGATGTTTTTCTTAAGCATTTCAGAAGGTACAACAGAAAAGATCTTTTTAGTTTACTTAATGAATATGATCTGGATATAGAAAGATGCCATTATTTTTATACGATACTGTTCTTTGCGAGAACCTTTTCTTTGTTCGTTGAAAAAACGGGATTAAAAAGAGAAAGCCAAAACAATGGGATAGGCAATTGGAAATACAGTGAAAAAAGTTTTATAACAAAATTTCTGACATTTATACTCGACATAGATTTTTGTTTAAATAAGATGTTGAATAAACTCGGAGTTCGCTTGCCTGGTCTGTCATTGCTGGCTGTTTGTAGGAAAAGATCATGAAAAAATCATCTCAGAACAATAAAATAATTTATGAAATGATGAGTTTTGCTTTAACAGGTGCTTTTGTAACATTTTGCGGCGTTGTCTTAATGTTCCTGTTCTATAATGTTTTTCAAATGGGTTACTGGGGTTCAAGTGCTTTTTCATATTTTATTTGCAGTTTGGTCTCATTTTTTTTCAATAAATGGATTACATTCAAAAACAAAACCGCTTTTTCAAAAACAATATTCAAATTCTTTATTAATATCGCGGTTTGTTATGTTTTTGCATATCTACTTGCACAGCCGGCAATGCGTTTTTTTCTGAACAATTGGCAAATTAACGAAAAAGAGATAGTTGATCAATCAGCGTTTATTGCCGGAGCAATTCTTTTTACTATTTTGAATTTTTCAGGGCAGAAGTATTTCGTTTTTAAAAAAGGAGAAAATTTTAGTTTATGAAAGTGCTCATCCTTGCCCATTCATTTCCTCAAAATAAAAATGATTATAGAGGCAGGTTTATTCTTGATTATGTCAAATCTCATGGTGATCGTGAGTTTATAATTATCGCGCCTCATTATGACGGAAGTTTTGATAAAGAGATTGATGGTGCAAAGATTCATTATTTTGAATGGAAGCATAGATATCTTGCCGGAAGAAAGCTTTATAATCCGGTCACTCTTTTTGTAACAATTAAGCTTGTTGTGATGTTCTTTTTTAATGCAAAAAAAATGCTAAAAGAAGAGAAATTTGATCACATTTTTGCATGCTGGGCGGTTCCTGCCGGGTTTGTTGCATATCTGTTGAAAAAATTTTATGGAACTGAATATAAAGTGTGGCTTCTTGGAACTGATGTGAACAAATTCATAAATATTCCGTTCTTTCTTTCTGCAATTTTAAAGAATGCAACTAATGTTTTTGCCAACAGTGAAGAGTTGAAGAGAAAGATTGTTGATAAGTTTGGATGTTTAGAAGTTGAGATTCTGCCGACAAGATCAACTCTGCCTGAACCAGTAGTTCCTGAAAATCCTTATCCAGTCAACAAGGAAAAGTTGAATGTTTTTTTTGTTGGACGGCTTGAAGAAGTAAAGGGGATAGATATTTTCATTGATATCGCAAAAAAAGTGAAAGAACAAATGAAAAACACAGAGTTTTTTGTGATAGGGGATGGCTCGATGACAAAAATTGTCAAAGATGCCGACAAAAACAACGAAATTGTCTGGTTAGGGAGGCTCACTCAGGGTGAGATCAGTCATTATTCAGAGTTCATGGATCTGCTTCTTATCACTTCAAGGAGCGAAAGCATGCCTGTCGTTTTCTGGGAACTTCATGAAAAAGTTAAGATTTTGTCATTTCCAGTTGGTGACATCCCGAAATATCTTCAAAAAGAAAACCTTTGTGGAACAGTTGAAGAGTTTGTTGAGAAGATAACCGATTGGGCGCGATAAATCGTGCCCCTACACCCACATCTACACCATTACACCACTCCACACTTACACGGGCAAAAGATGTTTTGCCTTTACTGGCATACTTCTTGCAAGCCTTAAATTTAGTATGGTTTTAAAAAAGGGGAGAAATTCAATGAGAAAAGGATTTACGATGATTGAGTTGATAGTAGTTGTTGTAATTATCGGTATTCTTGCAACAGTATCTATTCCGATGTACACAGACTATGTTAGAAGATCAAAAGCGGCGGAAGTTCCTTTCAACCTAAAAACAATTTCTCAAATGCAGATTGCAATGAAAGAGGATACCGGTGAGTTTGCTGCAGAAATTGTAACATTAAAATGGATGACACAAAATGGAACTGTTATAGGGAAATTTTATGAATTCGGAACTTCCGGAGTTGAAAGCTGTGATTCGGGAACCTATGATAATCCAGTTCCGATAGCTCTTGCGGAAGCTTGGGCAATCCAGCCCGAAGAATCTTTGCCAGAATGGAGATCAGCTTGTATGGGACTTGATTTGAATGTTATCCTGGCAACACCTTTTTAATGAGATCAATGCTATTTCTTGCAATATAACAAGTGAATCAAATTGGGAGAGAAAGATTTGTGTGCAAAAGGATTTACTTTTATTGAACTGATGATAGTGATCGCAATTGTTGGAATTCTTGCGGCTGTGTCTATTCCGCTTTACATTGATTACACAAGAAAGGCCAGAACTACGGAAGTTCCTGAAAACTTTAAGGTTATTATAAAAGAACAGATGAGTTTTATGTATGATCCGACAAACGGTCATTTTGCAACAAGTCTTGAATCAATAAACTGGAGAACCTCCACAGGAACAACGAGAGGCAATTTTTATCAATTCAGCACTTCAGGAGTTGAAACATGTGATCCTGGAACTTTTGCAGGCCCCATTCCTTTAGGTCTTGCCGAAGCTGTGGCGATTGATTTTTATTTTGTTCCTGATAATTATAGATCTGCCTGTATGGATGTCGGATCAAATATAAAAACAAATACTCCATAATGTCCCTTCTATTTATAAATCCATTTGTAGAAGATTTTACTGCTTATAATTTGTGGGCGGTTCCTCTTGGGTTGTTCCGTCTGATGGAGCACTTTGAGAAAAAAGGGGAAGTTGTTGAATTTGTTGATCTTCTTGATGGTAGTGATGTGGGGTATGATGGGGCGACTGCTCCGGAATTCAGGTCATGGGGTCGTCATTCCTACTGGAAAAAAAGGATCGAGAAACCTGTTGAGTTGAAGTTTGTGCCAAGGAATTTCAACCGTTTCGGGGCGAGTGATGATCGGGCTTATGAGATATTGTCAAAGGTGAATAAGCCTGAAAAGATCTTTGTTTCAAGCGGGATGACATACTGGTATAGAAGTACTGTTAAGACTTTGAAAATATTGAGAGATGTCTTCCCTGATGTTGAGATTGCGGTTGGTGGTATTGCGGCAACTTTGATCCCTGAATTTTTTGAAATGGAGGAGGTGAAAGTTCACGAGGGGATTTATCCGGTTGGTGAAGATATTACGGGGACTGGTTCTAAATATTTGAATGATTTGAGGTTTTTTCCTGCAAATATTGTAAAAGGGTGTCCCAACAGGTGCAGTTACTGTGCAAGCTCGATTTTTGATGAACATGTAAAGATCAAAGATATTCAAGCACTTAAACAAAATCTTGAACATTGGAATGAAGTGACAAATTTTGTCGATGTGGCGTTTTATGACGATGCACTTTTGTTGAACAAGGGTTTGTATTTAAAGGATTTCTTAAACAGACTGACTCCCGGAAAATTCAGATTCCATACGCCGAATGGCCTGCATCTGAAAGAGGTTGATGAAGAGTTGTGCAGATATTTTGCGGACTATAATTTCCCCCAACTCCGTTTCGGTTTTGAAACGGCCTTTTCAAGATTTGATGATAAGACAAATTTTGTCGAGCTGACAAAAGTGGTTGTTATGCTTCATGAATATGGCTTTAAATCTGATAATGTCGGAGTTTATCTTCTTTGCGGACTGCCGGGTCAGACAATTGATGAAGTTGAAAAAACGATAGAGCTTGTTTCAGCCATCGGTGCAAGGCCGTATCTGAGTGAATATTCACCGGTTCCTAAGACTGTACTATTTAAAAAGCACCTTGCTGAAAGTCTGCTTGATTTTGAAAATGAACCGTTATATCAGAACAATTCAGTCTCAAGTTTCAGAAGTCCCGTTTTCACTCCAAATGTAATGAAAGGGCTGAAAGAGAAGTTGAATGGAGTGTATCATCTGTAGGGGCGAACCCGTGTGTTCGCCCGTGGAATGGTGGAATGGTGTATTTTTTTTGGATTCATTTAATAAATTGTGATAGTATCAGTGACTAAAGTGTTTTCTTTCCGGAGATGTTATGGGAAAAAAGGTTGTGCTTCTTGTTGATGACAATGAGTTGAATCGAAAGGTTATAGCGAAAATCGTTGAATCGCTCGGATATGAAACGATATCGGCGGGAAGCGGGGTTGAGGCTTTGCAGATATTCAATCACGATAAACCCGATATGATCCTGATGGATTGCCGTATGCCGGATATGGATGGTTTTGACACGACAAAGATCATTCGTCAGATAGAAAATGTTAATGATATGAAGCATATACCAGTAATCGCTGTGACTGCGGACGATAAGAGTGAAGAGTGGGAAAGATGTCTTAACGCAGGGATGAACGATTTTATTGGAAAGCCGGTTGATGTTGCAAAACTTTCGGAAATGATGAAAAAATATTCTTTTGAACCCGGTGATAATGCGAATGTCGATCTGAACGCACTGTTGGTTTCAGCAGATAACGATCCGGTCTGGGCAAAAGAGCTTCTTGCCATGTTCATGACGGATACTGTTGAAAGGATCGAGCAGATCGAAAAGATGATCGAAGAGAAGAAATTCAGCAAAGATGATGCAATAAGGCATTTTCACACAATAAAAAGTTCTGCCGCGAGTATCGGTGCCTTTGAACTGAGCACACTTGCAAAAAAGATGGAAAACTTTGTTAAAAATGGAGAACTGACTAATATCAATGATAATTTTCAGCAGTTGAAAGATGAGCTCAAACGGTCTGCAACAGTTCTTGAAAATGGTATAGCCCAGAAAATAAATGAAAAATCTTAAAGTCGCCGCAGGGTTTCTGATAACAGCTCTTCTTTTCTATTTTCTTCTTCGTGATCTCGATTTCGAGTTGTTTTTTTCATATCTTATCAAAGGCGACATTGTCCTTATTCTGCTTGGCATTGCAGTATATCTTTCGTCATTTCTCATCAGGGGCTTGCGCTGGAAGATCCTTCTGAAACATCTCGGCAGCTTCAAGGTCAATGATCTCGCCATGCTTGAAATAGCCGGTTATGCTGTGAACAATGTGTTTCCAGTGAGGATCGGTGAATTCACCCGTGCATGGATCACAGGGAAGAGAAATTCAATTTCAAGGACATCGGTCCTTGCTTCGATATTTGTTGAGCGGATCTTTGACGGGCTTACTATCGCCCTGATACTTTCAGCGACACTTTTTTTCTATCCTTTTCCGCAGAATGTAAAAACGCTTGCAGTCATGGCTTCAGCAATGTTCGCGTTGCTTTTTCTTTTCATAATGTTCGGCACTTTTTCAGATAAACCGCTGAAGCTGATAAAATATTTAAGGGTTAAACTGCCCGGATTCACTGGATTTATTTTTGATATTGCTGAAAAGTTCCTTAAAGGGGCAAGTTCGCTTAATTCTTTCAGGCAGATATTTGCCGTGACATTTTTAAGCGTTCTGGTCTGGGTTTTTGAACTTACTGTATATATCCTTATATCGAGAGCTTTTGAAGTTGACATCCCTTTTGCCGGTTATCTTTTCATGCTTTGTGCCGCAAATCTCGGAATGCTTGCCGCTCCTACACCCGGCGGGCTTGCTGTTTTTCAGGCGGCGATAGTTTTTGCACTGAGATCTTTCACCATACTTTACGAAAAAAGGATGGCAGTTGCGATCATTCTTCACATGGCCCAGATCATACCGGTCACCATTATCGGCCTGATGTGGCTTTATCTCAATCATATATCGGTGTTATCGGCGCAGAACGATACCGATTGAAGTTGCGAAAACTTGATTAGATCAAAAACAGATATATAATTCGAATCCCGGATTTTTTAATTAGGAGGTCTGAAATGGCAGGAATTCCGATAACAAAAGAAGGATTTGAAAGGATAAGCGAAGAGCTGAAACATCTTAAAAAAGTTGAGCGGCCCGAGATAATAAAAAAGATCGCCGAGGCGAGAAGTCATGGAGATCTCAAAGAAAATGCCGAATATCACGCGGCAAGGGAAAGACAGAGTTTCATTGAAGGGCGTATCGGTTATCTTGAAGGTGTGGTCGCCGATTCAGAAGTGATAGATGTTTCCAAGATAAAAGGCGACAAGGTCTTTTTCGGTGCCACTGTCACTTTGATGGATGTTGATAGCGAACAGGTTCTGAAATATACACTTGTCGGAGAGCCCGAAAGTGATCCGAAAAACGGCAGAATATCGGTTGCAAGCCCGATAGGAAGAGCGGTTCTTGGAAAATCTGAAGGGGATGATGTTAAAGTCCAGACACCGTCAGGAGTCAGGGAATACGAGATAATCGAAGTTAAGTATTCATAATGTCTTATGATCTTGCGGGGCATAACAGGATACTGACATTTCTGAATCAGCCGGTCGCATCGGTTGCCGGACTTTCAAAACAGCAGTTGAACAAGATCTCGAAAGCACTTGGGGAGAAGGTTTTTAATCTTGTTATCGAGAATATTCCTGAAAAATATGAGGCGCGGCTTCTTGCAAATTCTATTGCGGACCTTATTCAGGGAGAAATGTCAACGCTCAGAGCGAAAGTTCTCGGATGGAAAAGGGGTTTCGGAAAGTCGCCAGCCACGATGAAAGCCGATTTTAACGGAACTGTCATAAACATCGCGTTCTTCGGCAAGGTCGGCGATATTTATGCATCGGCATATCCTGCCGGAGAAGAGATCCTTATTTCCGGAGAAGTGAGCACAAGATCGGTGATCCCCGGTTTTGTCAATCCCGATCTTTTCAGGTTTGATGAGGAATGGAAAGTCCTTTTGAGCGGATTTGTCCCGGTTTACAAAAAGATCAGCGGGGTTTCACAGCTTTTCATGCTGAGAACTGTCAAGGTGATACTCGAAAAAATGAAAGAGTTCGGTGATGACTGGATGCCTCCTGAAATTATAAAAGATCTTGAGTTCCCGCCGTTTCTTGAGACAGTGCTCAACATCCATTTTCCAATTGCCGGGAAAAATGTTGATGAGCTTAACGGCAGAGTGACAGACTGGCACAGACGGCTCGCTTTTGACAAGCTTTTCTTTTTTCAATTCGGAGCACTGAAAGAGCGGCTTGCTGACACTTCACTGAAAGGAAGAAATATAGAAGCGCATTCACAACTGTCTGAAAATGTTGAGAAAAGTCTGCCGTTTGCTCTAACTTATGCTCAAAAAAGAGTTCTTGATGAAATAAGGAACGATCTTAAATCGGTCCGTCCGATGAACCGTCTTCTTCAGGGTGATGTCGGAAGCGGAAAGACCGCTGTGATGATTTTATCAGGGCTTGATGTGATAAGTTCGGGATATAAAACCGTTATCATGGCGCCGACAGAAATTCTTGCGGTTCAGCACTTCAACACGATAACAAAAAATGTCCCTGAAAATTTGAAGGTAGAGCTTTTTCTCGGAGGGGTGACCGGAAAAAAAAAGAAAGCTCAAAGAACGGAAAATGCGGCAAAGGCAGATTTTATAATCGGGACTCATGCATTGTTTGAAAACCTTGAATTTATGCCGGATATCGGGCTGGTAATTATTGATGAACAGCACCGTTTCGGAGTTTCGCAGAGAATGTCACTGCAGAACAAGGCGATGAATCCTGATGTTCTTATCGTGAGTGCAACACCCATTCCGAGGTCACTTGCCCTCACGGTTTACGGTTCGACCGATATCAGTGTCATTGATGAGATGCCGCCCGGGAGAAAGCCGGTCACGACAAGGTATGTGAAGCATTTCAATAGAAACAAGGTTTTTGACCATGTAATTGAAATAATTGAGAAAAACAATGAAAAAGGGTACTGGGTCTGTCCTCTTGTGGAAGAGAGCGAAAAGATTGACCTGAAGCATGTGGAAGGGGTTTTTGAAGAGTTCAGGGCTGTTCTTGGTGACAAAGTTCTTCTGCTTCACGGAAAAATGAAAGGGGATGAAAAAAGTGCGGTCATCGAAAAGCTCAAATCCGGATTTGCCAATCTTCTTGTTTCAACGATCGTCGTCGAGGTCGGAGTTGATGTCACTGACGCAACATTCATGGTGATAGAAAACGCTGAAAGGTTCGGGCTTGCACAGCTTCATCAGCTCAGAGGAAGGGTCGGCAGAGGTGAAAAAAAGTCTTTCTGTGCCCTTATTTCAAGTGAAGATGTGGGGGATAAAGCAGATAAAAGGCTTGAATTTATTGCAAAAACCGAAAACGGCTTTAAAATCGCGGAGTATGATCTCAAGACAAGAGGTCCCGGAGCGATGACAGGGCTTGAGCAGAGCGGATTCAGGAACGATCCATATTTCATGCTTGCAGCAGTACACGGTGAGCTTGTCGAAAAGGCGGGCGGTATTGTGAAAAAGATCTTTAAAAATGAAAGAGATGAAACAGTAAAATATCTGGAGAAAGTGTTTGATCAGTTTTTTAAAGAAAGTTTTAACAGGTTTAAGACAGGGTAGATACAGGTCGGCATCAAAAACCCTTGCCGTTCTCGGTTATTTTGACAAAAAGACCGAAAATATTATCTGCGACATCAAAAAAAGGACTGAACTCAGCATCTGCGAACTGGGTGAAGCGGTTTATTCGGCCCCGCACATAACTTTTCTAATCACCGATGACAGAGGGATCGACAAAATGAAAAAGCGGCTCGACGGCATTGCAAGAAAGATCCGTCTGCCGGTCATAAGATTTTCGCACATCGGATATTTTCCTTCTTCAGGTGTTGTTTTCATCGGAATAACCCCAACTTCTGAACTGATGAGATTTCATGCAGTCATCTGTTCAAAATTTGAAGGAACCGATTCCCGCATCAGTCCTTATTACATGCCGTCAAAATGGATACCTCACTGCTCAATTGCTGACGGAGTTGAGCAGATATCAATAAATACAAGTGTTTATAAAGAGATCCCGTTCCCTTTTGAAGCAAGAATCGAAAGACTTGCCATCACGGAAATGGATCATAGTACCGGAAAGCTGGTAAACAGCGTTGACATTCAGGAAAAGGTGTTTCCGGATCAAGATTAAAAAATTTCACATTTGAAAATCTCCTTTTTTTTCTGATACGGTCCTGAATTTCTTTTGACAGTTTATGCGGAGTGTGTATTGAAATGACATCAATAATCCCGCATGCAGCAGCGGCTGTTTCCATTCTTGACAATAAAAATGAGTTGAATTTCGGATTGAATTTGTATCTGTCAAAAAGCAACACGCCTGAATTCCCCGGATAAGTGATGCAGTATCCTTTTTCAAAAAGCTGACCGCTTCTTAAAATGGTGAACTGATCTATCTGAAAGTTTAATGCAAAGAACGGGATGAGTGCCGCATTAGTGATGACGGCAACTGTTTTCGCTTTTTTTCTTAAATAGATGGAAAGGAAGAATGTGGTTACAAATATAATTTTTATGACAAACGGAGGATCAATAAGCGGAACAAGCGAGTCTGATGCCGCCCTGCCAAGAAATGAGATCATAAATTGTGCAGGTTCTATAATAATATCAGACAGATGGAGAAAAAACGCTGAAATATCGACTGAAAACGGAATGGTGAACTGTGCAAGAGTGATGAACGGAATTGAAATGGAAACTACAGGTATGACAAAAAGGTTGACTAACGGTGCCATCAACGGGAAATTCCCTGATATCATTGAATATACTGGTAATAGTGCATAGTTGAGAACTGCTGAAACGCAGATCAGTTTCAATGTGACAGATGGCGGAAGGACTTTATAGATCTGAAGGACGGTTGCCACACAGATCGCACTCATGATAAAGCTCAGACTTGTGATGCTGTGGGGAATTATCACGGCGACTGTCGTTATTGAAATGATGAAAAGGAAAAGGGGTTGAGGAAAATATCCTTTCAGCAGGAACATGTCGAAAAAAAGGATGAACGAAAGCGCCCTGAGAGTCGGAATGGAGCCGCCTGTGATGAAAAAATAGAAAAATGATGCAGTGATCTTCAATAAAAAAAGGATTGCTGAAGAAGTTCTGTAACGGAACGGAAGAAAAAACATAAGAAATCTGAACAGAAAATTGAAAAGAATGACCATTATTCCGGCATGAAAAGCTGAAATTGCAACAAGGTGCATTGTTCCTGTGTTGATCAGATCGTTTCTGAATTGAGGTGAGAATTTTCTTTCTCCGTTTGCAAGTGCGAGGATGAATTCGCGGTTTTTCAACGACTGGCTGTTTTTTGCAAGATCGTTTTTAAGCAGTTGTATCCATTTAGGCGGCTCAATTGAATTTGTCAATGAAACAGGGGTGTTATGATCTCTGATGAGGATGAATGCAAAGATCAGAACAGATAAGATCATGCTGTTTCTGTGTGGTTTTAAATACGCTGCAAACTGTTTTAATGAGAAGGTCATATAAAAAAACCAGAGTTTTATCACAGCTAATTTACATGTTTGGATGACAACCGTCAAATAAAAAGTTGAAAAGTACTTGAAATAAAAAATTTTATTTGATAGATTGTCTGTCAGCGACTGGTTTTTTTTAATAATGGAGGTGAGTTGTGAAATTCAGAAAATTTGACGGCAGTTTTGACAGTATCGGTTTTTTGAGCATGCTGATGCTTGATATTAACGGAACTATCAGGCAGGTCACCGTTCCCAAAGGTTACATAAATGAAAAAGTCCTTGAAAAAGGGATTGGCTTTGATGCATCAAATTTCGGCTATGCAAAAGTCCATAAATCCGACATGGTTGCAAAGCCGGATATGTTGACGGCATTTGTCGAGGAAAAGGAAGGGCATACGATACTTCACGCTTTCTGTGATGTCTATCTTACTGACGGAACTGAATTCGATCAGTATCCGAGAGCTGTTGCAAAAAAGACAGTTGAATATCTTAAAAAAGAAGGAATTTCTGACGATGCAAAGGTTCTTGTCGAACTTGAATTCCATGTTTTTGATACTGTTAAATATTCAACAGATTTCAGCCACAGTTTCTATGAAGTTCAAAGTTCTGAAGGGATCGGTCCCGATTTTGAAGATGAGCCCCGTTTCCAGATCCAGAAAGGGTATCACCGCCTTTATCCGGCAGACAAAAGTTTCAATCTGAGAAATGACATTGTTGCGGCTCTTGAATCGGCAGGGATTCCTGTGAAATATCATCATCATGAAGTGAGTGCGGCACAGCTTGAGATAGAACTTGATTTCATTTCACTTTCTGAAGCCGGCGACAAGGTTTCTCTTGCAAAGTGGATTGCAGTCAATGTTGCAAGGGAACATGGCGTATTTATTACATTTATGCCGAAGCCTGTTTATAACATCGCAGGCAACGGAATGCATGTTCATCAGTTTCTGACTAAGAACGGCAAGTCGTTTTTTGCCGGAGAAGGGATGCACGGACTTTCAAAAGAGTCGCTTGCTTATACGGCAGGTATCCTTGATCACAGTCTTACCGGATCGCTCCTTGCGTTCTCAAATCCGAGTACGAATTCATATAAACGGCTTGTTCCGGGTTTCGAGGCGCCTGTCGGAGCAACTTTCGCAAAAGGTTCAAGAGAAGCATCCATCAGAATTCCTGCATATCTTGCAAAAGGGGAAGAGAGGATCGAATATAGAACAGGGGATGCAACTGCCAATATTTATTACTTTCTCTGCGCAATGATACTTGCAGGAGTTGACGGAATAAAGAAGGGGAGAGACCCCATCGAAAGCAACTATCACGACCGTGAGAACGGAAAAACTTTCCCGCTCAACCTTAATTCAGTGCTTGACGGACTTCTTAATGACAACGATTATCTTCTTCCCTCATTTCCCGAAACGCTCATAAATTACTGGGTAAAGACAAAAAGAGCCGAAGCACAGTATGTCTATAACGCTCCAACCCCGCAGGAATACGAACTTTATTTTAATATTTAACCGATAAATTTACCCGGATATTGCCCAACTCTTTGGAAACTTACTGATTTTTACCTTGATTTCCTTTTCCCTGTTTGTTATCATAAATTTATCTCGTTGGTGTTTGTTTTTATTAGAGTTTTTAGAAACTTTTATGGATGGGGTTCATATGAGGAATTTTATAATTCCGGCACTTTTTTTATTTGTTATGGTCTCCTGTGGGAAATCTTCCTTGAAACAGGTTGAAGAGATTGATGTTGACATATTTCCCGATGTTGATGATGATAAAGAATTCGTTAATGAAAAAGAGTGTTCAGATGAAGATGAATTTGTTGATACTGATGCTGATACCATTGTCAGTATCAATGAAAATGAAAATGAAAATGACGGATTCCTTCATGAAGATGAGTTTCCTGATGATGATCAGAAAGAAACTGAACCTGACTGTGTAGAAGTTGAAATAAACAACCTGGAAAACATTGAAGAAAACGGCAGACTTTTTTTTCAGGGAAATATTTCTAATATCAATGGGGAAAACGAAGATATTATCAAATTTATATTTCTGAATGAAGATGGCTCATGGGACTATCAACTTCAGGAAAAAGTTTATGATCTTGGCAGTGAAACTAATTCAGATCCATATGAATGTACTGAATGTATCTGGGTGATCAGTGATATTTCAGATAATGAATCCAGACATTATTTTCAGGAAAGCGGATCATTTAAAGTTGATACAGTCGGACATGGAATTGAAGCAAAAGGGGAGTTTTCAGCAAAACTTGTTGAGGTTACCATTGGAGAAAATGTTGTAAAAGTAAAAAATGGAACCTGTATTGAAATAAAAAATGCTGATATAGACACATTCTGTTATCCGGATTGTGACGGCAGAATTTGTGGAGATGACGGTTGCGGCGGAATCTGCGGGAATGGATGCGCAGATGATGAATACTGTAGCGATGATAAAATAGAATGCATTAAATACAACTGTGATGAATTTGAAATTAAAAGTGTCAGGAGCTTTCTGGACAGTTACCAGTATTTTTATGAAGGTCAGATTTCAAATATTAATGGGGATGACAAAGATCTTTTAAAAGTTTCTTTCTACAATGAAGATCGTTCGCGGCATAATTATTCGTTGAAAAAACAAACTTATGATCTCAGCAGTATAGATAATCTAAGCCCGGAGACATGCATGGAATGCTTCTGGGTTTATAGCGATATTATCAGTAGCAAACCCCAGAAACGGTACTTTCAGCAAAGTGGGACATTTGAAATCGAAGAAGTTGGAAGAAATGTTGAAGCTTACGGCACATTAAATGCAAGGTTTGTTGAAATGGAACTTGATGAAAATGAAAAATATGTGCCGGTGACTGAAGGTCACTGCGTTGAAGTAAAGAATGCAGAAATAAATACTCTTTGCGAAAAGAAATGTGACGGAAAAGTCTGCGGAGATGACGGCTGTGGCGGAATTTGCGGTAATGGATGCGGAACTGACGAATACTGTAGTGCTAATCAGGCAGCTTGTATAGAGTACGATTGCAAAAATGTTACCATTGATTGGGGTGTGGTGCTTTTAGGCCAAGGTCCGGGTTCCGGTTATGAATACGAAATGAGAGTATACATGGAATTCAATGAGTTTTTCACTTATCCCCAATATGATGATTTTGTTTCAATTGAGTTATGGAAAAAGTTCGTGCCCGGAATTTATGATGTTAAAGAAGCTTCGTCAATGAGTGTTTCAGGATCTTCGTTTATCAGTCAGACAGGAGCCATCATTTCTTTTTTTGTTGAAGAGTCAGGTGAAATAGAAATAGAGAAAGTTGATTACACTCAGGGAGTTTTCGAGGCAAAACTTAATAAATTACGAATGATTGAAGCATCTCCCTACGATATGAAACCTATAATCGGAGGGTTATGCATTGAAATAAACGATGAGATTAAAGCGACAACCTCTATTCCCTTAAAATCGGGAGGAGGTGAATAATGTTTGAAAAACTCATTATTTTTTTTATTTTCACTGTATTAATTCTGATTTCGTGCAATGATGCACAGCTTAATGACAATGATATTGCTGATGATGACTTTATTGAAGACAGCCATGAAGAGGATGACGATTGCCTTGACGACGACAAAAATAGTTACTGTGATCCAAATCCATGTTTTGAAATTGAGTGGTCTGATGGCAACTGCATAGAAAAAAATGGCGGTTTTGAATGCGGATGCAGCGAAATGTTTATCTGGAGCGGGACAGCATGTGAAGGAAAAACAAGAGAAGTTTCTTGCACGGGACTTCCAGAAAATACTTCATGGAACAGTGTTGAAAAGATAACTCAGAAGTGGACAGGAACATCATGGGAACCTTCGGAAATTGGAATATTCAATATGGAGGAAAGCTCAACTCACTGTTATTTTAAATGCGACGGTGAATATGGTTGGGAAGATGAGGAAGGATTGTGTAAAATAAAGTGGGAATCCATCGCCACAGGTATTGCCCATACTTGCGGCATTAAAAAAGGGCGACTTTACTGTTGGGGGAACGGATATTTCGGAACACTTGGCAATGGAGAACTGTTTACTCCATCTTCTTCTGCATCACCGGTCAGAGTTCTTTTTGATAGAGATATTGTGACCAAAAAGGACACTTTGTGGTTAAGTGTGGCTGCAGGAATTGATCACACATGCGGTATTCTAAAAAACGGAGAAATCTATTGCTGGGGAAGCAACGAATTCAGTCAATTAGGCGACGGAACAAGTGGCAGAAACGAAAGCAAAGCATCACCGGTAAGAGTTTTGATAGAGGGCGGCGGCACTTTTGTAAAAATATCAACAAAAAGGAGCCACACTTGTGCAATAAACACTGACGGAGAACTATACTGCTGGGGGAAAAACCAGTTCGGCTATCTTGGTGACGGAACAACTGTCAGCAGAAGATATCCTGCAAAAATTGGTGAAGAAATCGGACAATGGAAGGACATATCAACAGGAGATATCCATACTTGCGGAATTACAACGACTGGAGAACTTTACTGCTGGGGTTATAACATTAGGGGACAACTCGGTTTAGGAGTTAATGTTAAAAAAAGTTATTTTCCGTCAAAAGTTAGTGAGGATGCCGGCTGGAGCTCAGTTGCTGCCGGTTTTGCACACACATGTGCCGTAAAAAGTGGAGGGGAGCTTTTCTGCTGGGGAGCCAATGACAAAGGACAGATAGGAGATAACGGCGGGAACTGCCCTGATGATTATAATATTTGTTCTGACAGATACACTCCTGTTCAAATTGCCACAGAACAGAAATGGTCCCTTGTCATTGCCGGACATCAGAATAATTTTGCAGAAAGTACAGATGGTGATTTTTTTGTCTGGGGCAGTAACAGAAACTATGCTTTAAACAATAGCGAGGATGAATATTTTTCTTCACCTCAAAATACAAACAAATCTTGGGAAACTGCCGCTCTGGGTGGTGACAATACACTTTATGCCTGCGGAATAGACAAAAACAAAGATCTCTACTGCTGGGGTGGCAATTTTATCGGACAACTCGGCAATGGAACTAAAGAAAGCACCAGTGAGCCAATAATGGTGACGGTGCAATGAGCTTCTCTCAAATGATACCAACCCCTCAGGAATACGAACTTTATTTCAATATTTAACCGATAAATTTACCCGGCCCGTTGCAATTCTTGACAGCCCTGAATTTTGGAGTAGAATCCAAAAAAGTTGATTAAATTTTGGAGTGGAGTCTAAAAATGACACAATTTAAGCAAATTTATGTCAGGTTGATGAATGGAATGGATATCAAAACGCATCGGTATCTTTATTCAAAACTCCTTCCTGATGAAAGAATTGTAGGTGTTGCCGGACAACGAGGTGTCGGAAAAACAACGATGATGTTGCAATATTTATTGGAGAATGGCTATAACACACAGAATTCATTATATTTTTCTGCTGATCATATCTATTTTAGCGAATACCGGCTTTATGATTATATTGAAAAAAAGTTTCTTGAAGAAGGAATTGAGCTTTTTTTTATTGACGAAATACACCGTTATACCGGATGGAGTCAGGAGCTTAAGAACATTTACGATTCTTTCCCGAAGATCAGAATAGTTTTTTCGGGAAGTTCAATGCTTGATCTTATCAAAGGGGAATACGATATGTCCCGAAGAGCTCTCCTTTTACATCTTGAAGGCGTTTCTTTCAGGGAATATCTCTCAATGAAAAATATTTTTAAAACAGATCCGTTTACGATGGAAGAACTTTTGAATGACAGTGTCGGAATTTCTGAAAAACTTTCCACTATTCCGATGATATCAGGTCATTTTAAAGATTATCTTAAATATGGTTACTACCCTTTTTCGATTAATAATGTTGAGAGCTTTTCTGCAAAACTTCTTTCGATAATTGATAAAACCATCCAGATAGATATTGCCGGTTTTTATAATCTTAAAACTCAGAATCTTTCACTTTTCAAACAGATACTTCTTTTTCTGGCAACGAATCCCCCCGGTGAATTCAACATCCATAATCTTGCTCAATCTTTGAAAATTGATGATAAGACGGTTGTAAATTATCTTGAAATATTGATAGAAACCGGACTGGTCACTCCTCTTTTTTATAATTCAGGCGGACACAAAATGTTGAGAAAACCGGTCAAGTATTATCTTAACAACAGCTCTTTGTATTTTACTCTTGCTATGGAATCGGGGCATGAAATTGAGATCGGCGCTTTAAGAGAATCATTTTTTCTTTCAATGGTGAAAAATGCAGGACTCACTCCGCACTATTCTTCCAAAGGTGATTTTGAGGTAAAAGGATTTACCTTTGAAGTCGGAGGAAAAAATAAAAAGAGAAAACAGATAAAAGATGTCGAAAGATCATTTGTTGTCAAAGATGATGTTCTTCTCGCTCAAAAAGGGGAAATTCCTCTGTATCTTTTCGGTTTTTTGTATTAAAAAGGGCGGAAACAGTTAATTTAACCGATAGCGAAACTGATTTCGGCTTCACAGACTAAAACGCCGTTGACGAATGCCTTTCCTGCACCGATGCCGACTGAATGACGCATTCTGACAATTTCAACTTCGAGGTCGAGTTTGTCTCCGGGGACTACTTTCTGGCGGAATTTTGCGTTGTTGATCCCTGTGAAATAGGCGATCTTTCCTTTGAATTGTTCCATACTTAATACTGCGACCGCTCCGAGCTGAGCCATCGCTTCAACAATGAGAACTCCCGGCATGACAGCTTCTTGAGGAAAATGACCCTGAAAAAAAGGTTCATTCACGGAAACCATTTTGTAACCTGCCGCTTTTTTTCCTTCTTCAAGAACTTCCGCCCGGTCTATCATTAAAAAAGGATAGCGGTGCGGCAGGATCTTTTTGATCTGTTCACTGTTTAACATTTTCACCTCCCGGTTATGAAAAAACTAAAAAAGAAAGATCGTCAACTAATATCATTACACGCAAAAAATGACAAGAAATTAATTCTAAAAAACAGGATAAACACAAAAATACGAATAATAACAAAAAGTTGCGGTCAGCATTTTTTTTATTTGATTTTACTGGGATAAAAGATAGACTGACATGTCAGTTTTTTTATGATATGAGGTATATGATGACTGCAAATTTCAAAGCTGCTATCACCGGGACCGGAAGTTTCGTGCCTGAGAAGATAATGACCAATTTCGATCTTGAGAAAATTGTTGATACAAGTGATGAATGGATCAGGACAAGGACCGGTATTTCGGAAAGAAGAATTGCGGATGAAAATACAGCAACTTCTGATATTGCTTCAAGTGCCGCAATGAAAGCAATTGAAGATGCCGGACTGACCTCTGAGCAGATCGACCTTATACTTGTTGCAACAGTGACTCCCGATATGTCCTTCCCTTCAACGGCCTGTTTTGTTCAGAAAAACATAGGTGCAGTCAATGCTGCCGCTTTTGATATGGGAGCCGGGTGTACCGGTTTTATTTACGGACTTTCTGTTGCCAACAGCTTTATAACAGCTGGAATTTACAAAAATATTCTTGTTATAGGTGCTGAAACTCTGAGCAAGGTCATCAACTGGGAGGACAGGAACACCTGTGTTCTTTTCGGTGACGGTGCGGGAGCGGTTGTGGTCTCAAGAAATGAAGGTGAGGAAGGGATCCTGTCGGTTAAGATCGGTTCAAACGGAAATCATACCGGTCTCATTACACAGCCCGGAGGCGGTTCGAGAACACCTGCAACATGCGAAGTTATAGAGAAAAAGTTAAATACAATACACATGGAAGGGAGTGAAGTTTTCAAACTTGCGGTAAGAACCATGTCGAATGTCTCTCTTGAAGTTCTTGAAGAGGCGAAACTTAATGTTGAAGATCTTACTCTTGTCATTCCTCATCAGGCAAACCAGAGAATAATTGACGGCATTTTCAACCGGCTCAATGTTCCGAAAATAAAGACACATCTGAATCTTGAAAAATACGGCAACACTTCCGCGGCTTCAATTCCGCTGGCTCTGGATGAAGCGGCAAGAATGGGAATGCTTAAAAAAGGTGAAAATCTTCTGATGGTCGCTTTCGGAAGCGGCCTTACATGGGGTGCGGCAACAGTTAAGTGGGTGAAATAATGGGAAAAACGGCTTTCATTTTCCCCGGACAAGGGGCTCAATATGTCGGAATGGGCAAAGATTTTGTTGAAAACTTTCCCAAAGCGAAAATGGTTTTTGAAGAGGCATCCGATGCTCTCGGATATGATATGCTTAAACTTGTGATGGAAGGAACTGACGAAGATCTTAAACAGACTGAAGTGACACAGCCTTCGATTCTTACTGCTTCTATCGCGGCTCTTTCAGCAGTGACAGAGGAAGGTTTTGACTGTGATTTTACTGCAGGTTTGAGTCTTGGTGAATATTCAGCACTTGTCAAGGCAGGATCATTGAAGTTCAAAGATGCGGTTGCAGTTGTAAGACAGCGTGGAAAGTTTATGCAGGAAGCGGTTCCTTCAGGTCGCGGTGCTATGGCGGCAGTAATAGGGATGCCGATAGATAAGTTGAAAGAATCTTTAAGGCAGGCATCAATGCATGGAATAGTTGAAATAGCAAATTTCAACAGCCATGAACAGCTTGTAATATCAGGAGAAACTGCAGGTGTTGAAGCGGCTGTGAAACTTGTTCTTGAAAATGGTGCTATGAAAGCGGTGATGCTTCCTGTAAGTGCCCCTTTCCATTCGTCTCTTCTTAAACCCGCGGCTGAAAAACTTCATGAAGTGCTTAAAAATACTGAAGTTAATCCGTTGAATAAGCAGGTCGTTTCAAATGCTGAGGCGAAAGTGCTCAAAAGTCATGACGAGGTTGTTCCGGCTCTTGTCAAGCAGGTGAACAATTCAGTTCTGTGGGTTCCTTCGATCGAGCTGATGATAGATGAAGGGGTTGATTCGTTCGTTGAGATCGGTCCGGGAAAGGCACTATCGGGATTTGTTAAGAGAATTGCCAAGTCAAAAGGGGCGAAAGTTAATATTTATAATGTTGAAGATATGGCTTCTTTCAGAAATTTTGTCGAAGCAATGAATAAAGGGGGCAACTGATGACATTAAAGGGGAAAATGGCTGTTGTTACAGGCGGTTACAGAGGAATTGGAAAAGCGATCGCTTTAAAGCTCGCGTCAATGGGTGCAAATGTTGTGATAAATGATATAGGAGCTCCGGAAACTGCAACTGATACAGTCAGTGAACTCAAAGCGTTCGGTGTAGAAGCTGAGGCAGTTTCTGCAAATGTAACTGTTGAAGAGGAAGTGAACGGGATGATCGCAAAAGTCATCGAGAAATACGGTAAAATTGATATTCTTATCAACAATGCCGGGATCACAAGAGACGGACTTTTGATGAAAATGAAGGAAACGGACTGGCAGAGTGTTCTTGATGTCAATCTTAAAGGGGTTTTCCTTTGCACGAAAGCGGTTGTCAGACCGATGATGCAGCAGAAAGGCGGAAGTATCGTGAACATTACTTCTGTTGTCGGGATAACGGGCAACGCAGGTCAGGCAAATTACAGTGCATCAAAAGCCGGTGTGATCGGGTTTACCAAATCTATTGCAAAAGAGATCGGAAGCAAAGGTGTGAGAGTGAATGCAGTCGCTCCCGGTTTTATAAATACAAAAATGACAGAAGCACTTCCGGAAGAGGTCAAAAAAGCATATATGGCAAATATTCCTCTTAAAAGATACGGCGAACCGGAAGAAATTGCAGAAGTTGTTGCATTTCTGTGTGAAGACCGTTCAAGATACATGACCGGTCAGGTTTTAAAAGTTGATGGTGGAATGGCTCTTTGATGAGCTGTTAAAAAGTAAATAATTTATGGAGGTTATTATGTATTTTGAAAAGATCGTTGAACTCGTAAAAGAACACCTTGCACTTGATGACGTTTCCAACATTACACCGCAGACATCACTTATGGGCGACCTTGAAGTCGATTCTCTTGATGCGGTTGAGATCGTTATGAAGATCGAGGATACTTTCGGGATCGAAATTCCTGATGAAGATGTCAACCAGTTCAAAAATCTGGGCGATATTGCAAATTACATAAAGGCGAAAAAGGAAGCTTAAAAAAGATTTTCCTCAAAAATTAAAGTGAGGTAGGGGAATGAACAGGAGAGTTGTAGTTACCGGTATGGGTTGTGTCACTCCGGTCGGCAGCGGATGGAAAAATTACTGGGGAAATCTGCTCGCAGGAAAGAACGGAATATCTCTTATCACAGGTTTTGACACGGCTGATTTCAATTCAAAGATTGCTGGAGAGATCAAGGATTTTGATATGGGTCTTTATATTGACAAGACCGAGTACAGAAGGATGGACAGATATACTCAGTTCGCAGTTGCGGCGGCTAAACAGGCGATCGACGATGCCGGCATTGATATTGCGACTGTTGATAAGGACAGTTTCGGGGTCTATCTCGGATCGGGTATCGGCGGCATGGCGACACTTGAGGAACAGCACAGGATACTTATGGAAAGAGGTCCGAAAAGGATAAGCCCTAACTTCATTCCGATGATGATATCAAACATTGCGACGGGTCATCTTTCTATACTTTTCAATGCGATGGGGCCGAGCATGACAACGGTAACTGCATGTGCTTCTTCAACAAACGCAATAGGCGAAGCGTTGAAATGTATTCAGCGCGGTGATGCTGACATGATGCTTGCCGGAGGAAGCGAGGCTTCAATCACTCCGCTTGCGATTGCCGGTTTCACATCGATGAAAGCTCTTTCGACAAGAAATGATGCACCTGAAAAGTCGAGCCGTCCTTTCGACAAGAATCGCGACGGCTTTGTAATGGCTGAAGGTGGTGGAATGCTTGTTCTTGAAGAACTTGAACATGCTTTGAAAAGAGGGGCTAAAATATATGCTGAAATGATAGGATACGGCATGGCCGCAGATTCATATCATGTTACAGCGCCTCATCCTGAGGGGAAGGGAGCACAAAGGTCAATGGAAAGAGCCATTGCCGATTCAGGGATGAAACCTGAAGATGTTGATTATATTAATGCTCATGGAACAAGTACATACTTTAACGATATGCTTGAAACGAAGGCTATAAAAAATGTTTTCGGCGAACACGCATATAAATTAGCGGTAAGTTCGACAAAATCAATGACGGGACATCTTCTCGGCGGAGCAGGAGCAGTTGAAGCGATCGCTACGATCTGTGCAGTTGTTCACGATGAAATGCCGCCCACGATGAATTATGAAGTTCCCGATCCTGAATGTGATCTGGACTACATTCCGAACGCACCCAGAAAGAAAGTTGTGAACTTCGCACTTTCAAATTCACTCGGATTCGGCGGACACAATTCCACGATCGCTTTTAAAAAGTATAAGGAATAACTTAATCCTTTAATCTATTCCCTTTCTTGAATCTTTTACGCTCTTGTGATATAAATCAATTCGTGTGTCAAAATTAAGTTCTTGGAGGATAAATTGAAAAAGATTTTTATTATTTCAGTTGTTTTTGCGGTCTTTTTTATGGTGTCATGTGGGGATGACAAGAAAATGGAAAACGATGATGAAAATGTGAATGATGCTGATGAATTGAGTGATAATGAGCAGATAACTCCGATATGCAAGACCCCGGGGGATGGGCCTTATGAGCTGAAATTCACGGATATTACTGAAGAGATCGGACTGAAGGGGATGGATGTTCTTGGAAGTCAGATAACAATTGCCGATATTGATGGCGACAGATGGTCTGATATTTATGTCACTCTTTCTTCAAAACTTAGAGAAGATCCGGCCGCTCCGAAAGGGTTTTATAGATTGCTTAAAAACCAGAAAGGCAAGTCTTTTGAAGATGTTACATTCACAAGCGGGTTGTTCAAAGATAAGGAAGGGACAAACGGGCTTGCTTCAAGTTATGTTGTTTTTGCCGATATGGATAACGACGGTGATCTGGATGCCCTGAATGTAGTATATGTTGATAAATCATCTTATACGACTGACGGCTACATGGATGACAGGACGAAAGTATATCTCAACAACGGTGACGGCACTTTCAAGCCCGGACCGGCTTATGATTTCGGTCCTTCGATGTTTGAAGCATTTGCCGGTATATCATTCTTTGATTACGATCTTGACGGAATTCTCGATATGTTTGCAGGAAGACATTATAACGATTACGGTGTGCTTGATTCATGCGAACAGGATAATCTCTACAAAGGGCTTGGCGGCGGAAAGTTCAAAGAGATGACAAAAGGAAGCGGTGTCGAAACACAGAAAGTGAGTGATGAAACTCTTGCATCAGGAAAAAATCACAAGGCGACATGGGGAGTTGCCTCTTGTGATGTTGACGGTGACGGATATACAGACATCATGACGACTACTTACGGCAGGTCGTTCAATATGTTTTACCGCAATAAGGGTGACGGATCGTTTGAAGATCTTTCGATCATCTCAAATTTTGCAAGTGACAGCATTGAGGATTACAGCGATGACCAGTTTTTCAGATGTTTCTGTGCTGATGCGGCAAATAAGGATACTGAATACTGCAAAGACGCACCAAGTCCTTCAATAACCTGCGGAAGTTATTCGTGGACGCCCGGTTTTTCAGATCAGCCGCACAGGCTTGGCGGGAATTCTTCAGGAACTTTGTGTGCCGATTTTGACGGTGACGGTGACATGGACATGTTTGCGATCGAGCTTGCCCACTGGCATATCGGTTCTGCAAGTGACAAGTCAATGTTAATTATGAATGACGGATTTCCTGAAAAACCTTTCAGGCGGGTTGACGAGAAGGAAAGCGGCATAACAAGAGCAAGAAGCGGCGGATGGAATGACGGAGATCTTGGCGGAATGGCGGCAGATCTTGATAATGACGGGAAAATGGACATCTATGTTTTAAGTTCTGATTATGACGGGACAAAAGCACTTCTTTTCCAGCAGCAGTCTGATGGAAAATTTAAAGAAACAGGAAAAGATGCCGGAGCACAGATATTGAGAGCTCACGGCGGAGCATTGGTAGATATTGACAGGGATGGCGATTATGATCTGATAGTCGGTGTTTCAATGATGAGATGGGGAACAGACACTTCTGATTATAACAAAAGACCGGAAAAACAGTGGGTTACAGTGCTGAGAAATGATACAGGGGCCGATGCCAATAAAGTCATTATCAGTATTACCGGCTCAAAAGCGAACAGATCGGCAATAGGAGCAAGGATAATCGTGAAAGCAGACGGGAAGGAGTTTGTCAGAGAAGTTCAAAGTTCTTACGGACTTACAGGTTTCCAGAATGACTCGCTCCAGATAATCGGACTTGGAAATATCTGCGAAATAGAAGAAATTGAAGTCCGCTGGCCCGACAAAGACAGAACCGTTACAAAATATACAGAAGTCTATGCAAATTATCTTCTTGAGATCGATCAGGAAAAAGGACTT
The DNA here is from genome assembly GCA_964630905.1 of uncultured Spirochaetales bacterium. Lineage (GTDB taxonomy): Bacteria > UBP6 > UBA1177 > UBA1177 > UBA1177 > JAGOEX01. The sequence goes on along the minus strand of CAZVWR010000001.1, from coordinate 18,370 downwards.
AAACACTATACTTTGGAAGATTACTTTTCAAAAGAGTAAGCCACTGTCTTAAATCTCATACCTAAAATTGTTTTTTATATCTCAGTAATTATAATATCTGGTCATTTATTGATTTTAAGGTGTGTGAATGAATAAAGTGTTTTCAATGCTCAACTTCAAGGACGATGAAAGAAAGAGGGCCGGTCTTCTTTTCATTTATCAGTTTCTTGCGGTTGCAGTCATGGTTCAGGGCAGGATCGTAAGGGATACTCTGTTCCTGAAAAGATATGACACATCCAAACTTTCGCTGATGTATATCGGTGTTGCGATACTTGTTTCGACAGCGACATATCTTTATATCAAAAGGAGCTTCTTCTACCGTCTGGACAAGTTGATAATAGGCACTTTTTTCATCGGGATATTTGCAACGATCATATTTGTTTTCCTTGTCAAGGCGAATGTGAAGATCAGTTTCCCGATGCTTTATATTTTCATTGAGCTTCTCGGCGCGTTCATGATGTTCCAGTTCTGGTCATTTACAAACGAACTTATCGATTCCAGAGAGGCGAAAAGGGTTCTCGGTTTCATCGGAGGAGGAGGTATCCTTGCCACGCTTATAATCGGCGGAAGCATTAAACAGTTCGTAAATTTCATGCCGGTTGAGAATCTTCTTATCATCAATGCCGTTTTCATGGGAATATGCATGAATATTGTAAGGTCGATGGGAACAAGATACCAGATGCGTCTTCAGAGAGGCATCGTTGCAAAGACGGCAACCAAACTTACCGGAAAAACCAAGATAAGCATATTCAGATCGCCTTATGTGAAGTACATAGCGTTGATGACGGCATTTATTTTTGTGGTCACTACTCTTGTTGATTATCAGTTCAAGATCGTTGCAGGGAAGAATTTCAGCGAAAAGGAACTGGCGACATTTTTCGGCATGGTATATGCAATTTTCGGTGGTGTTTTCTCCCTGTTCTTCCAGTTCATTGCAACATCAAAGCTTTTAAGATGGAGCATTTTCGTATCGCTGGGTATTCTTCCTGTCATGATGACACTGTTCTCTGCCTTTTTCATCACTCTGCCTGAAACACTTATTCTGTTCTCATGGTCTGCACCGCTTGTAGCCATAACGATGGCGAAAGCAAGCGATTACGCGTTCAGATATACTGTAAACGATGCCGCAATGCAGCTTTTATACATTCCACTCGATCCCAAAATAAAAAGTCGTGCCAAAGCATTGATAGACGGGATAATAAAACCGACATTCATAGGTATTTCAGGTCTCATACTTTATGCCGTCAACATGACAAAGACCAATGAGCATGCCGTGTCATGGCTCGTTATTGTAATCGGTCTGGTCTGGATAATAGTGATAGCAGGGATAAGGAAGGAATATCTTTCGGTTCTTATTGACAACATTAAAAAGAAGAGATTCGGCACAAGTGATCTTGCAGTAAAGCAGAATATTTTCCAGAATATCATAACCAAGGCGATCGAAACTGGTGATGAAGAAGAGATACTGATGGCACTTGACATGATTGAAAAGGGTAATCTCTACAGCATGGGAAGAAATTTCATCCCTCTTTTAAGCAATTCGAGCTCAAGGATCAAGGTCAAGATACTTGCACTTTTAAGAAGTATGGAAAGCCGTTTTTACACATATGACATTCTGAAACTTCTCAAAGACAAGGATGATGATGTTGTTAAAGAAGCGGTTCTTACATACGGCTATATGCAGATGGAAAAATCGATTAACTATCTTTCGCAATTCCTTGAAAGTGACAATATTGCGATAAAAAGATCTGCGATAATAGCCCTCATAAAATTCGGCGGGGTCAGCGGTGTCATGGTTGCCGCACCATACCTGAAGGATCTTACAGTCTCAGACGATGAAGTGAAAAGATACAGTGCGTCCTATATTCTTGGAGAAGTCGGTCAGAAGAACATGCAGCAGCAGGTTTTTAATCTTCTTAATGATCCAAGCCCGAATGTTAGAAGAGAGGCGGTAAACGCTGCGTGTAAGATCGGTTCCAAGATATTCATACCCAAGCTTTTTTACATGCTTTTTGACAAAAGTGTAAGCTTCGATGTTTCCAAGGCACTTTCACAGTTCGGCGAAAATGTTCTTCCTCCGGCGGCTGATATTTTAAGCAACAGTCTTGAAAGTTACAGGCTTAAAAGTGAAGTTGCGAGAATGCTCGGAGATGTCTATTCACCCAAAGCAGTTCATCTTCTCATGAACACGCTTGACACAAAAAGTGATGAAATGAGAAATATCGTTTTAAACAGTTTAAAGAAGCTGGTTTCAAAAGTTGAGAACATTTCACTTAACATAGAAGATCTCAGGACGACGCTTTTCAAGGAAATATTTCAATATTTTCAGATACTTTACTTTTCAGCAAAGATTAAGGAGCGAATAAAGACAGGACATCTTACCACAGTTCTTGAAACGAAACTTCAGAATTGTTACCAGAGAATATTTTCGATACTGTCTCTTATGTATGGAAACACTCTTTTTGACAATATTTACTTCAATATCACACAAAAATATGTGTCAAACGCCCAGCGTTCAAACGCTCTTGAAATTGTTGACAACATGGTTGATAAAGATCTCCGCCCCATCATTGTGCCGTTGATCGAGCTTAAGGATGAAGAGGAAAAGCTGAAACTTGGCTTTGCTTTTTTCAAGATAAAAAAGATCGGTTTTACAGAGATCGTTGAAACATTTCTTGTTGATGATTCTGAGTGGGTGAGAGCGATAACAATATATGTGATCGCCATAGAGAACATTATAGAATTTGCAGAGAAGATAGAGATGTTTCTTTATGATCCAAGTCCCATTGTCAGGGAATCGGCACTTCATACAATGGAAATAATGGGCATAAAAATTCCGGATGAGGATATCAAATGTCTTCTTGATGACCCTGATCAGCTTGTCAGGAAGTACACAAATTATATTATACAGCCGAAGAACAGAAGAACTACGATGATATTGGAGAACTAAGGAGGCATATATGCTTACAAGGGTTGAGAGGGTGCTCGCTCTTAAAAATGTTGAACTTTTTCACGATATTCCCGGAGAAGTGCTTGCAGACATAGCATCGCTTCTTGAAGAGGAGATGTTTGAAAAAGGGCAGTATATTGTTAATGAAGGAGATCTCGGGAAAGAGCTTTTCATAATCATCAAGGGTGAAGTTGAAGTTGTTTCAAACGGTAACAGGATCGACATAATGAAAGCCGGTGCAGGTTTCGGAGAGATGGCTCTCATCGACAGCCAGCCGAGAAGTGCAGATGTCATCGCCCTTGAAGATGTACTGGTGCTTAAAATGGAAAGAGATGATTTTCACGAAATACTTAAACAGCGTGAAGAGGTTGCCATCGGTGTTATCAGGGTTCTGAATAGAAGAATAAGAAACCTCAACCAGCGTCTTGTAGAAAGATCAGGCGAAAAGATTAAATAAATTCAAGGAGATGTTAATGAAAAGATTCTTTACAGCATTATTTATCCTCATGATCTGTTCAATGCTTGCAGGTCAGGATAAAAAGTCAACGCTCACAGTCGTTCTTAAAGGACTCAAAGTTCAGGGTACTGTATATGTAAGTTTGTATGATAAAGATAACGGATTTCCGACAAAATCACAGAATGCCGTTAAGAACAGTATTAAGAAGGTTGCCTCCGCTACGGAAAACATTTTGTTCAAAGATCTCCCTTTCGGAGAATATGCTGTTTCTGTCTGGCATGATGAGAATGACAACGGTAAAATGGAAACGAGTTTAATAGGCATTCCGAAAGAGGGGATGGGCGTTTCAAACGATGCAAAGGGTAAAATGGGTCCACCCAAATTCAAAGATGCAAAATTTAGTATTGACAAAGAAGCAAAGACTATTGAGATCAATGTAAAATATTAATTTTCAGGAAGTTCCATTTCCTTGGGATAGAGCTCTTTTTTTATCATTGCTGTGATCTTTTCGTCGTGAGTTTCCTTTTTATATCCCATGACATAGCTTTTTCCAAAAATGAAAAGAGGGACTCCGGGGCTTTCAATTTTGAATTCCTGAATTTTCTTTATAAGCAGTTCCTTGTTTTCAAGGTTTCTGCTCACCTCAAGTTTTTCAAATTTGATCTCAGGATATTTCTTTTCAAGAGACTGGATGAATGGTTCTGCATGAACGCAGTGCGGACACGACTCTGAATGAAAAAAATAGAATACAGGCTTTTTGGTGTTTGATGCCGAGATCATAAGAAACACGGATAAAAATAATAAGATGTTCCTCACGGTTTTATTCTCCGAAATATAGACACTTAAGTTCGATTGACTGCTTTGTATCAAATCCTTCGTTTAAAACAAGTTCGGGCCGCGGTGATTTGTGCTCACCTGACCTGAAAAGAGCTTTCGCCCCTTCAGTTCCTGATGCCGGGTAAAACACCTCAGTTCTGTTCTGTCCCTGAATCTGAAGTTGTGCGATGTAATCAGAGGCACCTGTTACAGCGGAACCGTTTATTTTTACCGTAGTTGAATATTCTGTGATATTGAAAGCGGTGTCTATCGTTTTATCCGCACTCATACTGTGAGAAACAAGAAGAGGTATTCTCAGAAAACTCCTGCTCTCCTTTTCTGAGCTTACAAAAAACAGGTCAAGATATGCATTAAAAGTCAACCCGGAAATTACTTCGCCGTACCAGTTCCCGTCGGTTGGTTTAACTATGTCAATCAGGTAGTTTGCGGCAGTTTTGTCGGGATTGATAACAATTTGATAATCACTCAAAGTTTTGTTGTTCTGGGCCCATTCTTTGAAAGGTGTGCCGTTTATACTTATTCCAAGTATGATCTTTGAAGTTGTAATGCCGAGTGTTTTTCCGGACACGTTGCCTGTAACATTCAATTTTCTTTCAATATATGTCTTGAATTCACTTTCGATTACTCCGGTTCCTTCATAAATCACATCGTATTCACCTGTCGGAACAAGAAATGAAAAAGTTCCGCCACTGAGTTCAGAAAGATTTATGACCGGAGTTTCAATTCCGTTTTCATCACGTATCTTTATCAGGTCGTCTTTTTCGGTAGTGAACGCCGAGCCGTTGAGAGTTACAGTCCCTTCAACAAGCATCGGTGTGATATTAAAATTGATCTCCTTTTCAAGCACATACTCTTCAGCGACATTCTGAAATGTGAAATTTGAGACCGGAACACTTTCGGTGTTGAGATATTTCAAAGGAACGGTGAAAGGTGAATATTCAAAAGTGCCGGCGACATTATTGAGATGGCTTTCGAAGTTCATGGTGTAGGTCTTAGGGTTGTAAACTATCTTTGTGTTATCAGGATCTTCTTCAGTAGGATCAGGGACAATGTTTTTAGTCCTTCTTACAACAAGGGCATCATAAGTCATGTCATCTCCGGTTGCACCAAAATCCTTGATAACAAGTGATGAATAGTCAAATCCGGCAAGTTTGAGTTTTCCTCTTGTGCAGTCCGCCCCGGTGCATTTTGACACTGACGGGAGTGATGCGTTGCCAAGAAATGTGACTGTTCCATGAAGTCTTGCAAAGTCAAGTATGATGTCATGAGATTTATCTGCCGACAGATCGTCCCAGAGCTCAAGTTTGATATATTTTACAGGATAGCTGTCAGTTTCGGGAAGATAAAGTACATTGAACTGAGCTCCTTTAGTCATTGTGACAGAATAAGCTTTTGTGGCGAGATCGGGAATAATTACAGCACTGGCGTTGTCAAAAGGGGGATTTTCAACAAGTATTATCTGGCCGGTGGAAACATCATATCCTTCGTTTACGGCATTTCCGCTGAAAGTTACTGTCTCGACATTGATGTCAGAATCGACATCATCCGCTATTTCAATGCCATTCGCAGATGAAAGGACTGTTCCTTTGAATGTTCCCTGACCTGTTGCGAGCTGCCCTTCAAAGTAAACTGAATATTTTCCTTTGGGAACCACAACATCAAACGCCCCGAAATCTGAATAAGGGATGATTTTTTCATAAGTGCCTGATTTCAGTTTGATCTTTGTTGAATCTTCCATTCCCGCTTCAACTGTGAAAGCTCCGCTGTTCTTCTTAACCGATCCGGCAAGATGATAGAGAGGAAGATCAAAGTCAAGTGTTCTGTCACCCGTTGCCATGTCTATATTCTCAAGAAGAACGATCCTGTTTTCGTAAGATGCCGATTTAAAAGCAAAATCATATCTGCCGACAGGGATCTTGAATTTTTTGCCTGAAAGAGTTCCGTCAAGGTCTGCTATTTTGAATTCACTCAGGGTTGCCTTGTTTTCGCCCCAGAGCTCTCCGAACATGTTTGCATCATCACTCTCTCCGTTCAGAGTTATTTCACCGATCGTAAGAGTTTTTGTCTGAACATTTATTTCAAGTGTTCCGCCGGCTGTCACTTCTGTGCAGTCTCCGGTATAAATGTTCTCATCGTCAACCGGTTCATTTTCATCGGTTTCATTGTCAGTGGCAACAGTATCATCATCTGTTTTTGAATCATTATCGGGTATAACATTTTCATCCGGATTTATCACCGAGTTTTTTTCACATTCAGATCCATTCCATGTGTATCCTTCGGGACATTTGTCATTTTTGTCTCCCCCGTCACAGGAAACTGAAAGAAGAAGTGCGGAAATAATGATGAAAACTAAAAAAAATCTGTTCATTGGAACCCCCGGCAATGTTGTCAACAATAAAATTACAGTTAATTATAGACTGCTTTATATCTTTTTCAATAAATAAATTGAGTGTTGCCGGTGGCTGAAGAGTTTAAGGGTTGATAATAGTTTGCAGCTGAACAGGATAATATTGACGCGTAAACGGGCAGTACAGAATTTTATCACTGATTCCGCAAATGTTTCCACCCTCGCTGATACTGTCCCATTCTACTTCATTAACTTTTTCAGGATATATGGCGTTTGCATAGTAGCCTGATGCGAAGCTTGAGTAACTTAGGCAGTAAAGGTGTTTGTCGTTCCTTAGTCCGCACAATATGTCTCCCACGGTACTTATCTTTTTAAAATCACTGTAATTCCAGACTTTTGTCGGAATGTTTCTTAGTTTCCCTGTTAAATTTGCAGTAATTTGACCCCAGCAGAAAATTTCTCCGCCTGCGATTCCGCAAGAGGAATTATCACTTGAAACAACCTGCTCCCAGTCGGATCTGTCGCCGATTTTCAAAGGTTCATAAACAATTTCGTTGCCCCAGCAGTAAAGCTCACCCGATTCGATTCCGCAGGTGTGTGTTTCACCGGCTGATACTTTTTGCCATTCAATTTTGTTCCCGATCCTTTGCGGCATATCATAATAGTAAGTTGTTCCGTCTCCGACCTGTCCGGAAGAATTACTTCCCCAGCAATAGAGGTTTCCTCCGGATGTTCCGCAGGTATGAGAGCCGCCGCATGATACGGATTCCCATTTTCTGTCTGAACCAACTTGTACGGGATTTTCTCTGAATTCTGTCGTTGAATCGCCAACCTGCCCTAAATGGTTATTCCCCCAGCAGTAAAGGTTTTCATTTCTGATCGCACAGCTGTGATAATCTCCAGTTGAAACAGAATCCCAGTCTGAGTAGTCAGTTATTTTTTTAAAATCAGTGTAGCTCGCTGAATTAACTAAGTAATCACTGCAATATAGACTGCCTCCTGATATGCCGCATTTTTTCTGACTACCTGTGCTTATCTGTGTCCATTCATTTAAGGTGCCTACTTTGGTGAGGGGATTTTTTTCTTTACTTTCAAAACAATAGAAATTACCTGATTCAACCCCGCATAAACCGAAGCAAGTGACAGCACTCCAGTTGTTCAGAGTACTGATTTTTGTCGGAATATTGACTGATTCAACAGAACTGTCGGCGGTCAGTCCGATATTCCGTCCCCAGCAGAAAAGCTCTCCCCCTGCAATTCCGCAGGTAACAGTGTGCCATCCGAAAATTTCTTCCCAGTCGTTTCTTGTCCCTATTTTTACAGGTTCAGATCTTGATTCAAATGTTCCGTCACCCAACTGTCCATAGTCATTGTTCCCCCAGCAGAAAAGTTCACCTGATGAGATTGCACAGTAGTATTTATAATCTTCTGAATAAGAGTACGAAGTCGTCTGATCCCAGTCTTCTCTATTCCCAATCTGTCCGGGTTGCGAAGATAATGTTTCCCAGCAGAATATCTTTCCTGAAGCTATTCCGCAGTTGCCGGTAATTTTCTGCCAGTCGGTTTTTGCGCCCATTTTTTTTGGTGAAAGAGTTCCGTTCCCCCAGCAGAAAAGCTCTCCGCCGGCAAGTCCGCATGTGGCATAAACAATAAGATCGTTTTGATAATAAAAATAAGTTGAAATATCACTCCAGTCACTTCTTGATCCGACCCTTGTGAAATAGTTTTTCGATACATTTGTTCCGTCTCCTGTTTCTCCGTTTGCATTATGTCCCATGCAATATAATTCTCCTGATGCTATTGCACAGAAATATGATGAAGACGGATCATTACTTGAAACAGAAACTTTGCTCCAGTCAGTGCGATCACTCATTTTTTCAGGATATGGACTATCTCTCCAGCAGTACAGTTCACCACTGCCGTTAATGCCGCATTTGTAAGTGGCTCCGGAGACATCGATCCATCCATCTGATTTGCAATTTATTGAATTTTCACATTTATTCAAAGAGCATTTGTGCTCAGGTTCCCATTTATTACAGCCGTTATTATTGACACATGCTGAAATTTTTCCGTCAGAACAGAATGCAAGTCCGTCAAATTCACATTCATTGCTGCACGAAAGACAGCTTGCATCATCGGCACATACACCGTCTGAACATGTTACGGGTGCTGACCAGTCGAGAATGCCGTTTTCAAGTTCTCTGCAAATTCTTGCCGATCCGCTGACACATTCGGTCATTCCTGCAAACAGACAGTCATCCACGGCACAAATGAAATCATCAGCACAGATTCCTGTCAGACACTCCTCAAATTCAAAGATCAGACATCCATTGTCGTCTTTTGCACAGGTGCTTAAAATCCCTTCACTGCATTGTGTCTCATCTTCAAAAAAACATTCGTTGACACATTCGTTTTCATTTTCAGCACACTCATTAACAAACTGAACTGAACCGTTAAAAACACCTTTGAGAATGTTTTTCCCTTCGCTTGCTGTTTCTGTTCCTTCACCTTCTTCAAAATGCCAGACAGCAATTGTTTGATCATCGGCGTAAAGTTTTTTCTCAGGTGTAAAATTTTCTGAATATCTCGGAATTGAAGAAAACCTGATCTCATCAATAAGTCCAGAGAAATATGAAGGGTTGTTGTTTAGCCGTGCTCCAAAATAGAGGCTTTCACTGTTTTTGACAGGAGATTTAGCAGCACTTTCTTTTGTCTGAAGAACTCCGTCAACAAAAAGTTTCAGTTCAGTTTCGGATTTTACAAGTGCAACATGATACCACTTCAGGTTTTGAACTTCTTTTGATGATTTGAGCCACACATCGTCATCACCCGTTGTTCCAAACTGATATCCCCCGTTCGGTGCACTCGAAAATGTACTCAATACAACTGAGTCCTTCCCGTATATCCAGTAAGAAGGTGACTCTGTTGAGCTGCCTTTTCTGATCAGAGGATCCTGATTTTCAGCGTTACCCTGCATTGCCCATGCCTCGATAGTCCAAGTGTTACCAAGATTTAAAGCATCATCATGTTCAACCGAAATGTAAGAATCAACCCCGTTGAAATAAACCGATCCGCATGGTACACTCTCATCAGAATCGGCATCACCGGTTTCATCAGAGATCTCATCAGAATCAAGATCAGGAACCTGTTCCTCATCAACATCTGAAAATGAATCCTCATCATTAACAGGTCTTTCAAACTTCTTAAGAGGATCACATGAGATAACCATAAAAAGTAATAATAAAATAAAATACTTCATCATTCCATCCCACCGTCAGTTATTGTCCAGTTGAAATCGCTTATAATTTTTGCTCTTGCCGCTTCACCGGATGAACTGTATTTTGAGTTTCCGCCGTGAAAATTCACATCATTCTGAAGCATCAGTTCGCTCCACCCGTTAAGGATTGCATCATAGTTCGCTGTGGAAAGAGTGACACTATAAAACATAAAACTCATATTTGTAACATTTGACACATCCCAACCGGAAAGATCCCGGTCAAATGATGTATCACCATAAAACATGCTTCCCATGGTTGTTACGCTTGAAACATTCCAGCTTGAAATGTCGCCATTAAATGAATCGTTATTGGCAAACATAAAATCCATGTCTGTTACGCTTGAAACATCCCAGGTAGAAAGATTGCCATTAAATAATTTTGCACCTCGAAACATGCTGTTCATATTTGTCACATTTGAAACATCCCAACCTGAAAGATCGCGGTCAAACAATGCCGCTTTTTCAAACATAGAGCTCATATCCGTTACATTTGATACATCCCAGCTTGAAATATCACTGTTAAATGATGATGAATTGTTGAACATATGACTCATGTTTGTTACTTTAGATACATTCCAACCGGAAAGATCACTTTCAAATGATGCTGCACTCTCAAACACTCCAGCCATATATATGACATTGGAAACATTCCAGTTTGATAAATCGCTGTTAAATGATGAAGCATCATAAAACATTCCGCCTATGCCGATCACCTTTGAGACATTCCAGCCGGAAAGATCACTGTTAAATGATGATGCTTTCAAGAACATTCCCGTCATATTCGTAACATTCTCAACATTCCAGTTAGAAAGATCACTATTAAAAGCCGTTGCATTTTCAAACATGTAAATCATATTTGTAACATTCGAAACATTCCATGTCGAGATATTCTGATTAAAAGATCCTGCTTCGCTGAACATGGCTCTCATATCGGTGACACTCGACACATCCCAACTCGAAATGTTTTGATTAAAGTAGTATGACCGATAAAACATATAGCTCATATCTTTAATGCCTGAAACATCCCAGCTGTTAAAACTGTCACCCCCAGCAAGAGTATTGCAGCCGGCAAAAGCGCCTCTGAAACTTTTTGTTTTGCTCAGATCGGGAGCATCTTCTGCCGTAATATCAAGATTCCAGCTTTGAGAAAATTGATATTCAGTGTCTCCCAGAACAAGTCCGCCCCACTGAAGTATATCAGTAATTTTATTAGAATCGCTTGCCTCACATCCGGCATCAGTCACTTTGCAGAACTGCCATCCTTCAAAAGTTCCGCTAATTATGACACTGTATGTTCCGGACTCCGGATATGTGTGAGTTGTCGCAGGATCATTCCATTTTGTTATTTTATTGTAAGCACCATCACCCCAGAAAACTGTAAAATCATAAGTTCCGTTCTCAACAAGAGGCAGCGTGATCTGTTTTTCTGAAGATACTCCGTAAAAAGCAGTATTCCATTTTGAAATAAAAGATTTTTCAGGGATACATTTATCTTCAAAACATTCAAATCCATCCTCACAGTCATCATTAGAAATGCATTCATCCATACTTTCATAACAGACACCGCTTATGCAGTCATATCCTTCAGGACAACCGCTGTCAGAAGTGCACTCTTCTGTGTTGTTTTCTGTTTTCCCTGTCACACAGATCACATATTTTGCATCCTGTTTCGATTCAAATTGAATATCTCCGTTTCCCATGTTAACAGACAGAGCATAGCTCGCAGAATAAAGTGAAGCCGTAGTGGAAGACCAGAAATTTTCTTTGGGAATTTCCTGAATAACTGAGATCAAAGCGGCATCTTCATTATTAAAAAGAGTTTTCAGTTCATATATGTTTGGAAGTTTCCAATTTCTTGCCCCGCCGTAATTAAGTTCTTCACAATAAGCAAGCGCTTCTTTCCATTTGCGGCCTGCTGCATATGACCTGCTCCAGACAAGACCGGTTGAAGAGTCGAATAAAATTTTATCTTCTTTGACTGATTCTTCTTTAAAAGCGTTTTCAGGCAGATATTTTCCTCTGACACATCTTGCATAACCGAATGAGGAATTTTTAATTTTTCCGGAAGTGCCGTAAAGAAAATGAACGAAAACACCTAGATCGCTGTCAGAACTGTCTTTTGATGATGTCCAGAAATAATCTGACTGAGTCGATGGAAAAGCATCTGTGTCTATTGCAGGTGAAAGACTTCTCTCAAAATCCACTATTGTCCAGAGTTCACTTTGATCAGGCAGTCTCCAGTCCGAATGCCCGCCGTAAGAAAGTTTCCTGCAATGACTTGTTGCTTCATCCTGCGAATAATCTTTCTGAGAAAAAGTTCTCTGCCACTGTAGACCCGTGTTATTGTCTATCACTATTTTTTCAGGACCGGAATCCAATATTGTAAAGTCCCTTTTCAGACAGTCCCCTGATATTGCATAATGAGCATCAGTCCCGTAAAAATCGCTTCCAGGGGAAGGACACTTTATCTCATCCCCGTTGTCATAACACTTCGTCTGACCCGTGCACACAACCCCTTCAAGTTCAGCGACTCCTTCATCAGAGATCTCCTCAACATCAGTTTCATCTGAGATCTCATTGTCAGCAGAATCTTCATCATTAACAGGACGATCAAACTTCTGAAGTTCGCAGGAGGTGAAGATGGTTAAAATCATAAAAATAAATAGTGTTTTCATGTTTGCCCTATTTAAAAAATTATTGTACATCCGCAGCCGAAGCTGTTATCTTTGCCTGTTTTATAATCGAAGTCATCATATGAATCTATATCGGTTTTATCTTTATCGGTATGATCATTGTCATTTTTTTCAGTATCAGATTTGATTATTTCATTGTCAACAGCAGAGGAATCCTCATCGATTTCCTGAAAATCAGCATCAGACTGGTTATCGTCGATTTCAAGGGAGTCTGAGTCAGAAATGTCATCGTCTTGATTGTCAGAATCAGTTATATGATCAGTGTCGCTGTCATTTTGAATTTCAAAATCTTTTTCAATAACGGTCAGTATGTAAGATCCATTTCCTGAAACTGATTCAATTACAATAAAAAATGTATCATCTGCATCTGTTTCGAAAATGATGGTTTCGTCTCCATCAATCATTTTGTCCTTCACATATATACATTCTTCATTATCACTACATGTTCTGATTATTGCAATTGCGGCATCAAAATCAGATTTTACTGTTACTGTATAGAATTTTTCTGATCTGACCGTTATTTTGTATATAACATCACTACCTGAAGACTCCATTTCTTCACACCCTGCTCCATAATTTTTAATGTGATTGGGTCTTCCAGTAATCTCTGAAGTGTCTTCAAACGGAAATGTTTTTATTTCCTTAAAGTTTGAACAGCCACCATTAAGTTCTTCAATTGATTCACATGTTCCATTGATACATTGATATAGCATCCAGTCATATCCATCACCCTGGCACTCCATGTAATCCGGTTCATATTTGTTTTCAGGGCATTCGGAATTAATTCCATCACAATATTCAGCGACATCACAATCTCCCTTTTTGTCATTGCATATAAACGATGTGTTCTTCAGCGTTTTTTGAGGACAGGAGGAAGATTCTCCGGTGCATTTTGCATCAAGTTCACAAGGTCTGGTGGCAGTATTGCACACAGTATCAGCTTCAATCAAAGAATCTTCGGGACAGTCAAAACTTATTCCATCACAATATTCAGCGACATCACAATCTCCGTTTTTTCCCCTGCAGACAGTCGTGAGTTTAGCATCGGAAGGACAGACCTTATCCGTTCCGTTGCAGAACTCTGCAGTGTCACAGACGCCTGCCGATTCACGACATTCAACAGTATTATCTTTCGCTGTGGTTCCCGGACATTCATAGCTGTTTCCTGTGCAGTATGAGTCGTTTTCACAAAGCTCTGTTGCTTCAGCACATTTAAATGACTGATCTTTAAAAGGATTGGCAGGACATAAAGGAGAATCTCCGGTACATTTTGTATCAAGTTCACAAGGTCTGGTGGCGGTATTGCACACAGTGTCAGCTTCAATTAAAGAATCTTCGGGACAGTCAGAACTTATTCCATCACAATATTCAGCTTGAATATCACATCCTCCTGCCAACGGTCTGCAAACTGTTCCTGCATTCCCCGGTGTATTGGTACATGTTCCATCCCCGGAAGAAGCACAGGAATCGATCGTGCATGGGTTGTTGTCATCGCAACTTGAAAAAAGACAGCAGACTCCATCAACACAATAATTTGGATCACATTCATTGTTTTCTTCGCAGCTGTTGCCAAGTATTCCGTCATAAAAAAGCCGTCCGGCAACTCTGTATGAATTAAATTCAGGTCTGTCATAAAAGTGAGAGTAGACGATCATTGCTTTGCCGTTATTTAAAGCAACAACCGAGGGTTCTTGAGCCGTAATGCTTTTCTCTGATATTAAAAACCGATCACTTAATGAATAGTCATTTTTGGAAATAGTTGCGCCATAAATTAGAGAATCTGATAGAGAAATGTAATTTTTATCCTGAAATATTAAAATATAATTGTTTCCATTAAAACCGACATCCATGTTGTTTGCATCATCTTTCAATTCAAGAAATTTAATTCCATCGGGATTTATAACATTTCCTTCTGTTGTTACTTTTGTTCCGTAAATAAATTTTTTGTCAAAAGTTCTATAATCATACCATACAACAAAATAATCATTTTCGTCAAAAACAACAGAAGGATTTTTTTGCTTTCCGATCTCATTGAAAATAGGCACCGTTTTTATGTGTTCGCCTTCTTGTGAAAAAATCGTTCCGTATAAATTTGTGCTATTGTTTATAAAATCATTTTTTATATATAATACAAAGTAGTTTGTTCCATCAAATGAAATTGCCGGTGGATTTGAATAATAAATGTCTGCTCCCAAAATTATTCCCTCAGAGTCCAGAACTTTTCCATCTGTTGAAACTCGTGAACCTGACAACACATTAACATTATAGCCAAAATCAGGAATTATTATAGTGCTGTTCCAAACAACAAAATAATTTGTTCCATCAAAAGCGATGGAAGCTTTTGAAGAAGATTTATCTTTACTGATAACTATTCCATCAGGATCAAGCAATGTTCCTGTTTTAGTAATTCTGGCGCCATATATTTTTTTTGAATCTTCGTTTCTATAATCTAACCATACAACAAAATAATTGCTCCCATCAAAAGATAATTCTGGAGACCGTTGATCATTTTCAGCTATTGATACAGGTATTCCTTCAGTATTAACAACTATTCCGTCACTTGTAACCAATGATCCGTATATGTCACTTTGTTTTCCGTTCCGGATATCTTCCCATACCACAAGATAATTAGTACCATCAAATGCAATTGCAGGAGAGTATTGATAATTTGCTCCTCTTGATATTAAAAATTGATTTTTAAAAACATCTCCATTGCTGGAAATAATATAACCAAATATTTTTTCTATATTGTTTTGTTTTTCAGAGAGAACAATAATAATATTTTGTCCATCTGTTGAAACTGAGGGTTTGTAACTTGTGATTCCTTCATTAGATTTAGAAATTACATTAAATTCTTTAATTTTGATGCCGGAAGATGAAACAATAGCACCATTGATGCTAAAAACATTATAATCATTATACAACCATAAGAAGACATAGTTGCCGCCGCTAAATATTGTTGTAAAATGAAGAGTATCGGAAGTTACTTCTATAGCATCTGTATCCAATATAATCCCGTTTTTAGTTATTCTTTTGAAATATATTCCCATTCCCATCCCATCTTTGCTTCCATTCCAGGAGACAAGATAGTTGTTCCCATCAAATAAAAGAGATGTTGAATAAAATGGAAAAAAATTCTCATGCGTTTCAATAAGTAAGTCTTCTGTTTCAATCAGTTCACCAGAAATGGAAATATAATTGCCATATAAATCCCATCTACCGCTTCTCTTATCTGTCCAAACCACAAAATGATTTACACCATCAAAAGCAACTGAAGCTGCACCAGAGTTTTCCATCGATCTGCTAATTATAAATCCATTTTTATCAAGAACAACGCCTTCTTGAGTGATTCTTTTTCCAGCAACAATGGTTTTTAAATTTCTTTCAGTAATATAGACTACCAGATAGTTGACACCATCAAAAGATATAGGGTGTTTTTCGGAATAGGAAACACCAGCTATATGGATCGGTGTTTCATCTAAGATTTTACAGTTTTTGGTAATTCGGGTTCCATTTAAAGCAACAGTGGTTTTGTATATTGTGTTCCAAATTACTAAATAGTTGTTGCCGTCAAATGAAATTGTGGGCTTTTGAAGATCGCAGTATTGATTTGAAGAGATTAAAAATCCTGCAGGGTCAATAATGTCCCCTGATGTTGAAACTCTTGCACCATAAATAGCTTTTTGAGGTTTCCTCGTGTCGCTCCAAACCACCATATAATCGGTGCCATCAAATGCCACATCAGGAGTAAAACTCTCGAAATTCGCATCACTGTAAACAGGTTCATCAATTCCGAATTCAGGTCCGATAACAGGATCTAAAACGGCAGGGTATGTTGAAGATTCAATAACAGATATTGGAACGGTAATTGAAATATATCCATTTTCCCATTCCGGAATAATAGTTGTTTCATGCCCTTTTGCATCAATCCATTTTGCTGTACCATATCTTAATCCCAGTTTATCTCCTTTATTGGCAAAATGAAGTCCTGTTATGGTTTTTCCGATGTAATCAGCTCCTTCGACTGCAATTTTAATTATGATATCCTTGTCTGAATCCGGTTTTTGAGCAAAAAACCAGCTTTGTTCTAAACCGTTTTCTGTATTTTTGAGTTCTTCAACGATCTGTTTATATTTGATATTCAAAGAAGCTTTTTCATTTGTAAAAATTTTAGGATTAACAACTCCCAGGGTTTTAAACTTTACTGGTTTCTTTTTAACTGATTTATCTTCCTCAAAATAGTATGGTGTAATACTGAATGCGCCGTCAGATGTAACTTTTACGGAATAATTTGTAGAACCACCTTCGTAAAATCCATTTTTTTCTCTGAAAGCAAATCTAACCTGATTAATGACAGCACTTATATCAAACGGCGTTGAAATATTTCCCGATACGACAGGTTTTAAATTATCAATGCCATAAAGCGGTTCATCACTTTCATCATTCCACAGACCCAAGCTGGTGGGACTGTGTTTATTAAAATCTGTTTCGTTCCTGCATGATAAAAAAAACAGAACAATCACAAAAAGAATCTTTTTCATTTCCGAAACCTCTGTAAATAGAGTTAAAACGGTGAAGTTTAATATAAGCTGTGTCTAATTGTCAACAAAAAGAAGCGTAACGGATATTTACCTGTCGAAATCCTTTTCAAAGCCGACTTTCTGCAAAAGCCGTTCTTTTTCAAACCATTTTTCCTCGACTCTGACGAACAGTTTAAGTCCGACTTGACAGCCGTAGATCTTTTCAAGTTCAAGCCGTGCTTTTTTACCGATATTGCCGAGTGTTGACCCTTTTGCGCCGATGACGATGCTTTTCTGGGATTTTCTTGCGACATGTATTGTGGCATCGATCATGAGGATGTCCTTTGATTTGTGATCGGTCATTCTTTCGATCGTTACAACGGTGTGGTAGGGGAGTTCCTGCGAAAGCTCCATGAAAAGTTTTTCTCTAATTATTTCAGATACTAAGAATGAATCATCCTGGTCTGTTGTCATATCTTCAGGAAAAAGTTGAGGCCCGGAAACGCAGTATTTTTTTATTGCTTCAACGAGTTCATCTATTCCGGTTCCGTCTAACGCTGAAACTGCAAATGTGTCAGCGAATTTGAAATATTTCCTGTAAACGGCAATGGTGTCATCAGCTCTCATTTTTTTAACGATATCGCATTTGTTGGCGACAAGAATGGTCGGGGTTCTACTTTTGAGGTTGTCGAGAATGTGTTTTTCTTCTTCACCAATTCCAAGTTCAGGGTGCTGAGTTGAAACATCAACGAAAAAGAGGGTGAAATCGGATTCGTTCGCGGCCGAAAAGCTGTATCTGTTCATCCAGTTATTAAGAAGTTTGCCAAAATCGGTCGAAGTTATCCCCGGTGTGTCGGTGAAAACTATCTGTGCATCATCTTTTGTATAAACTCCGCGGATCTTGTTCCTTGTAGTTTGAGCTTTCGGAGTGACTATCGAAACCTTTGATTTTACTACATTATTGAGGAATGTTGATTTTCCTGAGTTCGGAGCGCCGATTATTGCGGCAAAGCCGGTATATTTTAGTTCCTTACCTAACATCGGCACTCTCTTTTTCGCCTGAAATGCTTTCCATCATGAATTTTTTCACTTTGTCGATCGACTGATATCTTCCAAGAGCGATCATAAGTTTAACCAGAGTTGCCTCCCTTGTCATGTCAACAGCTCTGATAAGTCCGTACTATTCAGCTTTTGACGCAACTTCATACAGTCCGAGATTTACCTTTCCGATCGGTGACTGACTGCATACC